>JACQZM010000681.1 GCA_016213885.1 Candidatus Rifleibacteriota bacterium | reverse complement strand
TTTACGTTGCGGGATAATTCGACTACAATGGGCCACGGGTCTCCTCCTCGCGGGTGATTGTTTTGGTCACCACCTTCTACGAGTTGGAGGCCCGCTTTTCTTCTCATGACAAGGGTTTCATTGAGAACCGTCAAATCTCAGGCTAGGGCTCTGGACTCGGGCAGCGGCCTCGGCGACCGTACTGTGACCGAGCAAGCCGGGCGCTTGAGGAGCGCCTCCCTCGTTGGTGAACCCCAGCAGCTCGTGGGCACCCGCGCCTCCGGCTACACCACCTGCGCTCGTCGCACGCAGACGGACCAGGACCGAGCGCCACAAGTGCCCCTCCCGAAGAAATGTCCCATGCTTGTTGCCTCTGGGTCGAGAGGCAGGTAAGATGACCAGCGGACACCGAACAGGAGCATGACCATGGATCGGCGACAAGTAGCCTTGAAACTGGTATTGGATGGGCTGGGGCTTTCCGTTGACCTCGGCTCGTTCGATGACCGTCTGATCCTCCAGAAGGCCATCTATCTTGCGCAGGAGGCGGGAGTCGATCTCGGCTACTACTATCGTTGGTACCTGCGTGGGCCGTTTTGCCCCGCCGTCGCCGAAGATGGGTTTGCCTTGCTCGCCGGAGTCGGTGAGGCGACCGGATGGCAGCTGGATTCGGGGTCGCTGAAGAGATTGCGAAGAGTGCGCAGATTGTTGCCGACAACTGAGAACAAAGCCCAGCGCGCCAAGAAGCTGGAGCTGCTCGCATCCGTGCATTTCCTTGTACGCCGGGGCGAGATAGCGGGGCGCGAGCCCAAGGAGATCGGCAAGGCCCTGCGCCGGTTTGACAAGCAGTTCACCGATCAGGAAGTCGCCGATGCGCTAAGGGAGCTGTCGGCCCATGAGTTCCTCTCCTGATCTGGTCCCAGCCAAACTCATCGTTGACTCGGTTCACGGCGACATTCACCTGACCGAACGCGAATGGCGGGTTCTCGATACTGCCGCCTTCCAGCGATTGAGGAACCTCAAGCAACTGGGCATGGCGCAGATCACCTACCCCAACGCAACCCACACGCGCTTCGCCCACTCCCTCGGCACGTTGGGCATCATGGCCAAGATCCTGGATGCAGTTGACCGCAACAACTACTCACTGTCGCTGCAGGCGCGCGAGAATCTCAGACTTGCGGCCCTGCTCCACGATGTCGGCCACTACCCGTATTCGCATCTGATGGAGAGGGTGGATGATGTCACGCTGACCGACGAAGAGGTCGACGTCCCGGCCGGGGGGACGCGCACGCTCAAGATTGCCCGGTCAACGTACCCTTCCCATGAACGCCTCGGCGTCGAGATCGTCACCCGGCAGAAGGAACTCATCAAGGCAATCGGGAGTGCGGAGCGGGCGAAGGACGTCGCTGGTCTATTCGCCCGAACAGCCACCGACCCGCAACTGAGCAAGCTCTTGCACAGCAGCTTCGACATGGACCGGGTGGATTACCTGCAACGGGATTCCCGGGCGGTGGGCGTCCCCTATGGCAACATTGATGTCAACTACCTCCTGAACTCCCTGCAAATCAGCAAGACGGGGATGCTCGGGGTGGCAGCCAAGGCCATGCCTGCCGCAGAACAGTACTTGTTTGCCCGCTTCTTCATGCACCGTGCCGTCTACTACCACAAGACGACCTTCGGGATGGAGGAGGCCTGCCGTCAGTTGCTAAGACGATTGCGGGACACCAAAGGTAGCCGCTATTCGTCCCTCCCACGGGACGGAAAGGCCGTGCTGGATATCGTCGGCTCACAAGAGTTGGTTGGCTTCACCGACGCCTTGGTGGATTCACTGGTTGATGCCGCCTCGCGAGACAAGGATCGCGTCATCAAAGGGCTTGCCCGGTGCATCCTGACGCGCCGGCCACCGAAGCTTCTCAAGGAGGTGCAGGTCTTCGAGGAGGAAAGCAGTGCGCATCATGCCGGGGCGACATTTCTGACGCATGCGCGAGGCTCCCTGAAGGATCTCGCAAAGAGGCATCGGGTCCCCGTTGGGCTGTTCCTGCTCTGCCAGACCAAACCCCTGAAGCTGGAGGAACGAAGTGCCCGAATGACCACCAAGCAGGCGAGGGAGCTTCCTGCTGAAGTGGAGGACGAGGCGATCAAGGTCTTCCTCCCGAAGAACCTGGAACCGACATCGCTCGTCGACATCCCGCACAGCCTGCTGAATGTCTGCTCTGGGCGCTTCTACCAGGCGTTCAGGCTCTACTTTGTCTGCGAAGGCGATGATCAGCGAAAGCTGACGCAACAGCTGCGGGCAGAGGTATGTGACTGGGGAAAGGCGTAGCTCTTTCCTTCGCCCATCGCTTCGCTTTGGCCAGAGTCGAGAGCGAGGACCGTTCTGGCCGGTCAGGCACGGAGATCGTGGACCCACCCGGCGGACATGGGCTCCCGCGTCCGCGGGCCCTTTGCAGAGCTCACACGACCTGTACTAGTATGCGACAAGTATACTACTCGTCACTCGGCGGACGCGATACGGGACAGGGGGTCCCGGGATCCTCCGGGCGTTTCGCGAGGCTCTGGCCGTGAGCGGACTGCGCCGTGGATCGAGAGCCCCTGGGGGGGGAAAGGGCCCGGCTGCGGTCGCACCCGACGTGGCGCTGCACGTTGACGTCGAGCGCCGCGGCGCTCTATCGTGGACGCATGCCCAGCACGACTCCGATGGCTCGCTCGACCTGGCTCCTGTTGGCGCTCGCCGCCTGCGCGGTGGTGGGCTGCATGGGATCTCGCGCCACTCCCGAGCCCGCCAAGGTGCCCACACCGGCGGAGGTGGAGGCTCTCAGGAAACAGGCCGACACCGGCGACGAGGTGGACCAGGCCAAGCTGGGGGAACTTCACTTCAAGGGCCGGGGAGTCCCTCAGAGCTACGCGGACGCTCTGAAGTGGTTTCGCAAGGCGGCCGAGAAGAACGATCTGGACGCACTCTACCGGCTGGGCGAGATGCACGAGCGAGGCCTGGGCGTGGCGCCGAGCCTCGAGGAAGCCAAGAAGTACTACCAGCGGTCCGCGGATCGCCTTGGCTCTGGTGGCCTGATCGCGCTCTCCCGAATCTACGAGACCGGAAGAGGTTCCCCGCGCGACCCGGTGCGCGCCTATGTCTGCATGCTGCTCGCCGAGCAGATGACGGTCCTGTCGGCCCGCATGCTCTCCTCGCTCGACCCTTCGGATCGGTTCTTCGAGGGCAGCACCGAGGCGATCGGCCGCAAGCGCCAGGAGCTCGAGACGCAGCTCACCCCCGCGCAGATCACCGAGGCCCAGCGGCTGGCCGAGGAGTGGGCCAAGAAGTCGCTCTCGCTTTCGGCCCGCCCCGCGACCTCCCCCTCGCCGACCGCTTCTTCGCGCCCATCCCCCTCGCGCTGATCCCGACTGGATAAAGGGGACATGGCAGGTTTCCGAGTGGCCGATCGGTGGCGCCTGGGCCAGGGTGTGGTCGAGATCGGCCAGCAGCGCCCCTGATGCCGCGGCGATCGCCAGCCCGGCGGCCCGTGGCCAGGTCCGGCGCCTCCGGCGGGCTCGTCGGCTCCGGCGAGGCAAGGCCGCCTCCCTGGCTTCAACGGCCCCCCGGCCGGCTCCCCGTGAGCCACGAGAGGCTGGCGCCACGGTAGCTCTCCGGGGTGCCGATGTCGAGGAACGCCCTCACACCCCGGTAGGCGTAGAGCCCCTTCCCGATCCACAGCGGCATCACGTCGCGCTCCAGCGAGAGGGACCGGCCGGCCGGCAGCTCTTCCACCAGGGAGCGTCCCACCAGGTAGACGCCGGCGGAGACCCAGCCCGGGTCGGACCGCCCCGGCTCCTTCTCGGCGAGCCGGACGACCGCCCCGGCCTCGTCGGTCTCCACGGTGCCGAACCGCGACCGGTCAGCCACCCGGGAGATGGCCACCGTGAGCCCGGCACGGCCGTTCTCGTGGAAGGCGACGAACGCTTTCCAGTCCAGGTCGAGGAACGTGTCCCCGTTCAGCACCAGGATCGTCCCCGTGGTCATGAGCGGCAGCGCAAGCCTCAGGGCGCCGCCGGTTCCCAGCGGCTCGCTCTCCACGGAGGTGGCGATCTCGATCCCTCGGGGCGGACTCGATCGGAGGAACTCCAGGACCGCCTGGCTGCCGAACCCCAGACAGAGCACCGCCCGGGTCAGCCCCTGCTCGGCCAGCGAGGCGAGCATCAGCGTCAAGAAGGGGACGCCCTCGATCGGCGCCAGCACCTTGGGCCTGTCGCCGAGGACCGATCGGATCCGCGTTCCCAGGCCGCCACAGAGGATCAGGGCGTCGGTTCCAGTCAGCGGTTTCAAGAGCCCTCCAGAGACGACTCGGTCCGGCGGCGCCTCGACTCGAGCGCCGGCCGCAGGTCATCAGGCCCCCCAAGCCCCCTCGGGCTCGCCCATCAGCGACACCCCCCGGCCAGCGTCTCCAGCTTCCGGCGCATCCGGCTCCAGGCGAACAGGTCCCGCCGCGCCGCGATGCCCTGCCGGAACGTCTCGAGCCCGCCGCGGGCGAAGAACTCCCGGACCGCCCCGGCCAGGGCGTCGGCGTCCAGGGGCGGCACCAGGAGGCCGGTCTCGCCCTCGAAGATCACCTCGGGCAGGCCGCCGACCCGGGTCGCAAGGACCGGCCGCTCCATGGCGTAGGCGATCTGCACCACCCCGGACTGGCTCGCCGTGTGGTACGGCAGCACCACCAGGTCGCAGGCGGCGAAGTAGGGCGCCACCTCCTCGTTGGGGATGAACCGGTTCACGAACCGCACCCGGGAGACGATCCCCAGCTCCTCGATGAGTCGCCGGTACTCCCCCTCGGGCTCGTAGCACTCCCCGGCCACCACCAGCTCCAGCTCCGGGTCGCCGGCCAGCCGGGCGAACGCGGTCAACAGCGTTCTGACCCCCTTGTACGCCCGGATGAGCCCGAAGAAGAGCAGCACCCGGGATCCCCGGAGGCCCAGGCGCCGGCGCGCCTCGAGCTGGTCGATGCGCCGGCCCGGGATGAACTGCTCGTACGCCGGGTGCGGGTTCACCACCACGGCAGCACCCTGGCGGAGCTCGCCCAGCGCCGCTCGATCCACCTCCGCGTGGAGAACGAACGCCCGGGCCCGGGCGAACGCCCACCGGGTCAGCAGCCGATCCACCAGCGACCCCTCGTGCGGCGCCACGTTGTGGCACAGGAACGCCGTGGGGAGGCCGCGGCGCTCCAGGAGCCGGGAGACCGTGCCCAGCGACGGGCCGAAGAACGGCTGCCACCACATGAGCACCGTCAGGTCCGGGGCGAACTCGCGGATGAGACCGGCCGTGGAGAACCAGGTGAACGGGTTCATCGAGTCGAGACAGGGGATCGTGGGGGCCGCGATGGCTTGACAGCTCTCGTCCAGCTGGGTCTTGCCGGGGAACAGCAGCGACGGGTACTGCCGGGTCAGGGAGAAATGGCGGACCTCGTGGCAGGACGCCAGCTCCTGGTGGAGCAGGGTGGTGTACTGGGCGATCCCGCCGCGGTGCGGATACCCGGGCCCCAGCAGGGCGAACCGCAGGCGCGCTCGATCGACGGTGGTCTCTGGTGCTGTCACGGCGCTCCCTGACAGTGTAGCAGAACCGGCGGGTCGGCGGCGGTCGGCCTGGATGCGGGGATTCATGAATACATGAATAATAGAGGAAGGGATCCGGATTGAGGTCGCGCTCGGGGGAGAGAAGAAAGAGGAAGGGATCCGGATTGAGGTCGCGCTCGGGGGCGCGACTCGGACCCGGCGAGGCGCCGGGTCTTGCGACTCGGATCCGGCGAGGCGCCGGGTCTTGGGCGGAAAGACCTGTCGACAGCGGCCCCTGCCCGGTGAGAACATGCGATCTCGTCCATCGACGAGATCGACCGCGCTCCCTCCCATGCCGACCGAACGGGTGCTCATCACAGGCGCCACCGGGTTCATCGGGTCGACCCTGGCCCGCAGGCTCGTGGCCCGGGGCGTGCCCGTGAGGGGGCTGGTCAGACCCGGGAGCGAATCCCGGCTGCCGGCCGGCGTGGAGCCGTTCTCCGGAGACCTGTCGAACCCGGCGAGCCTGACCGGCGCGTCCGCCGGCTGCTCCGTCGTCTACAACGTCGCCGCCCTGCTCGGGGAGCCATCGGGTCGGGGCCGGGAGGCCGAGGCCTACACCGTCCGGGTCAACGTGGACGGCGCCGTGGCGCTGGGCAGGGACGCCCTGGCCGCGGGGGCGCGCCGGTTCGTCCAGGTCTCCACCGTGGGCGTGTACGGCCTGGCCGACAGCCCCTCGATCACGGAGGAGACGGCGGCGGCGCCGGACACGCTCTACCACCGGACCAAGTACGAGGCCGACCGCGGCCTGCTGGCCCTCTCGACCCGGGAGAAGCTGCCGCTGGTCGTGGTGAGACCGCCGATCACGGTCGGGCCCGGCAACGACAAGACCCATCTGCTGAAGATGGCCAGGCTCGCCGCCAGGAACCGGTTTCCCACCTTCGGTTCGGACCTCACCCAGCGGCTCCCGCTGGTCCACGTGGACGACCTCTGCGACGCCCTCGAGCTGGCTTCGAGCGTCGGTCCCGCCGGGGAGACCTACCTGATCTCGTCCGGCGAATGCTACAGCTTCGGCGAGATTCTATCGGCCCTGGCCCGCTTATCCGGAGCCACCAGCGGGACAGTCTACTGTCCCGCCTGGGTGGCCGACCTGGCCGCGCCGCTCTTCGAGGCGCTCGGTTCGATCGTGCCGGTGGCCCCGCCGCTGACCCGGCAGAAGCTCAGGGCGTTCCGCCAGGACCGGGTGGTCTCCATCGACAGGGCAAAGCGAATCCTGGGATTCGCACCACGGCACACCGGGCTGGAGGACCTTCTCCGGTCGGCGCTGGAGGACTACCGGGCCAGGGGGCTCCTGCCCCCGGCGAAGCCCAGCGCGTAGAACAGGTGGTTCACCGGCCAGCGAAAGAGCAGCGGCACCGGGAGGTCCTCGATCGCCCCCAGGAGCCGCATCCAGGTCGGAAACTCGCCGGCCGCCAGATGGTCCACCGCCGGGACCGTCCAGTCCACCTCGTCCTCCGGGTGGGGGCGCCGGCCCGAGAGGTGCAGCCGGAGGTCCCTGAACCCCGGCGGATCGGGCCACGGGCACTGGTCCAGCAGGCCGATCTCGATGCCGGACAGGCCGGCTCTCTCCATCTCGTCCTTGACGCACGCCGGGAAGAAGTAGCGGGTCTGGCCGTGGTCCCAGGGGATCCGGAACAGCCGGTGGAGGAGGCGGTGCCAGGGGTAGCCCACGTTGTACCCGTTCTGCTGCACCAGGAGCACCGCCCGCGCCACCCGGGCCATCTCGAGAAGCGGCGCCGCGATCGACTCCTCCCACCCCAGCGTCACGAAGTTCCAGGCCAGGTCGAAGCTGGCGTCCGGGAACGGGAGCGCTCCGGGCCGGGCCTGAACCGATGTGGCCAGGTGGGCGAGCCCCAGCCGGGTCCACTGGGCCAGGGGGCGCCTGGACGGGTTCACCAGCACCACCCGGCAGCCGGCCAGGGCCAGCGGCAGGCTGTACAGCGACGGGCACGCCTTGGCCCCGCCGGCCGGCACCTCCACGGCGGTGCGGATCGAGAGTCGCCGCACCAGGCGCGTGAGCAGCCTGGCGGTCCGGTACCGGTCGTAGGTGATGCCCCCGGGCTCGGTCTCATGCCGGCGGGCCGGGTGTGGTTCTGGGGCGGTCTCGGAGTTGGACACGGCAGCGTCGAGTGTAGCCCACGGCGTACGCGTCGGGATACAGCGGAGTCCGGATCCTCTCGGCTTTCTCCCGAGGGCACCGGCGCAGCCGGTCCGGGGCTCGATCGTCGACGCCCGGACAGTCGCGTTTGACCTCGGACGCGGGGATGCGGCACAATGGCCACGACGCCGGGGCGGCTCGGCCCGCGGAGAGACCAGCTCGCCGATCAGCGGCCTTTCACCGGAAGCCGGGCGACCGGGCGTCCCGTCGATCATCGCCACGGGGGCCGATCGCGCCGGGGCCTGTCCGGCCCGGTGGCCCCGAGGAGCGCCGCCGATGCCTGACTCACCGGGTTCCAGCTCGAAGCAGCGGCGCGACGAGCGTTTCTACTGGTGGCAGAGGAAGGGCAAGCCGACGCTCGTCCAGGAGTGGTCCGACATCGGTAGACGGGAGGTGAACCGGTTCGTGGAGGAGGTGGCGGCCAGCCGAGGCCGCCCGGGGCAGCGCATCCTCGACGCCGCGGCCGGCTCGGCGTTCTACGCCCTCTACTTCCCCGACGCCGACTACCTCACCTGCGACCTGAGGCTCCGCGAGGGCGAGTACGACTACTCGGCGCTGGACGTCGCCTGCGACGTGGCCAGGCTTCCGTTCCGGGATTCCTCCTTCGACACGGTGCTGTGCACGGAGGCGCTGCTGCACTTCCTCCACCCGGACCAGGTGCTGGCGGAGTTCCACCGGGTCCTGGGAGCCGGCGGATGGCTGGCTCTCACGGCGCCGTTCTTCGGGTACCACGTGCTTCCTTTCGAGCACGACTACCTGAGGTTCACCGGCCACGGGATCCGCCGGTTGCTGCTGGAGAGTGGGTTCACCGTGGAGAGATTGACCCCGGTGGGAGGACGGTTCTCCGCCGCCGCCACGCACCTCCGCCGGCTCGTCCCGCTGCCCCTGCTGAGGATGATGATCAACCGGCTCGCCATGCGGCTGGACCGGCTGTTTCCCGACGGCGGGAAGTACGCCCTCACCCACCTGGTGGTGGCGACGAAGAGCCCGGCGGCGGACCGTCCTCCCGCCGCCGGGCCACGATGAGCGAGTACCAGGCGATCCCGGGCCACAGTCGGGGCACCGTCGCCTCGAGCGGCCTCAGGACAGCGATGGGCAGCCGTTCCATGAGGCGCTGCAACGCCGCCCACGGCACCAGCCGCACCAGCCGGTAGTACTTGATGATGAGCCACCGCAGCGGCCCGCAGTCGATGCCGACCCAGCGGACCACCCGGCCGCCGGTGGCGTCGATTCCCTGGAGCCACTCCTGGCGCGCCAGGTTCAGGGCGATGGCGTCGCGGCGCCGGGTGCCGGTGTACTCCAGCAGCAGCAGATGCCCCCCGGGCCGGAGCAAGCCCAGGAGGCGCCCCAGCGTCTGGGTGAGCTGCTTCGGATCGGTGATGCACATCAGGCAGGTGACGCTCAGGATCCAGTCGAACGAGGCCGGCTCCAGGTCGAGCCGGGTGACGTCGGCGACCTGGAACCGGGCGTTGGCGAGGCCCAGCTCCCGGGCCCGGCCGTCGCAGACCTCGATGGCCGCCGGGGAGCTGTCCGCCGCGACGACCTCGCGACACCGGGGAGCCAGCCGGAAGGTGAGCCGCCCGGTCCCGCAGCCCACGTCGAGCACCCGGTGGCTCGATTCGATCCGCTCGAACAGCGGGGTCAGGTGCTGCATCTGCACCTCGTCGACGTACCGGTTCCACGAGGGCAGCCCCTCCCAGAGAACGCCGTCGAACAGATCGTCGCGCTCCCGGATCCGCTTGTCCCAGTAGGCGATGTTCTCCTCCACGGTGTTCTTCACGAGCGCTTCCTCCCGAC
>JACQZM010000669.1 GCA_016213885.1 Candidatus Rifleibacteriota bacterium | reverse complement strand
GCCCGAACACGCCACGGGAGCAGGGGTCTTCGAGGCTGCAGTCATCCGCTCACGTTCAGGCTTGCTCACCTTTCAGAAGACCTCAGGATGCTGCGGACCGAGGCTGGGCGAGACCCCAGTGGCCTCTTCCAGATCGGCCGATTTCGCCCGGCCAGGTCGGTCGGATTCGGCCGACCTGGAGGCGAATGGAGGACTCTGGAAGGCCTGCTTCTGGCAAACGGTCTCCAGGATCTCGACCAGATGGTCAAGCTATGACTCGTCGTGACGGTCTTGCGGCGTGCCCCTGGAAACCCCCGAGTACGGCCTCGGAGCGGATCCGGCTGTCCGAGCCGCAGGGTCGACCCACCAGGGGATATGTGTAGACATGGGGCACCTCCGGAAACGCCCGCCATTCTGTGAATTGCTGATCGGCCGCGTCGCACGCTCCGCGGCCGAACCGGGCGGGATCTTCCGAGATGGAGGGCCCTTCGCTTCGCTCATCCCGCCCCCGGCCCCCCGCGGGCTCTCTCCCCGATCGTCGGCGGGTCTCGAAGAGCGGCTACGGCACCCAGTCGGCCACGAAGACGTTGAACTCGTGAGGGCCGGTGCCGCCCCGGGAGGAGCAGAAGACCAGCTTCTTGCCGTCCCTGGAGAACATGGCGAAGCTGTCGAAGCGCGCCCCGTAGGTGATCCGCTCCAGGCCCGTGCCGTCGACGTTCACCGTGTACAGGGAGAACGACCGGCGAGCCGGGTCGTGGAGGTTCGACGAGAAGATGATCTGTCGGCCGTTCGGATGCATGAACGGAGCCCAGTTGGCCGCCTGGTTCGACGTGAGCTGCCGCTTGTTCGATCCGTCGGCATCCATGACCATCAGCTCGGCGTGGACCGGTCGGATGAGCCCCTGTCCCAGCAATCGCCGGTACTCGACGAGCTCCTTCTCGTCCCGGGGCTTCAGCGACCGGTAGACGATCTTCGTGCCGTCCCACGAGAAGAACGGCCCTCCGTCGTAGCCGGGCTCCGTGGTGAGACGCGTCACGCCGGTGCCGTCGGCGTTCATCGTGTAGATGTCCAGATCCCCGCTCCGGATCGAGGTGAACACGATCCGCTTTCCGTCGGGGTCCAGAGCGCACTCGGCGTCGTACCCGGGCGAGTTCGTCAGGCGCTTGACGTCGGAGCCGTCCGAGCTGGCGCTGACGATCTCGTAGCTGTCGTGGATCGGCCAGACGTACCCCTTGCTCCGGTCCGGTTTCGGCGGACAGGAGGCCGATCCGAACTCCGTCGTGGCGTAGACGACTCTCTTGCCGTCAGGGAAGAAGAAGGCGCAGGTCGTCCTCCCCTTCCCGGAGCTCACCAATCGAGGAGCGGCCGCCTCCACGTCCATGACGAAGATCTGGTCACAATCGTGGGGTGGACACGTCGCCTGGAACACCAGCTGCCTGGCATCCCAGGAGAAGTACGCCTCGGCGTTCTGGCCTCCATGGGTCAACCGACGCAGGTTCGCCAGATGCCGCTCCACGGCTCCCGCCGTCGTCGGCGGGGACTGTGGCAGGGAGGTGCCCGATCCGGCTCTGGAGTCGGTCTCGTGGCCGTGAGCCGGCGATCCCGTGGCCGGGGGCGATCCGGTCGTGGACGGGGACTCGTTGCCGGAGGCCTGTCCGTCCCGGGGGGACCCGAGCGCGCCCGGACCGACCAGAAGTGCGATCACCACCGTCGCCGCGAGGGAGGCCCACGCAAGGCCACGGGGGCGGGGCCTCTCAGGGCTTCCTCGATCGTGCCCGGCCGTGCCGATCCGGGTCGAACCTCGTGCAGCTCTCATTTCCTCTCCTCGAGCGTTGCCCTGGTCACGCACTCCTTGCCGTCGCGAAGGTATCGCACTTCGATGGTGTCACCGGGACGCCTCGCCTTGAGGGCGAAGGTGAGATCGTGCAGGTTCCGGATCGCCACATCGCCGAACTTGACGATGAGGTCCCCGGCCTTGACGCCCGCCTTCTCGGCGGGGCTCCCGGCCCGGACCCCGGTCAGCTTGACCCCGGGGACCGGCTGGTCGGAGAAGTCGGGGATCGACCCGAAGAACGCCCCGTAGCCGCCGGGGCCGCCACGTCCGGGGGGCGGACGCCCTGCGGTCTTCACGTAGGTCAGAGGCTCCGCCCGGTCGGCCAGCGAGGTCACCACCCGGGTCGCCAGATCGACCATCGTGGTCAGACCCTCCCGGGCGAGCCGGTCCGCCGTGTCGGTCGGACGGTGGTAGTCGGAGTGGGGGCCGGTGAAGAAGAAGACCACCGGCTTCTCCTTCAGGTAGAACGAGGTGTGATCGGAGGGGCCGTAGGCGTCGCCGCTCACCTTGAGCTCCAGGCCGAGGTCGCTTGCGGCCCGGTCCACCAGAGCCCGCATCTCCTTGGCGGAATCGACGCCGTGGGCGTACACGCGACGATTCTGGAGGCGTCCGATGCTGTCGAGGTTCACCATGGCGAACGTCTTCGCCAGCGGCCAGGGAGGGCGCCTCACGTAGTGGGCGGAGCCGAGGACACCCGTCTCTTCCCCATCGAAGCAGACGAAGACGACGCTGCGCCGGGCCGGCTTCTGCTTGAAATGGCGGGCCGCCGCGATGACCCCCGCGACGCCTGAGGCGTTGTCGTCGGCACCGGGGTGGACCTGTCCGAACCGGTCCGGAGCGAGAGAGCTCTCACCGCCCCTGCCGAGCCCGTCGTGATGGGCGCCCAGCACGACCGCCTCATCCCTGAGCTTGGGGTCCGTGCCCGCGATTCGACCCACCACGTTGGCCCCGAGCCCCTTCACCGCCACGACCTCGCTGGCCACGGAGACCTCGGTGGCGGGAAGGAGGCACGACCGTGGCTTGAGCGTCCGGTCGATCTCGGCCTGCAGCTGGCCGAGGGTCTGCCCGGTCGGAGAGAGGATCGCCTCCGCCACGGTCCGGGAGGCGTTGATCACGATCAGACCCGCCGGCGCGCCGGCGCTGCCGCGGAGGGCGAACAGAGCGTCCTTGGGGTGGTTCACCGGGTCGTGGACCAGCAGCAGCGCCTTCGCCCCGTGCTCCCGGGCGTTGAGAGCCTTGTACCGCACCTCCGTGTAGCGGTACGCCTCCGGCTTCCTGAACGGTCCGGCCTGGTCCTTCTCCCGCGGTTCGTGGGTCAACGCCACCACGACCCGGCCCTTGACCTCCAGGCCGGCGTAGTCGTCGTAGCCGAGCTCGGGAGCGGAGATGCCGTAGCCGACGAACGCCGCTGCCCCCTGGGCCTCCCCGGTGTCCGAGAACGTGAACGGTACGAACTCCTTCTCGACGGCGAACCGCCGCTCCCGGCCATCGCGGAAGACGGAGAGGGCGTTCTTCGGGCCAAGGGTGACGCTGGTCTTCACCTCGAACCGCTGGAGGAACCCGCCACCGTCTCCGAGCGGCTCCAGCGAGATCGCGGCGAACTGCCTGGCCAGGTAGTCGGCGGCCTTGGCGCCCCCGGCGGTGCCGACCGCCCGTCCCTCCAGCTCCTCGGACGCGAGCACCCGGACCGGCTCGAGGATGTCGGCCCGAGGGGAGGGCGCGGGGACCGGGGCCGGAGAGGCGGCCTGACAGGCACCGGTCGCCGTCAGGCTGAACCCGACGACGAGCCAGATCACGCCGACGAGCGTCATGGACTCACATCCTTGGGGTCGGAAACGGGTCGGAGGATCGACGATCGACACCGTATAGGTCGTCGGACCCGGGACCGTCAAGGGGCCACCGACGATCGACTCGATCCGGGACGCCTCGGCGGTGGAGAGGCGCCACGGACCGTGCTACGATCCGGTCGGCCGTGGGCCGCCAGGGAACCCCTCACGAGCATCCCGGCGGGTGGCCGGAGGAGGCGTGGACATGCGCGTTCGAGCCGTCGGTAACGTGGTGATTCTGGTCTTGCTGAGCTCGCTGGCCGTGCAGGCCCAGCCCGAGGCAGAGGGCCGCCCGGCGACGTACACGCTGCCCAGCGCGGCGGCGCCGGCGCCTCTCTCGGACTGGGAGCGCAACAACATCGACATCTACGACAGGGCGAGCCCGGGCGTGGTCCACATCTCCAGCGTCACTCTCAGGTGGGACTTCTTCTACAACGTGGTGCCCAGCGAGGGCACCGGCTCCGGTGCCATCATCGACGGCGACGGCCACATCCTGACGAACCTCCACGTGATCCAGCAGGCCCAGACGGTGTTCGTGACGATGGCCGACAAGGCCCGGTTCAGGGCCACGGTGGTCGGCGCCGACCCCGGCGCGGACCTGGCGGTGCTGAGGATCCGCGCGCCCGCCGACAAGCTGCGGCCGATCCCCATGGGCACTTCGGGAGCACTCAAGGTCGGTCAGAAGGTGCTGGCCATCGGCAATCCGTTCGGTCTCGAGAGGACGTTGACCACCGGGATCATCTCGTCGCTGGGCCGCAGTCTCAAGACCGAACAGGGACGACTCATGGAGAACCTCATCCAGACCGACGCGGCGATCAATCCCGGCAACTCCGGAGGGCCGCTCCTCAACTCCTCCGGTCAGCTGATAGGGGTCAACACGGCCATCTTCTCTCCGTCGGGCGGCAGCGTCGGCATCGGCTTCGCCGTGCCCGTCGACCGGGCGAGGAGGGTGCTCCCGGACCTGGTGACGGCCGGCAAGGTGCGGCACGCCTGGCTGGGGTTCCAGTGGCTCCCGCTCTCGACCGATCTGGCGACCGTTCTCAAGTTGCCGATCGAGCGAGGCATCCTGGTGGTGGAGACGATCCCGGACGGTCCGGCCGAAGAGGCCGGGATCAGGGGAGGCAACCAGCCGATCGTGCTGGGCAATCTGATCGTCGCCAGCGGCGGAGACGTGGTCACGGCGATCGACGGAGCGCCGGTCGGAACCGCCGAGCAGCTTCTGGCAGTTCTGCAGCAGCACCGGCCTCAGGACAAGGTGATGCTCGACATCGTCCATGCCGACGGCACCTCGGCCAGGATGCCGCTGGTCCTCGGCGAGCAGCCCGCGGGGTACTAGCTCCGTGCGCGGACCTGCGACCTGGAGATTCGCCGGTCCGGTGAACGTAGCTCTCGCGTTCCGGGGCGACCGCCTCTAGAATGATCGGTCGATCGGACTCGATCGACGGAGGTCGCGATGTCTCGTCCTGGATGTCTTGTTCTCGCCCTGTGTCTCGTGTGGCTGCCGACCCTGGGCCTGGCAGGGCTGCCGCCGGGAGAGATGACTCCTGAGGGACGCTGGACGTGCAAGATCCAGTTCAAGAGTCGGCCTGGTCAGAAGAAGCTGACCATCGACATGGTGATCCAGAAAGCTCTCGCCCAGAACCCGGGTATCAAAGAGGCGCTCGCCGCCGTGGGGATGGCCGAGGGCGGACGGGTCACGGCGGGGCTGATCCCGAACCCCTCTCTCGTGGGGGTCTTTCTCAACCTGAATCGCGACGTGTCCAGCCACACCTACCAGTTGCTGCAGACGATCGAGACCGGGGGCAAGCGCGCCAAGAGGGTCAGGGTGGCCGACTGCGACGTGGCCGCTGCCAGGTTCGAACTGGACAACCGGGTGAGGCTCGTGGTGGGACTGGCTCGACGGGGTTTCATCAGGGTCTTGCAGGCGCTGTCGGACACGGAGTGCGCCGAGCGGACGCTGAGGAGCTTCGACGATCTCTCCGGCGGCGGTCTGTCGTCGGCCGAGAAGGAGGGAGGGCCGGCTCTCCGGGTGGCCAACGAGCGCCTCGATCTCCAGAACGAGCTGGAGAGGGCCGTGCTGGCCGTCGAGGTGGTGAAGCACGACCTGTCGGAGCTCCTGGGGGAGCCGGCCATCTGGGACGAGTCCGACGTGGACGGCGGGATGTACTACATTTCCACGGACCTCCAGCTGGAGCAGCTCCGGAAGACCGCCTTCGCCAACCGCCCCGACTGGAAGCTCGCCAACGTCCTGGTGGATCAGGCCACGTCGCGGCTGAAGCTGACCAAGGCTCAGCGAGCCTGGAACGTGAACGTGGGGCCCGCGGTGACCCACGTCGACGGGAACTCCGATCTCGGCGTGGGGCTCGTGGTGAGCACTCAGCCCCAGCTGTTCGACCGGTTCCAGGGCGAGATCGCCAAGGACAAGAAGAACATCGAACGGATCGACGCGAACCGACGCAGGGTGGAGCTCGCGATCGAACGGGAGCTTCGCACGCTCTTCGATCGGTACCGGGTCGTGAAGAAGATCGTGCAGAGCTACCGGGACCGGTACCTGAAGGACTCGGTGCTGGCGCTGAACACGAGCCAGGCCGCCTACCAGAAGCGGTCGATATCCGCGACGGACTATCTGGACACGTTGCGGACCTACCGGCGGATCCAGATCGGCTACCGGGGCGCCCTGGCGGAGTACATGCTCGCCTTGAGCGACGTCGACGTGGCGTGCGCCGCCGAAGTGGTCCGTCTCGAGCCCGTCTTGACGCTGGGGAACGACGCCGAGGATGGCCTCTACTACTCACCGACGTACCTCTCCGGCGGCCCGAAGTGAGCGGTGGCCTGACGCGGCTCCCGGCCCTGGCGCTGCTCGTCGGCGTTTCCCTCGCGCCGGCGCGGGCCCAGGTGTCCGTGGCCAGCGCGGACGCCTCCAGGGAGACCACCCGCAGCGCAGCGGCCACGGCGACGTACATCCAGGCCCCCCGGGTCAAGACCGTCTTCACCCAGGGATCGACCAGGATCCTGGTGACCCCCCGGGACCAGGCCCAGGACGCGGAGCTCGTGGAAGGGACCCAGGAGCTCTACCCTCACCACCACCGGGGAGGCCGCACGATCATCCTGCCTCCACCCAAGATACCGTTCGAACCGGGCAGCACGATCACTCACTATCGTACGTACAGCGTCCATACGAACTCCAAGGGCGAGCGGACCATCTACCCCCGGGAGGTCTGGATTCCGCCGGCCATCGGCTCCCCGGTCGGCCCGATCCAGGTGGCCCCCGTTCCGGTGGTCACAGCGATCCCGGCCCGGACGACGGAGGAGCTCCCGGCATCCGCGACCGCGCTACCCCAGCCCACGGCTCCGCCTTCCGAGGCGCCGCCCCGGGTCAGCACCTCCGCGCCGGTCGAACCGCCTCCGGTGCCGGCGGACCCGGAGAGCCTCCCCACCGATGACGCGCTGCAGCAGCTCCTGGTCGAGGAGGTGCAGGCGGTCCCTGGCGTCGAGGTCGGCGTGGTCCTCTACGACTCCCGCGGCCGCAGGAAGGCCCGGATCGCCCCCGACCTGGACCTGTATCCGGGGTCGATCGTGAACCTCGCGGTCATGGCCGAGGTGCTCCGGCTGCTGGCATCCGGCAGCCTGGACCCGACCCGGGAGTACCGGGCACGCCCCGGTCAAGCCGACGGCTCCCCGCCGCTGGACGACTTCGCTCCGATCTCGGAGCTTCTGACCCGGATGATCGCCCAGGGCGATCACGTGGCCGCGAACGCGCTGATCGACCTGGCGGGCGTCGACAGGATCACGGAGAACGCACGGTCGCTGGGGCTCGAAGGCACCCAGGTCCACCGGAAGTTCAACACGCCCAGTCCGGAGGGCACCCCGCCGAACCGGATGCCGCCGCAAGATGCGGCGCGCCTGCTCCATCGAATCCTGCGAGGGGACCTGGTGGATCCGAGGTCCAGCAGCAGAGCCATGGAGCTGCTGGCCCGGCAGTCGAAATCCGGCGGCATCCCCCGGCTCCTTGCCCGCCTGCCCGGCGTCCGCGTGTACGATCTGCCGGCCAGCGCCATGATGAAGGATGGCAGGGAGCTGTTCAGCGACGCGGCCATCGTGGCCGGTCCGGGGCACAGCTACGTTCTGGCGATCTACACGCTGGGTCCGCGGGAGCAGTCCACCTGGGTCGCCCGGCTGGCGTTGAGGCTCCACGAGAGTCTCGAACCCAGGTGAGGCCGGCTCACACCCTGAACCGGCCCAGCTCGTTCTGAAGCGTCTGCACCGCTTCTTTCAAGAGCTCCGCCGACTTGCTCGACCGCTTGGCCGACTCCGAGGTCTGTCTGGCGCCGGAGCTCAGCCTCACCATGGCCTCGCTGATCTGTCCGGCTCCCTCGGATTGCGCCCTCATGCCGTCGTTCACCTTCTCGAACTCGACGGCCAGCTCCTTCACCCGCTCGATGATCTGAGCCAGCTGGGCACCGATCGCCACCACGGCGTCCACTCCCTTGCGGACCTCCTCGGTGAACTTGTCCATCTCCACGACCCCGGCCGACACCGACGACTGCATCTCCCGCACGGTCTTGCCTATGTCCAGCGTGGCCACCGCCGTCTGGTCGGCCAGGCGCCGGATCTCCCGGGCGACCACCGCGAAGCCGAGGCCGTACTCACCCGCCTTCTCCGCCTCGATCGACGCGTTCAGCGACAGGAGGTTCGTCTGGTCCGCCACCTTCGTGATCGCCGTCACGACCCCGTTGATCGTCGTCGCCTTCTGACTGATGACCGAGAGCTTCGAGGAGATGGAGGTCGTCGATCCGGCCAGCTGGTTCATGGTGGTCGCCATCTGACCGAGGCCGACCCGGCCGGTGTCCGCGAGCCCCTCCGTGCCGGCGGCCACCTTCTTCACGCCCTCCATCGTCCGGGCCAGCTCCTTGGCCGTGGCGGAGATCTCCCTCACCGCCGTGACGATCCGGGTCGTCTGGGTCTCGAACTCGCCGACCGTCGACTCCTGATCCCTGGACGACGTCTCGATCTCCACGGAGACCGAGGCCAGGCGTCCGCTCGACTGCTCCGCCTGCTGGAGCAGGGAGGCGAGGTTCGACGTCATCGTCGAGATGGCCCGGAGGAGCTGCCCGACCTCATCCTCGCCGGGACCGGCGGACACCCGGTGGGTCCCCTCGGGGACCGGCTGTTCCACCGGGAGCAGTCGCTCTGTGAGGGCGGCGATGGCGCGCCTGGCGGCGGCCAGGTCCCCATCGGCGATGAGCTGGGCGACCCGCACCGACTTGCCGATCGGAGTGGCGATGGTCCTGGCGATGAGCCACAGGCAGCAGAGCGCAAGGAAGGTGATCGTCAGGCCCAGGGCGATCTCTTTCCACATCATGGCCGAGGCCGCGGCGACCACGGCCTGCTCCGGGATCCGCACGATGATCCCCCAGGGGGTCGAGGTCTGCCCCAGCTGGACCGGCGAGCAGATCGTCACGGTTCCCCTGTCGAACCGGAAGTCCTCGTCGGCGGCGTCGATGGTCTTCAGGTACGTCTCGGTGAGCCGGCCGAACTTCTCAGTCAGCGGCTTCCCGACCAGGGCCGGGCTGGCGCTGGCGGCGGCGATGCGGCCATCGTTGCTGACGATGAGCAGCTCCCCCGACTTCAGCAGCGGGTCTTCGCTCTTGGCCAGCCCTTGCAGGAAGCCCAGCGGCAGGTCGATGCCGGCGATGCCGAGGAACCGGCCATCCACCACGATCGGGACCACGAGCGACGTCATCAGGATCTCCTTGCCCTGGACCGGGTAGAGATACGGCTCGATGACGCACTCCTGCTTGGTCTCGCGGGGGAGGAGGTAGTACTCGCCTTTGCGAACGCCCAGGGCGTCCTTGTTCGGGTCCTCGTAGCTCTGGAGCGGTTCGACCACGACCCTGCCGGACGTGTCGCGGTTCCAGTAGGGGATGAAGCGCCCTGAGGAGTCGCTGGCCGGGGACTTCACGTGCTTCGCGTCCAGCCCATCGAATGCGTTCGGCTCCCAGCACGTGTACACGCCGACGAAGCTCGGGTTCTTCTCGAGGGTGGTCTTCAGGATGAGATCCATGGTGTCCCGCGTCAGGGTCGATCGGCCGGTCTTCGCCGTGGAGAGGGCGATCGCAAGGGTGCGGGCCGTGGTGAGCGCCCGCTCGAAGTGAACGACGATCTGGCTCGCCTTGCCGCGGGAGAGGTTCAGCACCCGCTCCTTCGTGGTCTCCAGGGACAGCGTCCGGGTGCTGAGCGAGGAGTGAGTGACGATGGCTCCGAGTGTGACGAAGAGGCAGAGCCCGGCCCACTTGAGGATCCTGTTCTTGATCGACTTGAAGTTCATCGGCGTCCCCGGCGAGTCGGTGACGGTCCAGGTACCCCGTACGGGCAGCGGCCGACCCGCGTGGCGTAAGGATCGCACATCGGTCGTCCGGATTCTACAGACCCGGCGCCTCGCCGGGTCCGAGTCGCGCCCCCGAGCGCGACCCAAATCCGGATCCCCTCCTCTTTCTCTCCCCCGAGCGCGACCTCGATCCGGCCCCCCTCCCCGTCCCCGGTCACTCTGCAGCCAGGCCGAGGCCTGATCACAGGCTCGACTCCGCGAAACAGGCGCAGGATCCTGGGATCCTGGCCGGCTGGACAGCACCCGGCTCCCGGAGTACAGTGTGTCACCACCGGCCCGATCCAGCCGCTCCCAACGTGCCATGAGACCACCAAAGAAGACCACCGCCCCGCACCGGTCCCTGGAATCCACCATCACGGGACGTCTCGTGATCCATGCCAGGGGCTTCGGTTTCGTCAACGCCGTCGCCCCTGCCGCGGGCGAACCGCTGTCGGTGTTCGTGGCCCCGACCGACCTGGGCGGGTTCCTCGCCGACGACGTGGTGACGGCTCGCGTCGAGCTCCAGCCGGACGGTCGTCAGCTGGCCAGCGACCTGCGCCTGGAGTCGCGGCCCCGCCAGCTCCTCCTCGGCACCATCGAGGAGCGACGCGGCCGTCGGTGGCTCCGTCCGGATCCCGAGGTCGCCTCGTCGGACTGGCCGCTCGGGACAGGTCACGAAGCGTTCCGGGTGGGAGACACGATCGTGGCCCGGCTGGAGGGGAACACGGCGACTGCGTTCCGCTCGATCGCCCCGGGGCCGGCCCGAGCGCAGGCCCGGGTGATCCATCGATACAACCTGCTGGAGGAGTTCGGGCCGGAGGCGCTGGCCGAGGCCGAGCGGGTGAAGCGATCGAAGCACCGGCTCGGAGGCCGGCGCGACCTGAGGGCCGTGCCGACGATCACGGTGGATGCGCCGGTCACCCGGGACATCGACGACGCGATCTCGGTGATCCCGGCCGGGAGAGACGGCGCCCTGCGTCTGGTCGTGTCCATCGCCGACGTGGCCGAGTTCGTGACTCCGGGGTCACCGCTGGATGTCCAGGCGCGGGCCAGGGGCACCAGCGTCTACCTGGCCGACAGGGTGCTCCCCATGCTGCCGGACCCCGTATCGTCCGACGCGCTCAGCCTCCTGGAGGGCCAGGAGCGGAACTGCCTGAGCGTGGAGCTCCGGATAGACCCGGAGGGCACCGTGACGGCGGTGGACGTCTTCGAGAGCCTGATCCGATCGTGGGCGCGGGTCGACTACGGACAGACCGCCGCCTTCCTCGACCGTCAGGAGGTCCCGGAGCCGCTGGCCCGGGTGGCGTCCGTGCTGCCGTGGTTCCGCCTCGCCAGCGCCCGTCTGGGAGTGTTCCGCTCGCAGCGCGGAGGGGTGGAGTTCCTGAGGGACGAGGCTCGCTTCTCGTTCGATGCGCGCAGCGGAGCGGTCTCCGGGATCGAATCCTCCGAGAGCAACAGTGCCCACAGGATGATCGAGCGGTTCATGGTCGCCGCCAACGAGGCGATCGCCACCTGGCTGTTCGACCGGGGCGTTCCCACCCTGTACCGGGTGCATCCGCAACCCGGGACGGATCGCGTGGCAGACCTCGAGGTGTTCGCCGGCAACTCCGGCTTCGCCACGGGCTTCGGCGCGACCATGACGCCGAGGTCGCTCTGGGCGCTCGATGCCCAGATCGCAGGCACGGCGGCCGGGCCGTCGGTGCGGGCCGTGATGCTGCGTACCCTGGGGCCCGCGCGGTACACCACCCGGGCGGCCCAGCACTTCGGCCTGGCGGCGCCGCTCTACCTCCACTTCACCTCTCCGCTGCGACGCTACGCGGACCTGGAGGTCCACCGCACGATCAAGCGGTACCTCCGGGGCGATCGGGCGTTCCTGGTGCCCGACCCGGCCCAGGAGGAGCTCGCCGGGCACATCAACGAGAGGGCCAGGGCGGCCTCCCGGGCCGAGAGCGACCGGCAGCGGGTGCTGGCCGCCGAGCTCATGGCTCGACACATCGGGCGGTCGTTCAGGTCCCGGATCACCCGGGTGAGACCGTTCGGGCTGGTGGTCCACCTCGAGGATCCGCCGGTGGAGGGGCTGGTCCCCGTGGAGTCGCTGCCGGCCGGGCCGTACAGCATCGATGCCCGGGAGACCACGCTGTCGGGGAAGGGGCGCTCGTTCACCATCGGCGAGGCCCTTCCGGTGCGGATCGTCTCGACGGATCCGGTCCTCGGACGGATCGACCTGGCGATCGACCGGAAGTGACCCGGCGGACGCTGCCTGTTTCGAAGGGGCGGCCGGGGGAGAGAAGAAAGAGGAGGGGATCCGGATTTTGGTCGCGCTCGGGGGCGCGACTCGGACCCGGCGAGGCGCCGGGTC
>JACQZM010000668.1 GCA_016213885.1 Candidatus Rifleibacteriota bacterium | reverse complement strand
GTCGCCGCCGCCGGCCCCGACGGCGACGTTCGAGGGAGGCCAGCTGTTCAAGACCGGGAAGCTCAACGTGGTCCAGCTCCGCGGCACGTTCCACCAGATGGGCCGTCAGTTCGGCAGGCTCCTGTCGTCGGAGTTCAAGGAGCTCTACGACATCGCCGTGGACCGCTACCTGCTCAAGCAGCGCGGCAAGAGCTTCGACGCCCTGAGAACCGAGGCGCGGGCGCTCTTCGACCCGTATCCGGAGCGGTTCAAGCAAGTCATCTACGGGATGGCGGAGACCTCGGGGCTGGACCTGGACCGTCACATCGTGCTGAACGCCGTGGAGCTCCTCACCATCTCCGCCTTCGCCGAGAGCCTCCCCGGAGCGGGGCGCTGCAGCGGCATCGCGGCGTGGGGGCCGTACACCGGCGGTGGACCGCTGCTGTACGGCCGCAACTACGATCTCTGCGGCGTCAAGCAGCTGTTCAGGGACATGGCGAAGTTCTGGACGGTGGCGGTGTTCAACCCCACCGGCTCCTGCGTGCCCGTGGCCAGCCTGAACTACCCGGGAGTGCTCTACCTCCAGACCGGCATGAACCGGAGAGGGCTCTTTCTGGCGCTGAACAACGGGGAGCTCTCCGGAGGCTCCGTCGGCTTCGCCAGCAGGATTCCCACCCTGATCCAGACGTTCACGTTCCTCCTCGACTCGGCGTCCATGGAAGAGCTCGACGCTCACTTCAACACGACCAGGTCGAGCGCGTCGTACATCATCAACGTGGCGGACCGGCAGGCCGCCTTCTCGTACGAATGGCCCACGTTCGACCTCAGACGGCGCGGCGGCGCCGGCCTCATGGTCGCCACCAACGATTTCGCGGATCCGACCTGGGGGTTGCCGCAGCCGCCGGCCAGCGCCGCGTCCGACTCCAGGACCCGGCGGGACAACCTGACGTCGCTGGCGGCGATCCACCGGGGCAAGATCGACCCGCGGCGGATGATGGAGATCCTGGACCTGCCTCTCGACAAGGGCGGGGCCACGTTCCCCGCCGGGACGATCTACCAGGTCGTGGGGGTTCCCGAGCAGCTCAAGCTGTGGATCAAGGTCCCGGACTTCCAGGACTGGACCGAGATCGACCTGGGCCCGCTGTTCGACTGACCGGCCGGTTCCTACCCCGCCCCGGGAGCGCCGTCCTTGGCGGACCAGCCGGACTCCCATTTGACCGAGAGCCAGGCCGCCACGGCGAACGTCCCCACGCCGAGCAGCAGGAACAGCCCCCACCAGACCGTGGCGGGGATTCCGGTCAGCGCCGCCAGGGTGTCGGCGTCCGACGAGGACCAGATGCGATCGAGCTCGGCGTTCCCGGTGTTCGGCCGCCACCCCCCCCAGTGGGCCATGAGCGACCTCTTCAGGTCCACGACGGAGTACAGGCACGACGACATGCCCAGGAAGCGCAGGATGAAGTCGTTGACGGCCTCGGGGAGCCAGCGGCCCGACGCGATCAGCAGGAGGCCGAAGGCGACGCAGAAGGCCAGGCCGAACGTGTTGCGCACGTAGAGGGCCGACAGGACGATGAGGAAGGCGCCGAGAAACATGGAGATCGCCCTGTCGCGCCGGGTGCCCGCCGCCGCGAGAAGGATCAGCGCCCCGAGGATCGGCGATCCGACGTAGCCGGCCGCGGCGGTGACGAAGCGCCACGAGCTGTTGTGGGAGCACCACCCGCCGGCGCGGACGTCGATGTAGATCTGACCGACGCTCCCTCCGGTCAGGATGGCCGCCAGGCCGTGGCACCACTCGTGCAAGACCACGACGAACACGTTGACCGGGTAGAGCCAGTCCCAGAGCACCAGGGCCACGACGAAGCAGAGCAGGAGCAGACCTATCGAATACGCGCGGTTGGACATGCCCAGGTTCACCTCACAGCCGGAGCTTCTCCGGGATCATCGCTCGACCAGGACGACGGCGTCCAGCACCAGCTCGGGCTCCACGTCCAGCCGGAGCTCCTGCTCCTGGGTCTCGGTCAGCTTCATCCGGACCGTGGTGCAGCCGCCGTTGGCCTCCGGTCCCCGCCCCGCTTCGACACCGAGGGTTCCTATTCTCGTCACCATCGGCCAGGGCACGTCTGAACGACCGGCCAGCGAGAAGTCGTGGGGCCCGGCGGACAGGGACGGACGGGAGGCCGATCCGGTGAGGACCCCGTCGTGGCCGCCGCTGGCCTCCACCTCGAAGACGCCGGATGCGGAGGTGCGCCCGAAGATGGCGAACAGCTCGAGGGAGCGGTCGCCGGAACGGCCGTCCGGCCGGGTCTCCAGGGCGCAGCACCACTCGAGCCAGGCGATCCGCCTGGCCCGCGCGGGGCCCCGGGGCATCCGCATGAAGAGCAACCCGCTGGACGAGAACGGTTCGCCGGGGAGCTGGCGCTCCATGGACAGGAACTGGAGCGGGTCCGAGACGGCGACCACGGCGTCTTCGCCCTCCAGGTAGTGGACGCCGGGCGACGGGCCGGGCATGGCCGACGCCACCGGAGAGAACGCCACGCACCGGCCGGGCGCCCTGGCCCTCACCCTGTAGCGGTACGTCCGGCCAGGCGAAAGCGTCGGGTCCCGGTCGCGATAGCAGGTGTGGGAAGCGGGCAGCAGGCCCGACACGTCCCGGAACTCCTCCCCGGGGCCGGCGCTGCGATGGACCCGGTACCCATCGACCGGTCGGACCGGGGGCGACCAGACCACGATCACCTCGCCGACGGTGCTGGAACCGAAGGCGTCGACCCTGGGGATCTTGATCGGCCCGGCATTGGCCGGGTCAGCAACGATCGTGGCCTGGCCGGGCCCGGCGGCAGGCACCGGCGCGCGGATCGCCCCCAGCTCCTCATCCGACGGCTGGCAGGCCAGCGCGGCGGCGGGGAGGGTCAGCGTGGCGACGATGGCCAGGAGCGCGCCCAGGCGAACCGTCCCGGCTCCGCACCCCGGCAACCTCTGGAACCCCACCGATCCCATGTCTCGACCACCATCCCAAGACCCGGCGCCTCGCCGGATCCGAGTCGCGCCCCCGAGCGCGACCTGAATCCGGATCGCCTCCTCTTTCTTCTCTCCCCCGAGCGCGGCCTCCAACCTGATCCTCTCCTCTTTCTCTGTCCCGAGCGC
>JACQZM010000667.1 GCA_016213885.1 Candidatus Rifleibacteriota bacterium | reverse complement strand
GACGGTGGCCTTCAAGGTCGGCTCCACCAAGCCGCTGGCTGCGGCACGCCTGGTCGTGCCCGGTGGCATCGTGTCCCTGGCGCGGGGCAGATCCACCACGGAGTGGACCGGCTCCATGGCGATAACGACGTCGGGGCAGTACTACGTCGAGCTGTCCGACACCGAGGGCTTCCGCAGCCCGGCCTCGGAGCGATACCAGATCCTCGCCCTGGAGGACAAGGTGCCCCGGGTGCTGGTGCTGGAGCCGGGCAAGGATCTATCGATCAAGGCGAACGAGCTGACGACCATTCCCGTGAAGATCGACGTGGCAGACGATTTCGGGATCCGGCAGGTCACGCTGAAGTGCAAGCTGGTCCAGAAGATCGAGTACAACTACATGACCAGCGACGAGTCGATCAGCGTGGCTGCGCCCGCCGCCACCGGGGGTCGGACCCAGTTGACCATGGACTACACCTGGGACCTGTCGAACCGGATGCTGCAGCCGGGCGACTCCATAGCCTACTACGTGGAGGCGGGCGACTACTGCCCG
This sequence comes from Candidatus Rifleibacteriota bacterium, assembly GCA_016213885.1. Taxonomy (GTDB): domain Bacteria; phylum Muiribacteriota; class UBA6191; order JACPRK01; family JACQZM01; genus JACQZM01. The sequence goes on along the minus strand of JACQZM010000667.1, from coordinate 3,143 downwards.
TCCAAGAAGGCGAAGGGCGCCGACCAGACCCCGGACCCGGGTCACGTGGGCGTTTCCAAGACCTACACCATCAAGGTCCCCTACCCCACGGAGCTGTTCTCCCGCGTCGCCGAGGAGGAAGACAGTCAGATCGCCTCGGTGGAGGACCTGGCCGACAGGCAGCGGGCGCTGGAAGACAAGGTCGAGAAGGTCTTGAAAGACGTCAAGACCGGTCGGGAGGTGGGGTACAAGGAGAAGAAGGAGCTGGAGCAGATCGTCGCTCGCCAGGCCCAGATCAAGGAGAAGGCGATGGACGTGGCCCAGCGGATGAAGGACACCCTGGCGACCCTCCAGAAGAACGAGCTCGTCGACGAAGGCACCCTGAAGAAGCTTGGAGAGATCCATCAGCTGTTCCAGGAGGTCGCCGACTCCAAGATGAAAGAGCACATGGAGAAGCTCCGCGAGATGATGCAGTCCATGAGGCTGGACTCCGAGCAGCTCGCCAAGATGATGCAGCAGTTCGACAAGTCCCGCTACTCCAAGGAGCTCGACCGGATCCTGAAGAGCCTTCGCCGGGTGAAGCAGCGGCAGGAGCTGGATCACATGGTCCGGAAGGCCGACGAGCTCATCAAGAAGCAGGAGGAGATGCGGACCCGCACCGCCAGCAAGATCCAGGACAAGAGCTCGACGCAGGACCTCTCCAAGGATCAGGAGGAGCTCGCCAGGGACGTGGACAAGCTCGTCAAGAAGCTCCCCAAGCTCGCCAAGGAGATGGAGTCGGAGTACCCCCAGACCGCCCAGGCGCTGGATCAGCTGCACCGCGAGACCCAGCAGAGCCCGCCGGAGGAGAACCTCAAGCAGGCAGCCAGCGATCTCAAGCAGAACCAGGGCTCCAAGGCCTACAAGGAGCAGTCCACGGCGCTGCAGAAGATGGAGAAGATGCGGGGCCAGCTCAAGTCCGCCCAGGCCGAGATGAAGAAGAAGCAGGTCGAGATCGACCTGCAGGCGTTGATCCGGATGCTGAACAACGGTCTGGCGATCTCGTCGGAGCAGGAGCTGGTCCAGAAGGAGGCGGCGCTGGGCACGAGCGCGCCGGACCTGCGGCGAGTGTGCCTGAAGCTGGCGGGGCGTCAGTACGCCGTGCTTCGGGGCTCTTACCAGTTCGAGAAGGAGTTCGATTCGACCTTCGACGACGAGGTCATGTTCAAGACGGTCTTCCTCTCCCAGATCTCCCAGCTCACGGAGGACATGTACGAGTCCAAGAAGCTCTACGAGGAGACCCGGCTGCACTCGGCCAAGCAGCTCTCGGAACGCAGCCTCACCCGTCTGAACGTCATCCTGGCGAAGCTGATGGAGGTGATGCAGCAGCTTCAGGACCAGCAGTGTGCCCAGGGCATGGAGAGCTTCTTCGATCAGATGGAGCGGATGGCCCAGCAGCAGCGGAAGCTGAACGAGAAGAGCCAGCGCCTCAAGCCCCAGGAGTCGATGACTCCGTTCATGATGGAGATGATGCAGCAGATGGCCGGCGAGCAGGAGGTCATCAGGAAGTCCCTGGAAGAGATGGCCGCCAAGTACGACAAGGCCAAGAACCTGCTGGGCAACCTGGACGAGCTGGGAAAGGAGATGAAAGACGTCGAGGAGGCGCTCAAGAAGTTCGACCGGTCCGCTCAGACCCGGGACAAGCAGGAGAAGATCCTGACCAAGATGCTGGACTATTCCAAGTCGATCCACAAGCAGGGGCAGAGCGAGAAGCGACCGGCCGAGGTCGCCAGGCCTTTCTCGTCCAGGAGCGTTCCCGCGCTCTCGCCGGATCTCACAGAGGTTCGCCAGAAGCTGTTCGAGAACATGTCCCGGGAGACGTATCCACCCCAGCACAAGAAGGTCGTGGAGGACTACTTCTCCTCCTTTGGCCAGTGACCGGGTCTCTGGCCGGCGAGTCGCCCACGGTTCTGACCCTGGGTCACTCCAACCGGTCGTTCCAGGAGGTCCTCTCCCTGCTGACCACGTTTGGCGTGGAGATCCTGCTGGACGTTCGCTCCCGTCCGCACATGAATTTCTACCCGGACTTCTCCCGGCGCCGGATGAAGATGCGGCTGGCCGCCGCCGGCGTCATCTACATCTTCATGGGTGACCTGCTGGCCGAAGCGCCCCGACAAGGCGACTACCGGACCCGCCTCGGAACGGTGGACTCGATCCGGGTCGAGCTATCGGATCCTTTTTCCAGGGGGCTGGCCTGGATCCTCGAGGAGTGCCGGCACTCCCGACTCTGCCTGTTCTGCGCCGAGGCCGAGCCTGCCGGGTGTCACCGGCACTACCTGATCGGTCAGAACCTCCTCGCCCGGGGGGTCCGGATTCTCCACATCCTTGGCTCCGGCCAGGTCGAGGAGGCGCAGGCAGACCTGTACCACCGGACCCCGGAGACCTGATCCGGCTCGGAGGGCGGTCATGGCACCAGGGAGCGTGCTCCCTGGTCGGGGTCCGGCGTGGCTAGCGACAAGCGCCCAACACTCATGATCCGCGTGCCTCCGAGCCGAAGAACCAGTCCCCGAGAAGTTGCCCAAGGTGGCGCTCTGGATGGCGCCTGCGCGATCTCCGGATCGTGGCGAAGTGCTCTGTCCCCTGTATGGATTCTCGCGCTGCTTCGTAGTCTGAAGCCGAGATCGAGGATCGACCGGGCAGGATCTCAGGGCCAGGACGGAGGAGGGTCCAGGCGCTCCCATGCGATGCGATCGGCCCGGAAGCCCCGGTCGTTGACGTGGCTGCCGGCCACCAGGCGCAGCGTTGCCCGATCGACCGGTCCGGTGGGCACACGTCCAGGCCGTCCGGTGGCCGGGCGCCACCGAGATCGACCACGGCCAGAGGCCGTGGCATCACGGAATAGTCAGCGTGCAGTGCAACCGGGTGGCGGCGGTGCACGGGCCCGTTGCAGGCGCGGGAGCGCTGCGATATGCTGCTTGCGGCCGAGCACTCGCGACGAATACTGCAATCGAAGCCCGAGGGGGTGCACCGTGTTCAGAGCGTTTGCTGCTGCCCTGCTTCTGCTGCTCGCCGGTTCCGGCCGGTCCACAGAGCCATCGCTTCAAACCATAGAGCGTGCTTGGACTGCGAAACGGCACGGGATCTGGGTTTGTTCCAGTTCGCGTGGAAGGCCACCGGAATGGAGT
>JACQZM010000686.1 GCA_016213885.1 Candidatus Rifleibacteriota bacterium | reverse complement strand
GTGATGTCGCTCTGCGTTGCCTGGGCCTCGAGCTTCTCCAGCCTCTCCAGAAGCTCCAGCAGCCTGACACGCAGCACCGGATCCGAGCACTCCTGGGCCAGATGCCGGCCCCGCTCCTGGAGCGCCCGGCGGCCCGACGGGGCCGGGGGAAGCGGCGGCAGCTCCCTGCTTTCCGGGGACGACTGGGCCCGCGCCTCCTGCCTGGGATCCCGCATCGTCGAGGACAGCGTCCGGCCGCTCCCCTTGTCCGTGGCCGTGACGTGCACGATCCCGTCCAGATCGTAGTCGAACTGCACCACGATCGGCTGACCCTCCGGGCCCCGGGTGATCTCCCTGAACTCGAACGAGCCAATGCGGGTGTTCTGGTCGACCAGCGGCTCCTCTCCCTGGAAGACCTCGACTTCGACGACCTTCTGGTTCGGCACGCACGTGGCGTAGACATCGGAGCGTGAGGTGGGAATGGGCGTGTTGCGCGGGATGATCACGCTGTACACGTTGTCGACATACAGCCCCCTGTGCATGCCCACAACGCGCATCCCGAGCGAATGGGCACAGATGTCGACCAGCACCGCTCCTACCTCGTGGCCGCCCATCAGAGCAGCCTCGCACGCCGCGCCCAACGCCACGCACTCGTCCGGATTGACTTTCATCACCGGCTCGATCCGCAGCTCCTCGGACAGTCTGTGGTGGACCAGCGGGATGCGGGACGACCCGCCGACCAGGAGCACTTGGTCCAGCTGCGAAGGCTCCAGATGGGCGTCCGCCAGAGTCTTCCGCACGCAAACGATCGTTCTCTCGATCAGTGGCTCGATCAGCTCCTCCAGCTCGTGGCGCGACACTTCGGTCACGAGGTGCAAAGCCTGACCAGCCCGATCCACGAGGAACTCCTCCTGGACCGTGACGAACGGATGGCTCGAGAGAACCACCTTGGCCCGCTCCGCGGCCCGGAAGAGTCGCGCCAAGGCCCGCCGGTCTTCCTTCAGATCCTCCCCATGGTCGTCGAGGAACCGGCGGGCCAGGTGGTCGACCAGAGCTTGGTCGATGTCGTCGCCCCCCAGATGAGTGTCGCCGTGGCTGGCCCGGACCTCGATGACCCCTTCCTGCATCTCGAGGACGGAGCAATCGAACGTGCCGCCACCGAAATCGTAGACCAGGACGCGCTTGCCTGGATCCTTCTTCAGTCCATAGGCGAGCCCCGCAGCCGTGGGCTCGTTGAGGACCCGGACCACCTCGAGCCCGGCGATCTCTCCGGCGTGCCGTGTGGCCTGGCGCTGCGCGTCGGAGAAGTAGGCCGGCACGGTGATCACCGCCTTCTTGACAGGATGGCCCAGCCTGCTCGAGGCGATCTGAGCCAGCCGTCCGAGGATCAGGCTGGAGATCTCCGGCGGGGAGTACTCGCGCTCGCCGAGGCGGATGCGGCAATCCTCTCCCATCCGTCGCTTGATCGAGCGGACGGTTCGCTCCGGAAAGGCCACGGCCTGGTTGCGGGCATCTCGGCCGACCATCAGCGACCCGGCAGCGTCCACGCCGACGACCGAAGGGACCAGCTTCTCGCCGCGCTCGTCCTCGAGGATCCTCGGCTGGCCATTTTCCAGGAGCGCCACCGAGGAGAAGGTCGTTCCCAGATCGATTCCCATGATCAGCTCGTTCGCACTCACGTGTCACGGCTCCTTTGGGGCGTCACGGCCCGGTGTATCGGAGCGTCCGGCGAACCCAGGCCCTTTCGCCGCAGCCTGCACGTCGCAGGTCATGCTACGCTCTCGATGACTCGGGCTCGCAGGTTCTATCATTGATGAGAGGACGCGGGCACCCACTGACCCTTGTCCCAGCGCTCGAGTCGGGCGCGGGGTCATCCGTCCCCCCCGGTGCCAGTGATACGGCGCCAGAGCCGTACCAGGAAAGAGGGCGGGCGGCTCGGCTGCAAGGCCCGGGTATCCTGGACCTGGCCGTCGCTGTCCGCTGGCTGCGCTGGGACCGTCTGGACCGGTCCGATCACCGGGGCGTCCAAAGGTACCGGCGCACGCGGGGGGCGCTCTTCCTGGCCAGGCGGCTCCGGAACAGTGGGAAGCTCCTTGAGCGCTGGCGGCCGGGAGAGCACGACCCGCGCATAGCGCAGCACCTTACCCTCCTTGAGGTACCCGGCAAGCTCCTCGCAAACCACCTGGTTCTCCGGGCCCTGGTGCTCGACCGTGTCCACCGCCTCCTGAAGCGAGGGGTCGAACGGCCCCCCCCGAGTCAGCATGCGGGTGACGCCGAGTTCGGCCAGAGCTGCCTCGAGCCGCCCCTGCACCAAAGCCAGGCCCTCGAGGATGGAGGCGCTGACAACGGGCCGCTCGCCCTCGCCTCGCTCCAGGTGACCCTTCAGCGCATCCAGGCCATCCATCGCACCGATCAGCCGCCAGGCCAGCCCGTTGGAGCTCAGGCGTTGCGGGTGGTCCTGGGTGGCGGGAAGACGTTTGTCCAAGCCCGCCAGCGTGCCGCTCAGCCGAGTGAGCGTGGCAGGCACCTCGCGCAAGCCCTCTGCGGCGAGCGCCGCCTTGTGGGCGGTCTTCCCGGCCCGGCGCACCTCGCGCGACAGAGCCAGATGCTCCAGGTACCGCTCGAGGATCGACTCCGCGGACTCGCCCAGCGGTTCGAGATCCTCGGCCGCACCAGGCACGGACGGACCGAGCACCTCCTCTGGGGCCTCCTGGTCCAGATCCGCGAGCGCCTCCCAGTCGACGAGCCTGATCACGGCTTCTCCTCGCTTGAGTGGGCGTCGAGCCCCACCTCACGCCCGGCGAGCCCTGCCAGGGCGTCCAGCACCAAGGCCCGTAGCCTCCGCGCATCGAGACGAGGGGCAGCGCCGTCCTCTGGTGGGTCCAGCGTGAACAGCAGCGCCTCTGCTCTCGCAGCCGGGTCCGACAGCCGCTCGTAGGCCTCACGGACCTCCTTGAACCGTTCCGGCTCACGCTGCGGAGGGAAGCGCCGGACCATGGCCCGGTAAGCGGACTCGATGGCATCTGTCCCGGCCGTGCGGCTCACGCCCAGGATGCGGAACGGATCACGATGCGGCGGAAACCGGATCACCGCTCCTCCTCGATCCCCTGCGAGCTTCCGGGCCACCAGCGGAGAATGCTGCCCAGCAGCCCGCCCGGCGACGAGCCGGCACGCCTCCTGCCACTGATGCCGATCGCGTTGGCCATGGCCTGTAACCGCTCCAGGAGCTCGGAGAGCGACTCGTCCCTGGGCCGATACAGGAGCGCCCTCTCGACCAACCCAACGGCCAGATCCGGCCGCATGCAGCGGCTGCCCAGCATGATGGCGATCAGCGCCAGGAGCTCAGCTCGGGCAGCGTCCGAGGACCGGTGGGCCAGCTCTTCCTCGAGCCACCGCTGACTGCGGTCGCCATCACCGGTCGCCCTCGCACAGGCGATCGCCTCTATCCGCCGTGGGTCATCCAGCTTGTCGAGGGTGCTGATGCACGCCAGGAAGCGCCGGGCGTCATCCAGCTCCTCATCGGTCAGCAAGTCCAGCGCGATCCGGATCGCGGCGTCTGGATCGGCGCCGGCCTTGTCGAGCGCCCGCTCCCGGCATGATCGACCCAGATCATGGCCCAGGCAGTCCCTGATGGCGGACTCCACGTGGAGCAACCACGCTGTCGGTGCCCGGAACCGGGAGGACTCCTCCAGGATGCTGAGCGCTCGCCGGTCATCCTCCTCGGCAGCCACCCACTCCCCGACAGCCTCGTCGAACAATCGCCCGGCTTCCGGAGGTGGCGTGGGGAGTGCCAGCAGGCCGCCCAGAAGCCGCACCGCTTCCCGGTACTCCTCTGTCTCGATGAGCGCCTCGGAGACCAGGAGGAGGTGCTCCGGAGACGTCGGGGCGAGCCGGCGAAGGGCTGCGGCTGCTCGCTGGAGGTCGCGGACGTCTTCTTCATCGATGAGATGCTTCACCCAGTGGGCGTGGAGGTGCACGGATCCGGGCAGGCGTGCAGCGGCCTGACGCAGCAGGGCGGTCGCGTCATGGTCACGATCGGCCGAGCTATAGAGTCTTGCGAGGTGAATGACGGCGGCGGGTAGCCAGTCGGGTGCATCAGCGCCAGCAGTCTGGTCCAGCCCAGAGGTGACGAACGAGCGCCAGCAAGGAATCGCCTCCGCATCACGGGACAACGCCTCGAACGCCAGAGCCATCCCTTTCTGGATGCGCGGCGTTGGTTGCGCAACGGCCTTCCACGACCGAAGTGTTGCTTCCAGATCGCCGCCCAGGAAGAGCGCATCCCCGATAGGCTCCGCAAGCTCGCAAGCGAGCGCAGGCCACTGCTTGACAAAGGCAGCCAGAGTAGCGGCATCGACCGGCTCTCCGTCCACCATTGTGAGGGCCGCTCTCATCAGGACTGCCACCGAGCTGGCCGGGAGCGCCGCTGCTCCCTCTAAAGCCAAGAGCTCCGAAACCTTGCGGGCCTTCCCACAGGCGAGCCACGAGGCGATCTGAAGAAGCAGAGGGAGCCCGCGGGGCGGCTGCGGAACCATCGACGACATCTGTGCGATCTGGTCCTGTAGAGCCGCGTGAGACTCCGGGGAAGGCTGGGGCGTGAAGAGGAGGACGCCGATGGCCCGGACCGACAGCGATTGCCATGTGTCCTTCAGCAGTGCTGGAAGCTCCTGGCAGGACTCTTCGACCCGGCGCTCCAGCTCAGGCAGCGCGGATTCGAGCCCATCAGTCAAGGCCTCCCTCACGGGGGCCATGGCCTCCGGAGTGACCGGGATGTGGCTGGCACCGGAGTCTTCGGCGAGCCTCTCGCGGAACCTGGAGAGCGCCTGCTCCGTCACCGACCGGATCTCGTCCGCGAGCCATTGCGCCGCGGCCTCGTGTCTCACCGCGATGGATGAGAGGGCGCTCCTCGCTTGCTCTCCCAGGCGATTGACGCCAAAGGCCTCGAGCAACGGCGTGATCTCCTGCCCGTGGCCCAGGACCACCAGGCGGACCAGATCCACCGCCGCGGACTGGGCGGTCTTCTGGCTCTCCGACGAAGCAGTTGGGAGGGCCAGGATGTCGATTGCCCGCTGGAGAAGGGCCAGGGCAGCCGCCGTGTTGCCTTGCTGCGCCCTGACCAGGGTGAGAGCCAACATGATCTCGATCGAGCGGGCGTCGCGCTCGAGCGCGTGGCTGAGAACGGCGGAAGCCTGGTCGAGGTTCCCCCTCAGCCAATGGCTGCTGGCGACCAAGAGCGTGAGGCCCGGGACTGTCGGGTCGAGCCGCCAGGCCCGGTCCAGATGCGCGGCGGCAGAAGCCAGCGAGCGAGCCTCGAGCTTGGCGCGGCCGAGTCGAACGCTGGCCTCGACCAAAGACTTGCGAATCGGCTCTTCCTCGAGGACGCGCCACGCATACGATAGCTCGCGCGTAGCAAGCTCCAGGTCTCCCTTGGCCAGCGCTGACCGACCCCGGTCAGAGGACGACCGGGCCTGTTTGACATCATGAGGTCGGCCGAATCCTCGGTGGTGCTTTCCCAAGCGCGTGTCCTGCCGATGATGGTCCGTCCGTAGGTGTCTGGATCACGATTGCACCGTGATGTTATCACAGTTTCGTGGGCCGGACAATCAAACTTGTCGTTCAGCCTTGCGCTCTGGTCCGGCGATGCCCATCTCCAGTAAGACCTGCGCGCGCTCACCACGGCCACGCTCGAATCAAGGTAGTCGGCGCCGAGGTTCTGGGCCACTCCGTTCGCCGTGCGAGCCTGGTGCTGGTGTTGCTCTTCCAGTTTTGGCGCCAGGTCCGCAGGGGCGAGTCCCGGATCGACGAGCTCACGACCCGTCTGGCCGCGCTGGCCAGGCTGCGGGAGGTGCTCGCCTGGGACCTGGCCCGCTCCTGTCCCTCCGATCTCCACGGTCGCCGATCGTCGAACGCCGCGTCGGCATCTCTGGAGCTGATCGTGAGCCGGGGCGGCTCGACGACGGTTCCGGTGGCGGAGGCGGTCAGCTACGTGTTCACGCCGACCGGCGGGCTTCTTTGCCGCAACGGCCAGCCGGTCCGCAAGGAGCGGCCCGTGCCCGGGCCGGGGGCTCGCTCCACCATCACCGGGCGCAACGGAAGCCGGTCTCGCAGAGGTTGTGGGTCTGGGGTCGTACGAGCCTGGACCAGGCCGGGAGGTAGCGCAGGTAGTCGACGCACGAGCCGCCCTTCAGGATCCGCATAGGCGTGCCGGGTGCCCCGGTGCCGGGAGGCGGCTGGTTCAGCGGCCCCATGGGGACCTCGTCAGCGACCCACTCCCACACGTTTCCCGCCAGGTCGAAGACGCCCTGACGGCTCTGCCCGTCGGGGAACCGGCCAGCCGGCGACGTGAACCAGAACGTGTCGTCGATCGCGTCGTTGGCGAAGGGGACGCCGGTCTTTCGCAGGCTCCGATCCGCGAAGTTTCCCAGGCCGGGCCTCGATTCGGGCGAGTCCGTGCCCCAGGGGTACCACCGGCCGTCGTCGGCGCGGGCGGCCCGCTCCCACTCCGCCTCGGTGGGCAGGCGCCTGCCTGCCCACCGGCAGAACGCCGCAGCGTCATCCCAGCTCAGGTGCACTGCCGGGTGGTCCAGCAGGTCGTCGATCCCTGCGTCGGCCCGGAGCGGGTGCTGCCACGAGCCGCCGTTCACGCGACGCCAGCCACCGCCGATCATGACGTTGGCGAAGCCGCACCGCTCGGCCTCCGTGCGGTAGCCGGTGGCCTCCACGAAGCGACGGAACCGGCGGTTGGTGACCTCGTACCGATCGATCGAGAAGCGGCTCACCTCGACGGTGCGGGGCGGGTTCCCCTCGGGCCGGGCTCTCTCGTCCCCCATCACGAAGGCGCCTCCGGGGATCTGGACCATCGGGCCATCGTCGATGGCGGCGCCGGCCCCGGGCGCGACGGGCTGCGGCGGCGCCGCGCTGGCCGACGCCGACGGCCTGGGCACCATGCCGAGACGATGGCACTGGACCGCGGTCGACCCGGCGGAGGGACCGTCGGCGCTCAGGACCACCCGGTTCCCCTGGAGCGCCACGCGGCCCGGGCTGACGGGCCGACAACCCGTCCGGAACTGGTAGGTGGTGAACGAGTCCCAGCCGCTGGTCGGGGCCAGGTTGAGCCGGGCGTCCGTGCCGAGGAAGACGTCGAACCTGGGGAACACCTCGAACCCCGCCACTCCGGACAGACCGGCGATCGGTCTCAGTGAGTCCAGCTGGAACAGAGCAGCCCGATCGTCGGCGTGGAGGACCGTCAGCAGGCCGAGCTGCTCCTCCATGCGTTTGACCGGACCGTCGAGGGCGAACTCGATCAGCGGCCGGCCCGTGGCGGCGTCCAGCGCCAGGAGTGTCGCGCCTCCGACGACCACGTGCCGCGACAGCACCAGCGCCCGGGTCGCCCCGGGGTCGCCGACGGCCCGCCAGAGAGTCTGTCCGCCGCTCAAGGGCTCCAGCCGCAGCGCCCCGTCGATCCCCTTGAGGAGCGTCAGACCACGGCCGGCGCCGAGCGGCCGGTCGCCTGCGGCCAGCGCCCGGGCGGCAACGATCAGGCCCGCGCGGCCGTCCGGAACGCCGTCGGCCCAGGGGAGCTCGGGACGGATCTCCACGGACAGGCCCGGTCCGCCCAGGGCGACCTCCTGGGCCGTAGCCGAGAGGACCTCCGGCGCGGCGGTCGCGGCGGGCAGAGGCAGCTCAGCGACCGGTCGGCCGGTGATCCGGTCGAACACCTCCAGGCGCGAGCTGCCGCCGGCCAGCACGGCCACCCTGAACGGCAGGACCACCACGACCACGTCGCCGGTCCAGCTCTTCGGGGAGCGCCACAGCTCCCGTCCGGTCTCGGGCTCCAGCGCCACCATGACTGTCGACCCGGCGCCGACGCTGTGCATCAAACCCAGCACCACCGGCTGCTCGGCCTGGGACGGGCAGGTCACCACCCCGGGCGCCAGCGTGCCCTCCAGCACGATCTTCCACTCGAGGTCCAGCGCCGGGAAGTGCTCCCCGGCGGTCAGGTCCCGATCCACCAGGAAACGGGGCTTCACCGGCGCGGGCCGGGGGAACGGCGCGGTCTGGTCCGGAGGCCTCACCCGGAGAGGCGGCCGGAAGCGAATCGCCGATGGTCGGGGCGAAGGAACCGGCGGCAGCGTCGCGGGACTCTCCGCAACGGGAGCCGGGGACAGAGACGTCGCGCCGCCGGGCGAGGCGGAAGGCGACGGGACCGCGGGGCGGCGCCCCAGGGTGAAGAGCCCCAACCCCAAGGCCAGCAGCACCGCCACGAGGCCGAGGACCGCTGTGCCGGCCGCCGGGGGATCGGCACGCGGGGAGGCTGGAGGCGACGGCGTGACCCGCGCCTGCGGCTTCTTCAGCGACCGTTTCAGGGCGAGGGCCAGCTCCTCGGCAGAGCCCGGTCGGTCTCCGGGGCGCTTGCCGACCGCGCGGTCGACCACGTCGGCCAGGGCACAGGGGACGCCCTCGGCGATCTGGTCGAGCCGCATCGGCCGGTCGTTCTGGTGACGCTGCATCCACTCCAGCGGATTCGCCGCCGTGAACGGCAGCCGGCCCGTCATCATCTCGAAGGCGATGAGACCGGCTGAGTAGATGTCCGAGGCCGCGACGGCGACCTCCCCGCGGGTCTGCTCCGGCGACATGTAGCGCGGCGTGCCCAGGATCGTGCCGGTGCCGGTGAGAGTCGACTCCCCGCTGCCGCAGTCCTTGGCGATTCCCAGGTCCGCGAGCTTCAGGATGCCGGAGCGCGTCATGAGCACATTGGCCGGCTTGAGGTCCCGGTGGATGATGCCCCGGGAGTGGCAGGCCTGAAGACCGGCCAGGAGCTGCTCCATGAGGCCGACGGCCTCCGCCGGAGGCAGGGCGCCGCGGCGCTTCAGGTGGTCGGCCAGACACCCGCCGTCCACGAGCTCCAGCGCCATGTACGGGAAGCCACCGAGGTCCGAAACCTCCTCGACCCGCACCACGTTGGGGTGTCTGATCTCGATCAGAAGCCTGGCCTCCCTGAGGAACCGGGCCAGCAGGTCCGCGTCGCCGAGCCGGGTGAGGATCTTGAGCGCCACCGGCAGGCCCGTGGTCAGGTCCCGGGCGAGATAGACCGTGCCCATGGCGCCGGTCCCGAGGACCCAGCCGGGCTGATAGCGGGCCAGGAACTCCCGCGAGAGCGGTACCTCACCGACGCTCTGGGGCTCGCTGCCCGCCGACCGGGACAGCACCGTGAGGTGGTGGGTTCCCTGGCGGAGGAACCGGATCGAGCACCTGGGACAGGGGACGAGAGTGGTGGGAGAGTCGGCCTGGGCCTCGAACTGGTGGTCGCAGGCGGGGCATCGTTCGAAGGTCATCGGCGCTCGGGGCCGCGGCGGTCGTAGGGAGGGTGCCACCGGGCCCCCGCAGAGTATGGCATGGTCCCCGCGGGGACGCCAGTCGCATCCCTGCAGCGGTCGGCGCGATCGCAGGCGTGCGTCATCGGGCAAGGCGAGGACCGTCGTCTCCCCGGAGCGGTGGCCCTTGCCGGAAGAGCTGCCGCGGATCAGCTCGAGGGGGCCGACGGCGGCTTGGCGAGCGTACAGACGGGGGTCCGCGACGCAAGAACGCGTCCGGCGCTGGACCACTACCCGCGTGTCGAGCTCGAGGCACGGGACGTGGCCCACGCCGCTGCCCCGAAGTTCATCGAGCTCTCGGGGAGGCCTCGGACAGCCTGGCCTCCAGCTTGAGCCTCAAGGTGTCGAGGTCCGTTCTCGAGTTCGGGGCGAGCCGGCCGACCTCCGTGAGGTCGTCGAAGAGCCTCCTGGCGATCGTGGCCGACTTGTCCGGCCCGCTCTCCCAGAAGTCCCACAGGCTGCCCAGGGCACGGGAGATCAGGATCCCTCCGGGACTGTTCAGGGACACGAGCTGTCTCTCGAAGCTCGCTCGACACTCATCCCTCAGCCGGCTCTTCGCCTTCCCGCGGAAAGGATGGGCCGAGCGCTCCTTGCCGACCCGGCTGTGGCTCGCCAGATCGCCAGCAGTAGATCCGCCCGTTCGACCAGCCGGCGGTTCCGCTCACGATACCCCTCGGCGTCGTAGTCCATGCGCATGATCTCGACCGCCGAGACCCGCCCCACCTGATCGAAGAATCGGTCACGCTGATCGGGTGTCCACTGCGACGCCTGAACGTCCATGGGGCACGGGAGGATCAGCTCGACGACCTGCCCCAGCCGGAGCAGCTCGTCGGCCACCAGCTGGTCGGCGCCGATGGCCCCGCCCGTCAACCAGGTCGACCCCGGGTAGAGTTCGACCAGGTGGTGGACGGCACAGCGAATGCGGGGCCCGACCGTTCGAGGAAGGAGGCGGTGACCGGTGACCGCGACCGTGAACGCCGGTCTGGTGTCGATGGTGTCGCCGGTCATCGAGCCTCACCCCCCATCGGGGTCTGGTCGACGGCCGCCCTGTACTCGCGGACGAGCTGGTCGGTGGCGACGCCCAGGTACACGCCGGTGGTGACGATGGACTCGTGGCCGAGGATGGCCCGGACGGTCTGGAGGTTCAAGCCTCGGTTGAGCAAGCACTTGGCGCACGAGGCTCTGAGCAGGTGAACGCCGGTCTTGAGGCGCAGGCGACGCTGGTAGGCCGAGACGATCTTGTGGAGCAGCCGCCGGTCGAGCGCACCGCCCTCGAGCCGTCGGAAGAGGGGCAGGTCAGGGCGAGCCGGATGAGAGTCGAGGTAGGTCTTGATGGCGTGGACGGCTCGAGAGGAGAGCGGGACGAAGCGCTGCTTGCCGCCCTTGCCGTTGCGGATGAAGGCGAGGGTGGGCGAGACGTCACGGATGCGCAGACAGCAGAGCTCACGAGCCCGTACGCCGGTGTCGGCGAGGACGACGAGGATGGCCCGATCACGCCGGCCGAGGAGAGTGGCGGTGTCAGGCGAGGCGATGAGGTCAGTCAACTGTCGTTCGGTGAGGAAGTCGGGCCGGGTTCGGATCAT
>JACQZM010000685.1 GCA_016213885.1 Candidatus Rifleibacteriota bacterium | reverse complement strand
AAAGAGCGCGCCTGTCCACTTCAAGCCCCCGGGCTCGCTGGATACGCCCTCGCCAGCCACGCACACGACGCCGCGCGATAGCTGCCCGTCCGCCGACGGGACCCGACAGGTTGTCAAGCACACCCGCGGAAAGGACACGAACGGTTCGTTCATGCGCCTCTGGCTTCTCGGCAGCGACCAGGGCTCCGCCCTGGACCTGGAAGGCAAAGGAAGAAGGAGTAAGGGAGCGAAGGACCAGAGCACAGAGATCACCTCACGCCACGAAACCCCGAGCTGCCCAAGCCGTCGGGGGCGCCGTACTCCCGCTCGGCACAGCGTAAGCAAGGGTCGTGGTTGAACCAACAGCCGCCGCGCACAACGCGGGGGACGCCGGACGACGGTCCGCGTGGATTCCGTTCGGGACTCGCCTGGTAGAACTGCCCGTCGTACCAGTCGGAACACCACTCCCACACGTTCCCGGCCATGTCATACAGGCCGTACCCATTCGGCGCGTAGGTCCCCACGGCCATCGGACGATCCGACCGGTAGCACGCCTTGACCTGCGGGTCTCCGTCGCCCCAGGGGTACTTCTTCCCCTCCTGGCCTCCCCGCGCCGCCTTTTCCCACTCCGCCTCCGTGGGCAGCCGCTTGCCCGCCCACCGGCAGAACGCCACGGCGTCATCCCAGGAAACGCCCACGACCGGCTGCTCGGGCTGGTTGAATCGGGCATCGCTCCAGTCTTCCGGCGCCTTGTGCCCGGTTGCCTGCATGAACCGCCCGTAGCGCCGGTTGGTCACCTCGTGCTTGCCGTTGGCGTCGGCTCAGGTGGCGTGAGGGGCGCAGATGGCGTCGGTTCCGGGGCCGGCGTGGGGGTGGCCGATTCTGCTGGAAGAACCCCTTCCTTCGAGGCGATCAGGTCGGCGCCACACTCTGAACACTTGCCCGGGCCGGCAGCGACCGACCTGCATAGGCTGCAGAAGTACTTCTGCCTGGCCTTCCTTGAGAAGTACCGTTTTGCTGCTTCGAAGCTGGCAACGACGTTCTCCGGGATCGAGAAGTAGACGTCGTCTGTCGCAGGGTGCCGTCCGACCCTGTCGGGGTCGCGGTAGTAGGCCCTCGCGTCAGCCAGGCAAGGTGGACTACCAAGACATTCCACAACGCGCTGCTTGTTAGACTTGGGGTCGAAGAAGCCGGGCCCGCAAAGGAGTGCCAGCATGGGTGCAGTTGGCGTGGCCTCCGGAGACGCCGAACGAGGAAGATGAGCCAGGTACACCTCGTCCATGCCGGGACCGAAGACCCGCAGCTGCGGATTCTGGAGCGAGCTGCCGAACCGGGCCTTCACTCTCGTGGGGACCTCCCTGACCACGTAGTTGAACGCCGCAAGCACACTGATTCCTCCGCTACCGTCTCGCTTCGCCTTCCCTCTGAGCCCCTCCACGAAAGCCTCGGTGAAGAACCCGTGGCCGCTCTGCGCGTTCTCGTAGCTCTTCTGCTTCTCCCCTGACGAGGCGAGGACGAACGCACCGGTGTCGCTGTCGTCCTCGCTTCGCAGGGCGTCCAGACTGGCTCCGTCGAGCCCACCCCCCTCGCCAGCCTTCCCCTCCAGAGCCCCGCTGTAGCAGCAGTCCATCACGCAGATCCGCGCCCTGCACTGGATCTTCTTGAGAAGTCTCGTCAGTTCGGTGAACGGGATGCCCTGCCTGTTCGGGCTGGGCCTCAACGGATCCCACTTCGCCAGGGCGAGGTACGTGTCCTGGCCCGACTTCTGGCCGTGACCAGAGAAGAAGAACAGGAGGCTGTCCTCGGGCTTGACCACATTCTGGAGACCGAGCAGACGATCGAGGATGTTGCCGGGCATGGCCTCCTCGACCTTCACGCGCGCCCCCAGGTCGCGGCACTGCTTGAGCTGCTCCTCCCGCCGGTCCATCCCGTCGAGAAACAGCCCCTCCACCTGGTACGGCTGCCCCACCACCTCCACGGTCGTCAGGACATCCGCCAGCAGGATCGCGTCGTTCACGGCGGTCTTCAGCACAGGCAGCCCGGCCGTGTAGTTCGAGACACCCACTATGACGGCGTACCGCTTGCCGGACGAACCGGCGGCTGGCCGGGAGGGGAAGACCAGGAACAGCGCCGCGACAACCAGGCACGCCGCCGCACAGACCGCCTTGCAGCAGGCTCGCGCCCTGCCGGGCCTGACGAGATGTCCCACGATCGCCACCCCTCTTTCCGCGCCGACACCCGGCCGATCACGCCGGAGTCCCGCGTCCAACGTTCGACTGCCGAGAGCGAAGCTCTACCTCCCCAGACTGAACTCCTCGGCCTCCTTGCCCAGCTCCAGCACCGGAACCTGGCTGGCGTGGTCGCCAACCTTCCGGCGAAGCAGCTCCCGGTTGCGATCGACCCAGCTCTTCACCCGGCCTCGGACCCGCTCGATCACCGGTACGGGGCGGAGGCGATCGGCCGCGCCAGGTGTCGAGTCCTGGAGCGCCCTCGCCAGGTAGTAGGTGAACACGCCTCCACCCACCGGATCGTCCTCCTCCACCACCGGCCACTCGAAGGCCGACTCGCCGGCCTGGCAGGCACCCAGGAAGACGAGCTTCGGGATGTCCGACACATCGTGCCAGTCCGGCTGGACGGGGCGCTCCCGTGCTCCGGCAAACGCCTGAACCCACGGCGCATCTCCCTTGGACGGCGACGGCGCCAGCAGGAACGAGATGGGGAGGTAGCGACTTCTGCTCTCGCTCTGTCGAAGGCCGTCGAGGCCTCCCTTGGAGCCGGACCCGGAGTGGCAGCAGTCCAGGATCAGCCAGATCTGCCCGGCGCCCGCGTCGGACAGCCGCTGGAGCGCCACGTGGAGCTGGTCGTCAAGCACCAGCTTCTTCCAGGCATCGAGGCTCGGCTCAGCGCCGGACCGCCGGTCCGGGACTTCGTCGGGTCGGGCATCCGACGGCACCAGCGCCTCGTCCAGGCCATCCGCCTCGTCCCGGCCGTTCTCCGCGGGCTGCCATGCCTCCGGCACCTGAGTGCCGTGCCCGGAGAAGTAGATCACCACTTGATCGCCGTGAGCCACCTGCGAGGGCAGCCACCGATTGATCCCCTCCAGGACGTTCGCCCTGGTCGCCTCATCATCCCGGAGCAGCTTCTTCACGTAGCGACGCCGCTGCCTGGTCCTCTCCAGAAGGCCATGCATCCGCGCGGCGTCCGTCGCCGCGTAGCCAAGCTGGCACTGGATCGGCAGGTGCTTGTACCGGCTGATACCGATCAGCAACGCCACCCGCTTTCCGGCGGGCGACGCTCCGTCGTTCGCCCCCAGCTCGTAGTCCAGCGACGCAAAGCCCCACTGCGCCCCCGAGCACCCGGCGGACCACAGCTGCTCGAGTCTGGCCGCCCGGGCCTGGGGGCCTTGCTCCCGCCGCAGGACCTTCTGGACGAGCGCCGCGGGATCCGTGTTGGCGCTCGAGGAGGTCAGCGCCACGACGCACTCGCGGCCGGGTGGACCGGTCAGGTCACCTTCGACAGTCAGCGTCTTGCCCGACTCCGGCCGGAACAGGTACGTCTGGCCTGCCGGAGGGAAGACTCTCTCGCATCGTCCGTCAGAGGTGAAGCAGTAGCTCCACACGTACATCGGAGCGACAGTCCGCACGGCGTAGCGAGCATGGCCTCCCACGAGGTACGGCTTCTTCGAGAGCAACCGCAGCTGGACGTCCACCCGCGGTCTCGCCCGCGAAACGACGGCGATGTCCCTGCTCAAAGCACCTCTTGGAGGGGAATCCGTGGCTGAGGGCTCCGATCGGGCGCAGCCGACCGCGCACAGGACCGTGCCGACGACGGCGACGACCGCCCGGAGAGACCGAGCGGACAGAATCAGAGAGCGGGTATCGAGGCACCGGCTCACTGTGCACCGCTCCGTCCGGGACCGTCCTTCCGGCCCAGATTCACGAACTCGACCCTCCGGTTCAGCCGCTTCTGCTCCTCCGTACGTTCCTCCTCCGCGCCCCGCACCGGCCGCGTGAAGCCGAACCCCAGGACCGTCAGAGAGTCTGCGGGGACTCCGCGCTCGATGAGGAGTCGCGATACCTCCGTCGCTCTCAGGTACGAGAGACGTAGGTTCCAGTCCAGCGTGCCGGTGGATCGATCCGTGTGGCCTCCGATGAGGATCTCGAAGCCGGGATGGCTCTTGACCAGCGCCGCCACATGCGTCAACAGCTCGACCCCGGCGGGATCGACCTTCCACTCGTTGAGCTCGAAGGTGACGCGCTTCTCGATGCGGGGAAGGTCCTCTTCGAGGTCGACCATGGAGGTCGTGATACCGGTCCAGCCCTTGGAGAAGCGGTCTGCGTATGTGCAGGCGTAGACTCCCGGCCCTTTCGATCCGGGTTTGGCTGGGGGAATACCGGAAGACCGTCTGCTCTGAATCGAACGGGGGTAGAGCGCGGCGGCGTCCTCGTAGAGGCTCTCCGCGCGACTCGCGTTCCAGGGAAGCAGCACGGCGGCCGGGACACAGAGAATGAACCATCGCACCCAGGGAGATGATGCGCGCATCGTTTGGACCCCCATCATCGGTGGGTTCGCACGAGCCAGTCTACCGGGTCACGGCGTCGATCTCAATGTGATTCCGAGACCGGCCGGGAGCAGGTCGCTCCGGAGATTCTGGGCCTCGCAGCCTATCTCCGAACCTGCGGGTTCGGTGTCCGGCGACCACCGCGCCCACTGAAGACAGCCGACGGTCGCGACTCGCCCGCGGAAAGTCATCAGGAGCCCCCTTCTCGTCATGGCCCGATGGTCACTGACGACCCACCGGACGCGCGAGGCCGTGGACTGTGACGGACATGTCGTGGCCAACCGGACCGTCGAGCGTCAGCCGCTGAGCAGTGTTGGTCGCGCTGTCGGCCGACGTGCGGGACAACTGCACCCTGGCCTCCGCGCCGGTTCCACAAGGTTCCGTTCCCGAGAACCCGAAAGTGCCGTCGTCGCGGTCCGGAGTTGCCCTTCGAGAAACAGCCCCTCCACCTGGTACGGCTGCCCCACCACCCTCACCATAGACCATGGCCCGGCCTCTCGCCACAGGTCCGGTGACTCCCGGTGACCAGCCCGCGCGGGGGTCCGGTCGGCCACCAGGAAGGGCTCGCCGGGCATCCGGTGAGTGACCCCGATCTGCCGCTCGGACCCGGCGTACCGGAGAACAGTGGCCGGCGTGCTCCGCATCGTGGCGGTGTTGAGCGCCGGGGCGCATTGACCTGTGAGAGGCCGAGGTCTACAATCAGGGTAGTCCGACAAGAGGGGACGCCGATGCTGATTCGATATGTGACCTCACTCATGAGGACTGCGCACTACGAGAAACTCGAGGACGGCCGCTACTACGGCGAAATCGCCGAGTGTCCCGGCGTGTGGAGCGAGGAGACGACTCTGGAATCGTGCAGGGAGACGCTCCAGGAGGTGCTCGAGGAGTGGATTCTCCTCAAGCTGAGGGCAGGCGACCCTCTCCCGGTCGCGGACGGCATCGACCTCGTCGTCAAGGCTGCCTGATTTGAGGCCTGTTTCGAGACTCGAGTTGATCCGCAGGCTCCGTTCCCTCGGGTTCTCCGGCCCCTACTCGGGCGGCAAGCACCAGTTCATGATGAGAAGTCGCCTGAAGCTGCGCGTGCCCAATCCGCATCAAGGGGATGTCTCGTTGCCCCTTCTCAAGCGGATTCTCCTGCAGGCAGGCATCCAGGACGCCGAGTGGGATCGCAGCGATGCCGCGGGTGACGAGTAGCCCACCGCTTGGCTGTCGCCCACGAAGTCCCTACCGATGGTCGGATCGTCCGAGGTATCCTGGTCGCAGGAGGTGTCTCATGCTCGGTCGCTTCCTTGCGGTGACCCTGTCGGTCCTCACTGCCCTGCTGGCGCTCCACACCGTGTCGCCGGCATACGGCGAAACCGGTCGCATCGACGAGTTCGGCACCGAGTGTTACCGGTTCAGCCTGGGAACCCGGGAGGTCAACCTCCGCCTGACCGGGGCAGGCGAGCTCCCCCAGCCTCCCGCTGTGGCCAACGGTCTGCCTTCGGCCGTCGCGCCGCGGATCGCCATGGTACTGGACACCTCGGAAGATGGCGTCTTCAGGGTCGGGGCCGACTTCAAGATCCGGGTCCAGACCTCCACAGACGCATACCTGCAGGTCATCGACATCGGCACCAGCGGAACCCTGACCGAGCTGTTCCCTCGCTCCGGGGAACCGCTCCTGGTGAAGAAGGGCGTGGTCATGCCACTGGAGATCACGATCGCCGACTCCGGTGGACGGAGCGAAGGGTGGAAGGTCCAAGGCCCGCTCGGCAAGGAGTGGATCCTGGCGTTCGCCACGAGCGCTCCGGTCTCCGTACCCGCGACGATGATGACCACAGCCAGAAGTGAGGAGTCGCTCCGGGTGGCTCGCCTGCAGGAGCTCAAGGAGAGCATCAAGAAGCTCTGCCAGGAGCAGGGCATCGACGTCGGCTTCATCGAGCGTTCGGCCGACATCGTGGGGGAAGACAAGACACAGGTGGCGCCAGCTCCGGTGGCGACTCCGGCAGCGCCACCGGAGGTGCCCGCGAGCTCTTTTCCTCCTGAAAGATGCTTCGCCCTGTGCGTGGGGATCAACAAGTACCAGCACATCTCGGGGCTCGGGTGCGCCGTTCCGGACGCCACGGCGTTTCACGACAAGCTGGTGACCTCGCTCAAGATCCCCGGAGCCAACGTTCACCTCCTGACCGACAGCAGCGCAACCCGGAAGGCGATCGACCGGGAGCTGAAGTGGCTGGCCAGCGCCGTGGGGCCCGATGGCTGTGCCTATGTCTACTGGGCCGGTCACGGCGCCCAGGCGCTCCCGCCCGAGGGGGGAGAGGGGGTGAGCCGCTCAGGTCTGGTTCCGCACGATTTCGACAAGGAAGCCTACGATGCGGGCAAACCCACGACTCTGCTCTATGACACCGAGCTGGGCAACTGGATCGACAACTTCCGGAAAGGTGCCCCTCTGGTGATGGTCGTGGACACGTGCTTCAGCGGAGCGATCACTCGAGCCGCCTCCGGAAAGACCGACCTGCAGGCCCGGGGGTTCTTTCTGCTGCCGCCGCGCCCCACCGGAGCTCGGTCGGTCCGTTACGCGGCCGGCAAGGGGACCCCGCTGAACACCACCCGGCCGCACACTCTCGTCTTCGAGGCCGCCCAGTTCGACCAGCAGGCCTGGGAGGACCGAAGAACCGGTCACGGCCTGATGACCCGCCGTCTTCTGGACCTGTTCGATGAGGGACTGCCGGCGCCGGTGCTGTTCCAGAAAGTCCTGGAATCGGTCCGGGAAGGCGCCGCCCGCGAGGGAGAGACCCAGGTGCCGTTCCAGGTGGACACCATGGGGCATCCCCGGTTCGTGCCGTTCCGCAAGAACTGAGGATCTTCGCAAGCGAGTCCGGACGACGGGCTTCAGCGGCTGTCGAGCAGCTCGAACTCCACCCTTCGGTTCCTTTCGATGCCCTGCTGGGTGGTCTCGGGGTATGCCGGCTTGTTGGGGCCGTAGCCTCGCGCCTCGAACCGCGTCACCGGTATGCCGCGCTGCTGCACCAGATACCGGACCACGGAGAGGGCCCGCAATCCCGACAGCCGCATGTTGTGAGGGTACGACCCGGTCTTGCTGTCGGTGTGCCCGTTGACCGAGATACGGCACGGCTCGCGACCGGGCTCCGACATCACCTTCGCGACGCGATCGAGCAGCTGCAGAGCGGTGCCGACGAGCTCGTGGCTGTTGATCTCGAAGTTGATCTGCACGTCGACGTGCGGAGCGTCCACCGGCCGCTGCCGCACCACCGGCTCCATGGCCAGATTGCTCGGCGGAGCAGCCAGGATCCTCAGGTCCTTCGACGGATCGAACTGGATGACCTTGTGGCTCTCCATCGGCTTGCGGTCCTGCGTCCCTGAAGCCAGCGGCTGAGAGCGCTTGTTCAGAAGCTTCTGCAGAGCCTTCTCGACATCGTCCGGATTGCTCAGGAGATCCTGAGCGCCGGCCTGCGGTCCCCACCACGCGCTGCACCAGGCCAGCAGCATGGCGATGATGAACAATCGACGAGAGTTCACGGTCCCTCCCTTTCCTGCGGCACATCCCTGCCGGCAGCGGTCTGTACCCACCTTGTCAGCGGTCCGTCGGCGCTTCGAGCCGATCGACCGCACCGTCCCGTCGAGAGACTCTCGCACAGCGCCCTGTCATCAATCCTTCAGCTTGAGCTCCAGCACTGCCCACTGGACCGAGGCGGCCGAGGCCGCATGGACAGCCATCCGCGTCGGCGAGGTCCCTCCGCTGCGAAGCAGGGAGAGCGTGTCGTCCCACCCGGCCGACCGGCGGAGGATCTCATCGAGGACAGTGGCCGCTCCGCTCTTGCCGAAGGACGCCTCCACGTCCGGCAACTGTTCCTGTGAGAGGACGACGGCGATCTTCTCCAGCTCGCCCTTGCCGGCGAACGTGAACCAGCCGGTCGCGGGGATGGTGACCTCGCTGTTGGCCTCCACGCGGGCCTGCCCGGCGGCCCGTGGCCAGTACAGCTCCGGTCCGGTGTCACCCGGGCCAGCCATGTAGACGTGGAGCGGGCGGGTGGAACGGAAGCGAAATCGGATCGAGTCCGACCTTCGGACGACCTCGTTCGGGGAGGTCTCGACCGGCTTGCCGTCGACCTGACGTTCCAGCACCAGTTCCCCCAGACCACGGCTGTCCGGCGCGCGTTGCACAGCCTCGCCGGCCCTCGGGACCAGATCGGCGTCGTTTCCACCCGATGACCGGACGCCCCAGGGACTCCAGACGTCCCCCGGAGACAGGTTCGCCTCGAGCCCCTGCCTGCCGCCGTCGGAACCGATCAGAGTGAGTCTGGCGAGAGCCGGACCGGTCGTACCCCCGCGGCGGCAGTGGACCCATGGCAGGTACACGCCGGTGGCCTTCAAGTCGACCACCTGGATCTGATGTCGCGTGCCGGTGGTGGTGTGGGTCGGGTTGTCCCGGAAAGAACCACCCCAGACAGGGGCCGGCTCTCCCTCCCAGCAGTCCCGCCCGTCCGGGTGCGTGAAATGGAGAGCCAGCGACGCTGCCGGGTCGGTGCACTCGAGGGTGATGGTGAGAGGTACCGGCGGCGGCCGGGAGGCCGGTGAGACGGAGGGCTTGGGAGGCTCTATGGCCGCCGGCTCGAAGGAGGGGCGGGCCTGGGGACGAGATGGCTTCTCTCCCGGGGCCGCCGTTGTCCCGAGACGCACCAGACCTGCCCCTGCGCACGTCGAGATCGGACGGCAGGTGGCCCTGAGCGCCCGGACCAGCTGTTCCGGGCCCCATTCCGGATGGGCCTGCTTGAGCAGCGCGACCGCGCCGGCGACGTGCGGCGTCGCTGCGGAGGTCCCGTTGAAGGCCGTCGATCTGCTCTCTACCTTGGTGTCGGTGGGGGCGGCCACGTCGGGCTTCTGCCGGTTGTCCGCGGTGGGTCCACAGGAGGAGTACGCGGCCATCGTCTTGCTCCCCGGCTCCCAGGCGCCGACGGTGAGGGCGCCCTTGCTGTCGGCCGGTATGGACAGACTTCCCTCGGACGTGACGTGCTTGGGGTCGACGGCCAGATTGCGGGCCCACAGGGAGAATCTGAGAGGGCCCGATCCAGCCTTGCGGCGGATCAGGATGAACCCCGGCCGCTGGCCCTCCAGGTCCTCGATCGAGACACACTCCCGCGGTATCGATCGAGCGACGCCCACCTGCGGATCGTTCGACTGGCGCAACACCACCGGCTTGCCGGCCACCACGACCTGGAGGTCGAGATCATGTCGCGGGGTCGGATTGGCAGGATCGGCCCCCCAGTCGTCCCACGAGAGAACGATCTGCCCACCCCCGGCCGACACGAATCGGAGGCCCGATCTCTTGAGGAGCTCCACGAGCTTCCGTGCGTTGTCGTCCTTGGCGAGCTCGTCGGGACCCAGATCCCGGGAGACGATCTCCCGGGAGACCGGCCCGAAGTCGTGATACCCGTCACCGTCGTCGTCACGGAACTCGCCACGCACATGCCACCGGGCCTCGTTACCCGCGGCCTGGACGAACACGACCGATTGACCGATCTCCTCGACCGTTGCCGAGATCGCGCTGCGCCCGTTCAGCGGCCCGACCCCTTCGAATCCGATGCTCGACGAGATCACGTCGACCCCCTGATCTCGCAGCTTCCGGACGGCCTGAGCGAAGGCCACGTTCGTGTTGCGGAACGCCTCGGAGATCCTCTTGACGGGGCGTTGAGAGGGGAGCGCCGGATAGATCGACGCATCCGGCGCGCTCCGGTGAATCACCTCGGCACAGGCGGTCCCATGAGTGCCTGAACCCTCCGGAACGGAGAGCTGGATCGAGTTGCCAAGATGACGCTGGAGCTCTTCGAAACCGGTGTCGACGATGCCCACCTTGACACCCTTCCCGGTGACACCTTGCGCGTGAAGAGCCTCCTCTCCGATCGAGGTGATCCGTCCCTCCGTCGCCTGCAACGGGTGGCCCAGGACCGGGCGCCGGATGCGCAGCACGTCAGGATGGGCCGCCACCTCTTCGATGTCCGGGGGCTGGACCCAGGCGTCGACCCAGATCCCGTCGATCGCCTCGACCTGCGCCCCGCGGGCCTCCAGGCCTGCCACGACCTCCTCCGCCGGCCGGGAGAGCGCGAGCTGCACCAGGACCCGCGAGCCGTCCGAGGGCACGCCGAGACCTCTGGCGGAGCGCGCCACATCGGACAGGCCCCGTGCCCTGGAGAGCTTGCTGAGCGCAAAGATCGAGGTGTCACGGTTGCCCAGCACCTTCATCGAGGGAGGCTCTTCGAAGAGAGGTTGGGCCAATCCGGTTCCGGCCGGCCGGAACAAGGTGAAGCAGATCGTGAGCGATCCGGCCAGGAAGAGCGCGGGAAGGCGGGGAGCTGGAACGCCAATCACGGCCAAGGTCCTCCTCACTTCGAACGTTCGATCACGGTGGCATGGGCTCTGGCGAACCCGACCTCGACGCCGTTCCGGTGGGCCCAGTCGCGGACCCGATCGCGGATGCCGTCGAGCAACCGCACACGCTCGCCGCTGATGGGCGGGGCAGTCCTCGCGGGCTCCTCCCGGAGGAGATCATCCGGAAGCGGCATCGTCGTCGCGACCAGCAGAAGATCCTCGCTGCCGGGAGGACCCTCCAGGAGCAGCCGGGACGGAGGGGATGGATACTCGTGGAGCTGACCCGGCTCGAGAGGGGAACCGGCGCGACCGGCGCCCAGGGGAATCAGCTGGATCTTCCCGTCCGTCGCAAGGTCGACCAGGATCACGTGGGCTGCGCGGCTGATTCGCAGACCGAGCTTGACTTCGTCTCCGGAACGGTACGTGCCATCTCTCCGGTCGAACCAGAGAGCCGCTGCCAGAGGCGCCCCTCTCACCGCGCGAGCGGTCGGGCCGGCCTCGTGATGATCCGGGGAGTAGCCCGGGAACAGAGAGGCGAGCTCGAACCGTTGATCGCCGGAGGCGGACACTGCGGAAGGCCCGGGGGAGCGAACCACGTCGACGGGCGGCCCCGGCGCGAGCTTGACCATGACGATCGCGCCGGCAGCGGCCCCCGCGGCCAGCAGGGCCAGCGGCCGGAGCACCGAGAGGATCCGTTCGAGGAGCGTTGGTGGCTCTGGTTGTGATTGCGCCGGTTCCCCGCAGTCACCGTAGGTTCTGGCCGCCAGAGCGACCAGCATGTCCCTGGTCTCCTTGTGGTCCACCGGCTCGGCGGTCACTCCCTCCTCGAAGAGCCTGAACAGCCGGTCCGCGCGTGCGGCGGGAAGGTGGCGGTCGATCCGGTCCGGATGCATGGTCAGCAGCGCCAGGACCAGCTCGCGATCCACCTCGGCTCCGGCATTCAGACCGGTCTCGAGCTCTTCCAGCAGAGGGCCCCACGCCTCGTCGCTGAGGAGTTCACGACCGGCCAGGTGGTCGCGGATGCGAGTTTCCACTGGTTTGTTCATGGCTTCCTCGGCCCCCTCGGAAACGTGTCCACGATCTCCCTGCACATGCGGCTGTAGGCCATGCGGCATGCGGCATGCGACATGCCGAGAATCTCGGCGGTCTGAAGATGTGTGAGTCTCACTACGGCGACCAGTTCGTAGAGCATCAGGAGCTCCGGCGAGAGCGTGGCCAGGTACTGCTTCACGTGCTCCCTGAGCATTCCACGCTGCAGTCGAACCATGGCCTCTTCGTCAGGGCCCGGAGCGCCCGAGGCGACCAGCTCGTCCTTGAGCCACTCGGTCACGCGCCGGTTGGCCCAGTCGGTGGCCACGTGATGGGTGATCGACATCAACCAGGCTCTGAAGGGCGCATCACCGCGAAAGCTCGACAGCTTCTCGAAGGCCTTCAAGAAGATCTCCTGTGAGAGATCCCGGGCCGTATCGGCGTCCCCCCTGGTGCTCCTGAGCAGCACGCAGAACACGAGTCTGCGATGGCGGTCGTGGAGTGCTCCGAACGCTTCGGGTCTTCCCTTCCTCGTTGCCTCGACGAGTTCGTCGTCGCTCAGCTCGCTCCAGTCCCGCAACGATCCCCACTTCCTCTCCGGCCGCCCGCCAGAAGAGAGCGACCATCCGCCCCATTCCCTATCACGGATCGCCGGGCTGATCAACGATCGTGATCCGTCAGCGGATTCGAAAGCGTGTCACCGCCAGTGCCACGGGGCATGCGCCCGACCGGGTCACACGCTCGGCCACGCGTTCGCAGAACAGCGTGGTCTGGTCCCTTGAGTCGGCAGGTTCGGGGGCGGTCAGGGGCACGATCTGTTCCACGTTTCCCGAGGTGGTGACCTCGACGAGGTTGACCAGCGCGCAGCGATTCGACCGGACCTTCAGGCGGAGCGAGTCTCCGATCCGGTAGATCCCATCGTGCCCTCGATCGGGGACGACGGTCACATCGAGCGGTTCGGAGCGGCAGAGGCCCGCGTCGACCGGCTGCTGGGTGGATCCCCGATCGCACTGCGCCATGGAGAGCGCGGGGAGCCAGGCAAGGGTGAGCACGAGAGAGAGGTGGTTGAGCGTCCGTTTCATGGCAGGACCTCCTTGGACGATCGGACGGTGTCGTGGACGTTCGTCGCCCAGGGGACGAAGCAGCCGACCGGCTGTGACCGACTTCCTGGAGGCGTTCCTGCAAGAGCAAAGGACGACGGTCCGGGCCGTCGTCCTCGTCCGTGGCGAGCGGGGTGCGCTATCGCTTCTGGAGCTGGATCTTGAAGGTGCGCTCGTCGCCGGCGCCCACGTTCACCACCTCGACATGGGTCCTGTGCCCCTCCTCGAGGATGGTCACCTCGTGGCTCCCTGGCGGGAGATCGGCGATCTTCACCCGGTTGAGGCCACGGTACTTTCCGTCCAGGTAGATCCGGCCGCCCGGAATCGCCTCGATGGCCATGGCCGCGAGCGCGGCGGCCGGGGAAGCGGCCGGG
>JACQZM010000674.1 GCA_016213885.1 Candidatus Rifleibacteriota bacterium | reverse complement strand
TGCCCGTTGATGTACTTCGTCATGCTGTGCACGACGACATCGGCGCCCAGCCGGAAGGGCTGCTGCAGGTAGGAGCTGGCGAAGGTGTTGTCGACAATCAGCGGGACCTGGTGACGCTCGCAGAGCTTGCTCAGTTCGCGGAGGTCGGAGATCGCCAGGGTCGGATTGTCCGGGGATTCCAGGAAGAGGGCGGCGACCCGAGGATGGGCCTCGAGCACCGCCTTCACCTGGGCAGTGTCGGTCATGTCTACCCAGTGGGTCTTGATGCCGAACTTGTGTTCGAGGCTGCGCAGCAGGCTGTCGGTGCACCCGTAGACATTGCCCGCGATCACCTCGTCGCCGGACTGCAGCAGGGACAGAAGGGTGCAACTGATGGCTGCCATGCCGCTCGAGCAGATGAGGACGCCGATGGTGGGGGTCTTCTCATCAGCCGCAAGGGCCTTGTCGATGATGTGCTGGCATTCGAGCTGGAAGAGCACGCGTTCGAGGTGCTCGGTGGTGGGGTTGCCCATCCGGGTGTAGATGCGGGCATAGGGCCGCTCCCCGCCCTTCGAGACCCCCAGGAAACGAGAGGCGCCGTCGGCCACGTTGTGGAACGGGAAGGTCGAGACCTGGTGGATGGGGGGCAGACCCTTTCCCGCCGCCAGCGAATGGAACAGGTCGGCGTCCATGAATGGCTCGTCGCTCGCGGCGTACTTGTGCTTCCTCTGGAGCCAGGGACCGTACCAGCTATGATTTGCCATCGTCGTCTCCGGGGCCCTGCCCCTCTCCAGCCGGCCACGGCGAGGAGGAGCGCCTGCCCTTGCAGCAGCAACCGCCGAGTGCTGTGCGGATCCTAATCGCGAGGGGACGCCGCCGCAAGGGTCCAGCTCGCGGAACTCAGGTCCAGCACGCGAAAACCTGACGAGCCATGGCTTGACTGGCCCGTCGAGCCCGTGGTACGCAGGACGCACCGGGAACCACCATCCGTGAGAGGAGTCACGGCCTGACATGCCAGACCTGCCGCTCGAGAGGATCCTGTACGTCGAGGACGAACCGGACATCCGGATGGTCGCCCAGATGGCCCTCGAGGCCGTGGGGGGCTTCACCGTTCAGGTCTGCGGCTCGGGCGCCGAGGCGCTGCGGACGGTCGAGAGTTTCGGGCCCCAGCTCATCATCCTGGACGTGATGATGCCCGAGATGGACGGCCCCACGACGCTCGGAGAGCTACGAAAACGGCCCTGTTGCGCCACAACGCCGATCCTCTTCATGACCGCCAAGGTGCAGCCGGCCGAGGTCGCGCGGTTCCTCTCGCTCGGAGCGATCGACGTGATCGCGAAGCCGTTCGACCCGATGACGCTGGCCGACACCGTCCGGGGGGTCTGGAGCCGGTTCAATGGCTAGCTCTCCCCAGGCCATGGCCGCCCAGCTGGCCACCTTGAGGAGGCACTTTCTCTCGCGCCTGCCGGAGGTCCTCTCGGAACTCGAGACCGCCTGGGAGGACCGCCGGAAGCAACCGAACGCCCTCGAGCCGCTGAACCTCCTGCACCGTTTGACCCATCGCCTGACCGGCTCGGGAGGCACCTTCGGATTCCCGTCGATCAGCCAATCGTCGCGCCTCCTCGAGACCCAGCTCAAGCCACTCCTGGAGCTGGAGCGGCCGCCCGACTCGACAGAACTGCTGCTGCTCGAACAAGGGCTGAAGGGACTGCGCGAGACCATCCGCACCGCGCTGGCCGAGGGAGGGGTGACCACCCTCGCCCCGGCCGCAACGCCCTCGCCGGCGCCCGTCTTCCCGTCTCCCGCCGCCGATACGGTACCGCAGCCTGCCGGCGTTGCCGGGAAGCCGGGCCGGTACCGGATCCTGCTGGTGGAGGATGTCGAGGAGCAGCGGGAGGCTCTCTCCGTCGCCCTGGCCGCTCGCGGGTGGGAGATAATCGCCTCGGCGGACGGCCTGGATGGCATTCGCGCCGCCCTGGCGGAATCGCCCGATCTGATCGTCTCGGACGTGCTGATGCCCGGCCTGACGGGCTACCACCTGTGCCGGTTCCTGAAGAACTCGCCCGAGCATGCCGGGACGCCCATCGTCTTGCTCACGGCGCTCGGGGAGTCGCGGGACAAATTCTGGGGACATCACTGCGGAGCGGACCGCTACTTCATCAAGGGCGGAGATCCGGAAGAGCTGCTCGGCGCGGTGAGCGAGCTGCTGGAGGCCTCCGCTTGCCGCCGGCAGCAGCCCCGGCCCGGGGCGGGACAGTGGCTGGGGCGCAGCACGGTCAGCGAACAGGTCGCCGGGATGATGGATCGCCTGCTGCGGGAAGCCACCCTGCGAGAGGAGATCGGGAAGCTGGGCCGCTCGGCGGCGTCGCTCTCGGATTTTCTCGGCTCCTCACTCGAGCTGCTGTCGCAGCTCGAACTCTTCGACGCCGCCGCCATCCTGCTGCGCTTCGACGATCACCTCCGGGTCGCCACGTGGCGGCTGTCACCCGCCGAGAGGCCCGCGGCCCTGGAGCTGTTGACGCCGGATCTCCCGGCCCCCCTCCCGGAGCTGGTCGCGTGGGTCGACTTCGAGTCTCTGGCCGAGCCGTCCGCCATGCTGGCAAGTCATCAGACGGTGGCACTGGAATCGGGGGGCCTGCGCTTCGGCACCGTCGGGATGATCCGGCGGCAGTCCTCTCCAGCTTTCGGTGCGCCCGGGCAACGCCGGCTGGAAGCGTTCTGCCGGGAGTTCGAGGAGTTTGCGGCGGTGGCCTGGGGACGCGAGGCCGTCGCACGCAAGAACAGGCAACTGGTCGAGCTGACCGAGATGAAGGACCGGCTCTCCGAGCTGCTGGTGCACGATGTCAAGAACGCGGCCTGGGCGGTCTCGATGACTCTCGACTCGCTCTCGACCGACAGGGACCTCTCCGAGCGCAACCGCAAGGCGCTCAACGAGGCCCACGTCGGCTGCCGCCTGCTGACCGAGATGATGGTGAGCCTGCTCGACATCGCCAAGATGGAGCAGACCGGCATCCCGATCCAGCCTGGTCCGATCGACTGCAACGCGCTGGCCCGGGAGGTACTCGAGCTGCACGAGGACCGCGCGCGAAAGCGCGGGGTGGAGGTGCGGCTGGAGCTGCTGCCTCGGGCCTTCGGCGACGCGGAGCTGGTGCGGCGCGTGCTGAGCAACCTGCTGGGCAACGCCGTCAAACACACCCTCGATGGCAGCATCGCGATCGAGAGCCCGTTCGATAGCTCCAACGTGAACAACTCGGAAGTTCTCATCGCGGTCCGCGACACGGGACCGGGCATCGAGGAGAGGTTCCTGCGGATTCTCTTCGAAAAGTACACCCAGGCCGAGCGGATGCGGCCCGGTGCCACCATGCGAGGCTTGCCCCTCGATCGCGGGCTGGGCCTGTACTTCTGC
>JACQZM010000673.1 GCA_016213885.1 Candidatus Rifleibacteriota bacterium | reverse complement strand
GCAGGCGCCGAGGCCGGTGTCCGGATCGCGTTCACCACCGATGCGTTCGTGGTGAAGCCGCCGGTCTTCCCCGGCGGCGACATCGGGAGGCTCGCCGTGTGCGGCACCGTGAACGACCTGGTCGCCAAGGGCGCCGTGCCGCTGGCGATGTTGGCTTCGTTCATCCTCGAAGAGGGGCTGGATCTGGACCTTCTGGAGACCGTCGCCGGCTCCATGCGCCGGGCGGCCGACGAGGCGCTGACCTCCATCGTCGCCGGCGACACCAAGGTCGTCGAGAGAGGCGGGGCCGACGGGCTGTTCATCTCCACGGCGGGTCTGGGCCTCATCCGGCCCGGCCTGGACGTCGGCGGCGCCAACGCCCGACCCGGCGACGCGGTGCTCGTGACCGGCACCGTGGGCGACCACGGCACCGCCGTGATGAACGTCCGGGAGGGGCTGGGGCTGGAGGGCGAGCTCTCGAGCGACGTGGCGCCGCTGGCGGCGCTGTTCCTCGCACTGGTCGACCTCGACCTCCCGCTGCACGTCATGCGCGACCCGACCCGGGGAGGCCTGGCCACCACGGTGAACGAGATCGCCGAGGCGTCGCGGGTCGGCATCGTTCTCGAGGAGCTGGCGATCCCGGTCCGGCGGCCCGTGAAGACGGCGTGCGCGCTTCTCGGCCTGGACCCGCTGTACGTGGCCAACGAGGGCAAGCTCGTGATCGTCTTGCCGGAGGCTCACGCGGCCAGGGCGCTGGACCGCCTGAGAGCCCACCCGTCGGGCCGGGAGGCGGCGCTGATCGGCCGGGTGGTCGACGCCCCCACGGGCGTGACGCTCCGCACCTCGATCGGCGGGTTGCGGCCGCTGATGATGCTCGAGGGCGACCAGCTGCCCCGGATCTGCTGACCGGGCCGGACAGCTCCACCTTCAGGGTCGGCCGATCGGTCCGACGTCAGGCGAGCACCAGCGGCGCCGTGACCGTGAAGGTCGTCCCCTTGTCCAGCTCGCTGGAAACCTCCAGGGAGAAGCCGTGGAGGCTCGCGATCTCGCGGGAGAGCGTCAGTCCGAGCCCCGAGCCGTTCTCGTGCTTGGCCACCGCGTTGTTCGAACGGAAGAACTCCTTGAAGATCTTCTCCAGGTTCTGCTTCGGGATCCCGATGCCCCGGTCGGACACCGAGATGGCCACACGGTCGTCGGGAAGGCGAACGACCCGGATGGAGACCGCGGAGCCGTCGTGGGAGTAGTTGACGGCGTTGTCGACCAGGTTCGAGAACAGCGTGCAGACCTGTCCCAGGTTCCCGCGGATGAACAGCCGGTCCATCGGGAGGGTGCGTTCGAGCTCGATGCCTCGCTTCCGGGCCGGCTGGGCATGCTCCGCGACGACCTTCTCCAGGATCTCGTCGACGGCCAGGGTCTCGAGCTGCACCGGGTTCTCGCTGCATGACCTGACGTGGGCGAGCTCCAGCATGTCGTGCATCGTCCGGCTGAGCATCTCGCACCGGATCTTGATCTTCTGCATGATCTGGGCCGTGAGAGGGTTGACCTCTCCGGCGTACCCATCGAGGACGATGTCGACGAAGCTCTGGACAGCCGCGAAAGGAGCCTTGAGCTGATGGGTCGCCTGGACCAGGTATCTGGTCTTCTCGTCGTTCACCTGCTTGAGCTGGGCGTTGACGCGCTCGTACTCGGCGACCTGCTCCTTCAGCGTCTCGTTCACGTCGGCGAGCTCCCGGGTGCGCTCCCGGATCTTGTCTTCGAGCTCCAGGTGGGCCCGCTGGAGCTCCCGCGTCACCTTGGCCTGAGCGTCGAGCAGATGGAAGATGATCTTGGTGGCCGCAGCCCCGATGACGGCGCAGTTCGAGTGGGCGATGCGCCTCAGACGGCCAAACACGTCCTGGGAACCCGTGACCTCGACGATGAGGCCGACCTCCGGGTCCGCCGCGACCTCCGGCGGGCACTCGGTGGCGAAGCACCGGATCTCATGGTTCCGGGCGAGCTGCAGGCCCGGCGCATCGGGGTCGGTGTCGACCACGTAGCGAACCTCGACGCCGGGGATCTCGAGCAGGGTGGTCAAGATGGCCGTCCCGCCGACGCCCGCTCCTACCAGTGCGATGACCTCTTCCATGCTCTCCTCCTCTTCGCCCGTGAATGCGTCGAGTCCAGGGCCCGATCGCGGACCCGGCTCCTCGGAACAGGCGGGGGATCCTGGCCGACCGCGGCCGGCCGGAGCACCGGCATCTCCCCCAGCAGGCTCCCAGTAAAGCCAGGGCACGACCATTTGTAAAGCGCGGCGAGATCCGAAGACCCGGCGCCTCGCCGGCTCCGAGTCGCCAGACCCGGCGCCTCGCCGGGTCCGAGTCGCGCCCCCGAGCGCGACCTCAATCCGGATCCCCTCCTCTTTCCTCTCTCCCGAGCGCGACCTCGATCCGGATCCCCTCCTCTTTCTTCTTCTCTCCCGAGCGCGACTTCAGATCAATCCCCTCCACGTCCTTGGTGGCTCTGCACCCAGGCCCATGCCTCATCACAGGCCCGACTCCGCGAAGCAGCTGGGGGATCCTGGTCCCCGGGACGATCGCGCGACTCGACCCGGACCGGTCGTGACCATGTTCTCATGGTGATGAGAAGAAAGACCGTCTCCGGGGCTCCCAGCGCCCACGACGTACCCCTTCACGGCCAGGAACCTGCGTGATACCATGAACCCCTCCAACGTCCACGACGCCAACTCCGCCACCGCCCTGGAGCTGTGTCGCCGGCTCGACGACCCGTTCCAGACGAGGAGGCCATGGCCATCTTCGCCGTGGAGGGGGAGGAAACGTCACCTTCTCCGAGACCATACGGCGGG
>JACQZM010000672.1 GCA_016213885.1 Candidatus Rifleibacteriota bacterium | reverse complement strand
GGGGCTGACAGTCTGCCTGTCTGGGATCGGGGGCCGGCGGCTCCTTGCCGCCCGAAAACCCAGCGACCCTGAGGAAGACGAACCCCAGAGCCGCAGAGCCTCTGTCTTGCACCGGCCGCGATGCGCTCACGCTTCGGCCTCCGCACGCCGAAGGAGAGGGTGGAGGATCCCGTGATCGCTCGACCCTTCTTCCAAACCTGGTTCGTCGTCTGCCTTGCGCTCGTCGCCGTCTCTCTCGCCGGCTGCGGCGGAGACGCCAACATCCAGAGCATCGTGGACCTTCAGGCGCCGGCCGTCGTGAAGGACGTCCGGGCGATGGCCGCGGACAGCCGCATCCGCCTCCTGTGGACCTCGAACCGCGAGCCCGACCTCGTCGGTTACAACGTCTACCGCAGCGACAACTCGTCCGGGAACTTCAGACTCGTCGGCTCCACCGGCCACAGCCAGGCCCCGTTCTTCCAGGACGAGGGGCCCGATACCAACGGCGACGGCCTGCCGGACGGACTGATCAACAACACCCGGTTCTTCTACAAGGTCACCGCCTTCGATCGCAACGGCCGGGAGAGCACGTTCGATCTGGCCGCCGTGGTCAACGCCATCCCGGGCTCCCTGCCCGCCGGCACGCAGGACCTGGAGGTGCGGAACGTCAGGGGCTACGGCGGGAACGGCCGCGCCATCATCACCTGGGAGCTCAACTTCTCGAGCCTGGTGTTCGGCTACAACATCTACAGGAACCAGATCGGTACCAGCACGATCTTCAACCACATCGCCATGGTCCCGCAGGGGATCAACGGCTACTCCGACGCCAACCTCTCCAACGGGGCCGAATACGTGTACCAGGTCGCCCCGGTCACCCGGGAGCTCGCGGAGGGGCGACGGACCCAGACGCGGCCGCTCAGGGTCTCGGAGGGAGACAACACGGTTCCCAAGCCCCCGGGTCACGACCGGGCCAACGGCCCGGTCACGGCAACCGCCACGGCCAACGGCATCCAGCTCACCTGGGGCCGACCCACCCAGAACACCGACGGATCCATCATCGGACAGCAGTACCTTCCGAACGACCTGATCGGAGGCGGCTTCCTGATCAAGCGGGGCAAGAGCTTCGACGGCGAGTTCCGGGTGGTCGGGATCCTGGAGAACATCGGCACGGAGCTGTCGTTCGGGTATCTGGATCCGTACGGGCTTCCGACGGACTACTACCTGATCACCTGCTACGACGTCACCGGCAACGAGTCGGCGCCATCGGATATCGTGAGCGTGAACTACTACGTGCCGCCGATGGTGCAGGGGGTCGATGCGTTCGCCTCCAGCGGCGGCGGGCAGATCGTCGTCATCTGGAACGCGTCGGCCGGCGCCGTCGACGGGTACCGGGTCTACAGGAGCCAGAACCGGGACTCCGGCTTCCAGGACGTCTCCGGGTTGTTGCCCAACACGGCCACGGCCTTCACCGATGCCGACGGCACGCTCCAGATCGGCCAGACCTACTACTACAAGGTCCAGGCCGAAGCGGGCGGTCGTCGCGGCGCCCAGTCCCCCCCGGCAGCGGCCACACCGGGCCCGTCTTCCGGGATCTTCTACCTCGAGGGCGAGGACGCCACCTGCTCGGTCAACGACCCGCTCCACTTCTCGGCGCTCAACCGACAGTCTTTCCCGGCGCCGTTCTCGGCCAACGGAGTGCTGTTCGTGCAGGCGTCCAACAACGCCATCCCGAACGTGTCGTTCGTCCAGATGGACTGGTCCATGGACATCGACGCGACCCGCAGCCTGACCCCGATCGTGAGGTACTACGACGCGTACCTGCTCACGATCCGGAACTCGTCGTCCGGGATCTTCGGGATCGCCCTGGGCGAGCTTCTGGCGGCCACGCTCCCGTCGCCCTTCACCTGCCGGCCCATGACGATCACGAGCCGGGACTTCTTCCGGTCGAACTTCGGCTTTCCGCCTCAGCAGTCGGTGGAGCGGATCGGGGGCATCTGCTTCCCCGATGAATCGAGCTTCCCGCCCAACGGTCCGAACGAGAACGTGCGGATGACGCTGACGTACCAGGGGTTCAACGCCGCCATAGCCCAGGGCGTCGGCGAGCTCTACATCGACGCCGTCGTCCTGCTCAGACGCTGATGGACATCCCCACCTGCAGCATGGTCCCCGGGACCAAGGAACCCAGGCACTGCGCGTGCTGCGGCGCCCTGCTGGAGAGGCGCCTGGTCCGTGGGCCCTGCGGGGAGACTCCGGCGGAGCACCTGGTCTGCACGAGCTGCGGCGAGATCTGCTGGCTCGACCCGAAGGTGGCCGTGGGAACGCTCATCGAATGGCAGGGCGGGCTCGTGCTGCTCCAGAGAGCGATCCCGCCGGGATACGGGAAGTGGGTCTTCCCCGGCGGGTTCATGGACAGGGGCGAGACGGTCGCCGAGGCCGCTGTCCGGGAGGCCCGGGAGGAAGCGCTGGTCACGGTAGGTGATCTTGAGCTCCTGGGCGTCTACTCGTATCCTGGCCATCCGGTCATCCTCATCGCCTTCGGCGCGACGGTCCAGTCCGGCACCCCCGGGGTCGGCGACGAGACGCTGGATATCGCCTTCTGCCCCCTCGACTCGATCCCCTACGAGAAGCTGGCGTTCCGGAGCACCGTGGACGCCGTGTCCGCGTTCGTCGCCAGGAGGCGCTCCGGCCAGCCCCGGTGACGATCTCCCTGAAGGTCCTGGTCTTGCCTCTGTCAGCGTGATAACATGCCCGGGAGCTTGTCATGACGTCATTCTCGTCACCCGAGCTAAGGAGCGTGGACGGTCGTGGTTCGAGCGCTGGCGGTTTGCGTGGCCATTGCATCTGGGGTCTTGTTCGCGGGAGTGGTTCTGGCTGCTGACGCGGGTCTCATCCATCTGTACTACAAGCAGCCCGCGCGCCAGCCGCTCGTCTACTCCTCCGTCGTCCAGGAGGAGAACGACGCGCCGGACGCCAAGGGCAAGATGCAGAAGACCACGGTCCAGACCGAGCAGACCGTGACCAACCACTACAAGCTGGTGGGACCGGAGGTGCTGGCGGTCAAGGCGCAGTTCTCCGAATTCAAGACCGCGGTGAACGGGAAGCAGGTGGCGTACACCCCGCCCGACAAAGAAGCGCAGAAGCTCATCGACGTGAAGGGCTACCGCAAGATGGCGAACAAGGGTGCCGCCGACTTCGACAAGTTCGACGTGATCCTGCCGAACTACCCGGTGAAGACCGGGGAGACCTGGACCTACACGGCTCCACCGACCACGGACCTCCCGGTCTACCTGGTCACCAAGTTCAAGCTGGTGGGGATCGAGAAGCTTCAGGGACGCGACGTGGCGGTCATCGACGCGGCGACCCACGTCTCGGAGGTGGAGACCGCCCGGAAGCTCAAGATAACCGTCTCGGGCAAGGGCCGGATCGTCTTCGCCATCAACGAAGGGTACCTGGTCAGCTCGGAGTTCCGGATCAAGATGGTGACCGAGCCGCTCCAGGGTGCCGGCGCGGCCGCC
Source organism: Candidatus Rifleibacteriota bacterium (assembly GCA_016213885.1). Classification (GTDB taxonomy): domain Bacteria; phylum Muiribacteriota; class UBA6191; order JACPRK01; family JACQZM01; genus JACQZM01. Next base: position 4,614 of record JACQZM010000672.1, on the reverse strand, counting down.
ACGGTGACCAGAAACATCAAGACCAACATGAAGCTGGTCAAGCTGGGCTAGACGCTCCGGCGCCTCTGGATTTGTCTTTCTTCTCCCCGGAACCGGATCGCACCTGTCTCCAGGGCCGCACAGGGAGAGCCTGCGGTCACGACGCCTCAGAGAACCTCATCGAACGAGCTTCGACGAGGCAGGGACCCACCTCCACCCTCATGAACACAGAAAAAAAAGTTGACCTCATCACGAATTTGTTGACACCATCAGGGGGCTCACGAGAAAATCACACAACAACTGAAAGGAATGGTGCACAAATGAACAAGCATGAACTCGCCGCTATCGTCGCCAAGGAAGCCGGTCTCACCCAGTCCCAGGCCGCCCACTTCATCGATGGCTTCACCGCCTCGATCCGCACCGCCCTCAAGAAGGGCAACGACGTGACGCTGGTCGGCTTCGGGACGTTCAAGGTGGCCAAGCGCGCCGCCCGCATGGGTGTCAACCCGAAGACCGGCGAGAAGATGAAGATCGCCGCCCGCAAGGTCGTCAAGTTCGTTCCCGGCAAGGACCTGCGCCAGGCCGTGTAGATTCGTGATCTCGCGATAAGAGTCACCCGACCCTCACTGGATCGCATCATGACAGGGTCTGATGCCAGACAGTGGGCGCGGCGAGACCAGCGACCAGGGCCCGTACCGGGCCCTGGTGTGTTTTCCGGCGCCGGATCGGTCGTCCTCGAAGCTCACTCCTCGTCCGATGTGGGGTCGGACCCGGGGGCTGCGCCGGCTCTGCCGGACGCGCGGGCCAGGGCGCCCACGAGGTACTCCACCAGCGGAGCCAGGGTCGAGATCAGCGATGACTGATCCGATCCGACCACGGACAGGTTCGCCCCCTTCAACACCCCGGAGAGAGCCCGGGCGATCTCCGGCGTCTGCTCGACCGGCAGGATCTCCAGGCGCATCGCCTGTTCGGCCTTGGGTCGTACCAGGGCGAGCTCCACCTCCAGCTCCCTGAGCGAGAGCTCCAGGCGTTTCAGTTCCATCTCGTGACGGGCCACCTCCGCCTGCTGCGCGATGCGAGCGAGTCGCACCGGAGCGTCGGCCTCCATCTCCTCCAGCTCGAGCCTCTTCTTCAGGCGGGCCTTCTCGGTGTCGATCTCCACCCGCTGCTTCTCCGATTCCAGCCCCTCCCGCTGCACGGCTCGCCCGGACGTGATCTCCGCCACCTTGACCTTCTCGCACGCGGCGATTTCGGCGAGGTCGCTGGTGCTCCTGATGGCGGTCCGCACCTCCGCCTCGAGCTGGCGCCGCAGCTCCACATCCACCACGAATACCTGGGCCACCTGCACGACGTCGAGGGCGCTGCCCCAGGGCTGGGACCGGCCCCGTCCTGCCGGGCCGGCACCGACGATGACATCCTGGAGCGCCTTGGTCACCGCGTCGGTCAGCGTGGTCTTCCTCTGGCCAACGCACTCCACCATGGTCATCTGAGCCGCAACGGACCTGAGCTCTCCGAGGCTGATGTGGCTCAGAAGGCCCTGGATCTCCCGGTGCCCCTGGCCACAGGAGAAATCGAACACCCGGGCCGCCGCCACCGGGTCCTCCACGTGGTAGACGATGATGCCCTTGAACCTCAGGGGAATCCCATCCCGGGTCTCCTGGGTCATCTCGAACGTGGCCTCCTGCTTGGTGCTGGGGATCAGCACCCAGCTCGACCCGGGCCAGACGAGGGCGCACGCAGCGGTACCCAGGTTCCGGACTTCACCGTTCCTGCTGACCAGGAGGAACTCGCTGGGGCTGGCCTTGACGAACCGCATGGTGGGGACCTCCTTGGAGCCGTGTTCGTGCGTTCGCTTTGCAGCTTGCGTGCCAACGGCCGCGCTGCGAACGGCGCTCCCGGGGGAGACCCCGGAGCAGGCCGTTTCCAGCCGATTCCGGGCGCGCCTCGCCATGGGGCGGCCTGCACCTGGCGAGGGCACCGGCGCTGCAGGCTGGGGCACCGCTCGGGCTCTCCGGTTGGAGGTCGCGCTCGGGAAAGAAAGAGGAGGGGATCCGGATTGAGGTCGCGCTCGGAGGCGCGACTCGGACCCGGCGAGGCGCCGGGTCTTGCGAGGCGCCGGGTCTTGCGAGGCGGGGCCGGGTTCGCTATTCTGGTGTTTCCATGGACGATGCGAGATTCAAGCAGTGCCCGCTCTGCCGGTCCTGGCTCTCCCTGGGCGACATCCTGAGATCTCCCGAGGTGGTCCCGACCGGCATGACCTTCGTGGGCCCGGGCAACGACAGGAAGCTGGTCTACTTCTTCTCCCACCGGCGGCCCGAGTGCGACACGACCTTCCACATCCCGGTGGCGGAGTTTCTCACCGAGATCACGGAGCCGGTGCCGCTCGCGTGTCTCGCCGGCACTCCGACCTGTCAGCGGCGTTGCATCCGACGGGAAGACCTGGAGCTCTGCGGTGAAAGCTGCTCCAGCGCTCCGTTCCGCCGCTTCCTGGTGAACGTGCTCTTGAAACGCTGCGGCCGGCAACGATAGCCGGAGTCGACCGCGGTCGCCGCGGGCTCCGGGTCCGCGCTGGGTGCGCGAAACAGGCCTCGAGTACGTCTGGCTGACTCAGCAGGGCTATGCCGGCCTCGATCCGGTCGACCGCGTGGCTGGCCAGGGAGAGGACCTCCTGCGCGGTGTCCTTGCGCTTGTCGGAGAGCCCGGCCAGCGTCTCCCTCTGACCCTTGATCCAGGCCCGGTAGTGTGCGACCAGCGGGCTCAGAGCTCGCTGAGCGGCGGGGGTGTCGCCAGCAGCCGTCCGGCTCATGTATGCTGTGCGCGGAGAGCACGGCCGGTTACTTCCTCACCGGTCTGCCCGGGCTCGAGGTCCGCTGGCTCCCGGAGAGGCAGGGCGATCCGGAGGTCGACTTCGTCCTCGGGATCGGAGACCAGTGGATCCCGCTCGAAGTGGAGTATCAGGCCCGGATCGATCCGGTCCGAGATGTCCGGGCGCTCATCCAGTTCGTCGAGAAGCTCTACCACCGGTCCCAGTTCGGGATCCTCGTCACGCGGAAAGACCTGGCCGTCACGCTCGACCCGCGCATCGTCGCCCTGCCGCTGTCGTCGCTCTTGCGGATGAGGTGAACCTGGCCAGATCCTGAGGGCTGTCCACATCGAGGAAGGTGGATCGTGACGAACGGGAGTCGAACATGAGTGCCTACACGGACGCTGAGCTCGAGTTGCTGCTGACGGAGGCCGAATCCGACTTGGCCGAGCGCAAGGAGTCCCTGAAGGGGGACAGCCCGACAAAGGCGCGAGAGGCAGTGTGTGCCTTTGCCAACGATCTTCCCGACCACGGCAGACCGGGAGTGCTGTTCGTCGGCGCCCGCGATAACGGACACCCTTCGGGCCTGGCCATTACTGATGAGGTCCTCAGGCAGCTGGCCGACCTGAAGACGGACGGCAACATCCTGCCGCCTCCAACACTGACCGTGTGCAAGCGCGTTCTGGCGGGAGCCGAGATGGGCATCGTCCTCGTGTGGCCTGCCGATTCGCCACCCGTCCGCTATCGTGGGCGCGTCTTCATCCGTATCGGCTCGAGACGAGGCATCGCGACAGCGCAGGATGAGCGCATCCTCAACGAGAGGCGTCGCCATCGGGACCGGCCTTTCGACGTGCAGCCGCTGCCCTCGGCGACCGTGGGCGACCTGGACCGGGTCCGTTTCGAGAGCGAGTACCTGCCGGCCGCCTTCGCTCCCGACGTGCTGGCTGCAAACCAGCGGACGTACGAACAACGGTTGGCTGCCACCAAGATGATCCTCGCCGCCGACGCCCCGACGCCGACAGTGCTCGGGCTCCTCGTCCTCGGAGTCCGCACGCGAGACTTCATCCCCGGAGCGTACGTGCAGTTCCTGCGTATCTCGGGTACGACCTTGACCGACCCGATCGTGGACGAACTGGAGATCGACGGCACGGTGGCCCACATCCTGCGGGAGGTCGACACCAAGCTCAACTCGCACAACCGGACGGGGGTAGACCTCACGTCCGCATCGACCGAAAGGAGGACCTCCCACTACCCGATCGTGGCTCTTCAGCAGATCGTGCGCAACGCCGTGATGCACCGGTCGTATGAATCCACGCATGCCCCGGTCCGCGTGACCTGGTACGATGACCGCATCGAGATCACGAGCCCGGGAGGGCCTTTCGGCGCGGTGACCGCGGAGAACTTCGGTCGCGCGGGCCTTGCAGACTACCGCAACCCGAGCCTGGCTGAGGCTCTGCGAGTGTATGGTTACGTTCAGCGATTTGGCGTGGGCATTGCCATAGCCCAGAGGGCCCTCTCCGAGAACGGCAACCCTCCCGCAGTCTTCGAGATCAACGCCAGCTACGTCGGTGTCACCATGAGGCGCGCACCATGAACACAATCGCCTTCTTCAGTAACAAGGGGGGCGTTGGCAAAACGTCGCTTGTCTACCATCTTGCGTGGATGTACGCAGAGATGGGGAACTCCGTGATCGCCGCGGACCTCGATCCACAGGCGAACCTGACAAGCATGTTCGTACAGGACACCCGGCTGGAGGAACTGTGGCCAGACGGGACCCACCAGCTCACGATCTACGGTGCGGTGCAGCCGCTGCTCGACGGGGTCGGGGACGT
>JACQZM010000180.1 GCA_016213885.1 Candidatus Rifleibacteriota bacterium | reverse complement strand
ACTGGATCGCCTCCGGTGAGAGCGGACAGTGGGTGAGCGCCTTCCGGTAGCAGCCGAGCGCCTGCTCGAGCCGTCCCCGCTTCCTCTGTTCATGTCCGCAGTCGATGGCGGCGTAGGCGTCTTTCGAGGTGAAGAGGGGGTCCATCGGCCCGCCCTCGCCGCTGCCCACGGCCCTGAGCCAGCGCTGGACGATCTCCCAGAGCAGTCGGGTCGGCCGGACCGCCAGCGGCCCCTGTTCGCCCGCCTTGAGTATGGCCCCCCGCGCCCTGGCCAGGTTCCTGTGGAGAAGGGCGTCTCGCGCCTTGTCCAGCGCCAGCCTCAGGCTCAGGTTTCTACGAGCGTCGGTTCTCACCTTGGCGTGGGCCACCGGAGTTCCTCCCGTCGATCCATCGGGGCCCGAGACCAGCGGCGCCCGGAACGGCCCGAGGGTGGCGGTCCAGCGCTCGTCGTTTCGCCAGGAGCGGGCTCCCGAAGGCAAGCCGCCGCCATTCTACCGTGGAGCCCCCGGTCCAGCAAGCGAAGATCCGGCGGCTCATGATCCGGCGAGGCGCCGGGTCTTGGCCGGTGGAGTGGAGGGGATTCATTTGAAGTCGCGCTCGGGGGGGCGCGACTCGGACCCGGCGAGGCGCCGGGTCTTGCGACTCGGACCCGGCGAGGCGCCGGGTCTTGGCTTGCGAGCTGGCGCGAGGGCGAGGTATCCTCTGCGTTCGATGTGGCAGCGATGACCGTCGCCAAGGATGGCCTGGATGGGCGAACGGCATCAAGAGCTGCGTGAGGCCATCGGCAAGCTCGCGCTGCTGGGAGACTGGCAAGGGAGAGGTGAGCAGGCTCGATGAATCGCTTCGCCGTATGGATCGCCGTCCTCATGATCGGGCTGGCCATGGTGAACGGGGTGGCCCGGTCGCTGGCCGCGGAGTTCCACTTCAAGCAGGAGACCGACGTCAGCCTGATCTTCCAGACGTTTGGCTCCATGGGGCGCTTCAACGTGATGGTGAGCCCGCTGGTCAGGCAGCAGATCAGCCTGTCGCTCAAAGGCGTCGAGCCGGTGGACGCCATGAACCAGGTCGCCAAGATGTGCAATCTGGCCGTGGTGGCGGTGAAGCTCGCCCAGGGATCGACGGAGACCTACCTGGTGGTGCCGCAGGGGAAGACGGTCTCACCCAAGCTGCCGGCCGGTGTCGAGAGCTCGTCCGTGGCTGACCTGGTCTTCAAGCAGCACGTGCCGGTCTCCCAGATCGTATCGACCGTGGCGGTCCTGGGCCGGTTCAACGCTCTGGTGGACCCGACGGTCCGGGTCAGCATGCGGCTGGCGCTCAGGGGCGTGAGGCCGCTGGAAGCGGTTTTTCTCATCGCGGCGCTCCTCGGGCTGACCGTCGAGGAGGCCCGCTCCGGGAACTCCGTGACATACATCCTCAAGCCCGCGGTCGCCACCCCGCAGCGATAGGAGCGGTGGGGCTCTCCAGGGTCCTTCACCTGGCTCGGGGGGCTGACCTCTCGATCAGGCGGTGGCCTGTTTCCACGGGCCACGATGGACGTGGAGTCGTCGAGCCGGCCACCCTGGGGTCTCGAAGCGGACGGTCAATCGGTCCAGCCCGTCTGGATCGGCAGGAACCGGGGAGCCATGGCGCAGAAGCGAGGGTCCGTCCTCCAGCGCTCGTGGGCCTTCCGGAACCTATCGACGTGAGCGGCCCACGCCGGGTGTCTGGCGTGGAAGCAGGCGTCCTCGAACGACAGGAGATCGTCGACGGAGCGCAGCAGCGCCGCTTGCCGACCGGCCTCCTCGAGCGGCCGGGAGAGTGGGAGGCCCGGACCGCCATCCGGTCCGAGAAGCGCGCCCAGCTCGGCGATCAGGCTGTCGATCGTGGCCTGTTGATCCCTCGCCATCGAGTGATATTCCGAGGAGGAGCGGCCCGCGCCCTGCTCGGCCCGCGCATCCCCGCGGGTACGGTACTTGCGAAGCCAGAACTCCGCAGTGAACAGCGCCTCCACAAGAGCCTTCATCCGCTCGATCCCCGTGTCCACTGCCTTGCTTGCTGTTGTGGGCTTGCAGGGAGGATCAACGTGACCGGGGCCGCCTTCGGGGACAGTGTCCACCGAGGTCATGGCGAGGAGGGCTCGTAACCGCAAGTCGTCAATGTCATGCCGCCAAAGCGAAAGGAGAGCGCGGGATCTTCCGTCGAGGGCGGAGACTCTCCTTGAGAGTCGCACGGCGATGCAGGTGATCAGGGTGAGTATGAGTAGACACGCTCCAATGGCCCACCCAAGTAGAGCAGAGACAAGAAGACTGTACACTTCCTGACCTCACTCGTGCGGCCTAGCGGAGGATCTCGTGCGCGGCCCTGCCGTGATTCGAGGCACAGACTGGCAGTGCTTGGAGCAGCCATCAGTCCTCTCGCTGCGGTCCTCAGGAACGAGCTCAGTAGCAGTGTCCCGTGGGCGCTTTCCGAACTTTGTCGGAACCTCATCCCAGGCTTGCCCTTCCAGGAGCCGTCCCGCCCGCTTCTTGTGGAACCCGCCCCACTGCTTGAAGAAGAAGGGCACCTTGGCGGCCACACACTGGTCACGGACTTCGACCACCCAGGCGGGTGCCATCGGTCTTGCTCCCGGTCCGGATTCTCCCCCCGCGATCACCCAGTCGATCCCGGAGAACCGGATGTCGTGAACCGGGCCCAGTAGCGGCTCCAGGGAGAGGAACCTCAGCTTCGCCCCGGTGCCCCGGAGGTGGTCGATCCGGTAGGTATAGTCCCCGTTGGTCAGGACCTGGAAGGTGTGCCAGTGGGCCATCTTCATCGCCCTGAAGGCTTTCAGGATGAACTCCGAGGGTACGGCCTCATGGAAGAGGTCACTCATCGAGTTCACAAAGACCATCTGAGGCTTCTTCCAGGTCATGGGGCGCTCCAGCACGTGCTCGTGGCACGTGAGCTGAAATCCGTTCCGGTAATTCGGTTGGCCCATCGCCTTGAGGCGCCTTGCCATCCTCTCGGCGTAGCAGTTCTTGCAGCCGGGGCTGATCTTGGTGCAGCCGGTGAGCGGGTTCCATGTGGACTCGGTCCACTCGATCGAGGACTTGGCCATCATGATCCTCCCTTGGGCGGAAACGTCACCCGGACTTGGTCCCCGAAGGTTGGCTTCCCCATCTTCTTCATCCTGGAATGGACTGGCGGATCGACTTGAACGCGGTCTTGCACTTCGAGGACCAAGAGCGCGTCCTTGTAGTTCTTCTTCACGAAAGGAGTCCCGATGTGGTGCTGCTGGAAGACCTGCTCCATGGAGATGGTCTGCCCCGCGTACTTCTCCAGAATGAGATCCCCAAGCTCTTCCACACGCTGGGCGTAGCCGAACAGCAGACCCTGTCCCCCCAATGCCTCGTTGTATTCGAAAGAGGCAATGCCACCGGACCGGGCCGCGCTTTCGGCGGCCATGATGTCCTTCATGATGGTGTAGCCGAGGACGTTCTTGCTCACGAACACTAGGTGGTGACTGATACGGTTCGTCTCCGGAGATCGGAACCGGAACGGGAGCACGAAGGGTGCTCCGAGCGCCACGAGGGCCTCACCGATCTCTTGGACCACGGAGGACTCCCTCTCGGCCGGGGACAGGGTCGAAACGCAGGCTCGGAGACGGTCCGCACGATCCTGCCCAAAGATCACATCGATGTGGTTACGAAAGACCGGGTTCGCGAGCCCCATGTTGATCCGGCTGTAGTTGAAGAAGAAGATGCATTCGCAAGCCCAGTCCTTGATCATCGACCAGATGAGGTCCAGTGACAGTCCCTTGTAGCCCCAGGGATCAACGAAGAAGAGAGTGGGCACCAGGTGGATCGACTTGAGGTCCTCGGCGATCTGATGGCCGACCTGTACGTTGGTGATGGTGGGCTCGTGGCGGAGCGACCCCACACCGGGGATGGCCTTGATGTGCTGGGACAGGAGCTCCACAAACTGGGGGTTCTCATCGTTGAACTTCGTGACCAACATCTCGCGGAGGTCGGGACTGGCAATGGCACGCTCGAGGATCCGGATCGGGGTGGATGGTGTCCCATCGTTGAAGCGTCCTGGACCAGCGAAGAGGTCCACGTAGGCAAGCTTCTTCCCGAACTTCTTCACTTGGTTCGAGATGATCTTGGACCAGGCGGCGAAGTACTTCTCCACAAGCGCGGTCTTGACCTTGGATTGCTCTCTTGCCTCCGCGAAGAAGTCGTCCGTCATGCAACACCCTCCGCAGTCATCCTGGTCAGCGCCCCGGCGAGGTGCTCACCCGAATGTCTTTGGGGCTGACCCAGGGGACGTCCCCCTTCCAGTACTCATCGTTCGACTTCGAGGGAGTGCCCCCACTGAAGAACACCGAGTCGGGATAGCTTCAGCCAAGTCCAAGAGGAAGGAAGAGGGAATGGTTCGACTCCGGGAGTGACGAGTGACACGGCTTCTGCTTCTTCGTGAGAGGGCCAATCCTCGACGAGGGGAAGTTCTCGTTGGAGCCAGTCACTCGCAGGCTCATTCTTCGGTGGCGACGAGGGGTCCCCGAGCTTGCGCCCGAACCCCCGGGTGGTCTAGGCCCGGGAGCGCATGGAGGATGATATCAGCAGGACCGACCGGGTGTCGAGGATACCGGAAGTTGGGCGATGGATCAAGGATGGTGACGACCGTTCCAGTCGGGCCCTTGCTCAGCACCGAGCGGTGGTCGCAGAACTGAGACTACCGCTTCCCCGTGCGGGGGAAGTTCTGGAGAACCTGGTGGTCTACTGCTCGCCCCTCCTGGCGGAGGCCCGCAACCGTTCGTTCAGCTCCCAGAGCGCATTCCGGTTGCTGTCCCACCTGAGAAGTGTCCGCGCCTCTTCGTACGACGCCCAGCGCAGCTCCGTATGCTCGCCGGAGACGACCAGAGTCCGGTCGGTCGCGTCCACGGCGAAACAGTGCTCGGGCACGACGTAGACGCTCGGACCCCAGAGCGAAGCAGCGTCGAAGCTGTCCCTTGGAATCGTGGCCATGGAGTCGAGCGGAATCAGCGGGCCAGGGCCGGAGATACCGACCTCTTCCACGGTCTCCCGGAGCGCCGCCTGGAGCGGTGTCTCCGCATCCTCCCCGCCTCCGGCCACGAACTGCCACCAGCCGGTGTCGGCACGGCGGAGCACGGCGAACTCGAGATCGGCCGACCTGCGGCGGAACGGGATCACAAGTACCTGAAAGGGCGCTCGCACCGCTGGAGTTCGCGAGAGATGCGCGTCGAATCCCCCGCCCAATGCCTCAGCTCCTCGTTGCCCTCGTCCGACAGCCACCCCGGCTCGGCCTGATCGCAGGCCCGGCCGATCGCGGCTTCCCTCGGTCTCCCCCACTCGTTCCAGACACCGATCGACCGTTTCGCCTGCACGATGGCCTTCTTCATCGTTCCACCGCCAGGGTACCATTCGCCACGGTGAACGCAAGCCCGGCGGTGCGCCCCGCTGTCAGGCTCCGTGGTACGCCATCCCCCAGATCTGCCAGCCCACCTGCAAGGGCGATCACGAGGCGGGATGCGCTCTGCCTTGCACGGGCAGCGTGGCCGCTGTGTTACCCTGGGAGCAGTGCTGCCTCGTACCCTTCAAAGTTCATCCCAAGGAGGGACTCCGTGGCTTCCCGATGCGCCGGTCTGCTGCTGCTCGGCCTCCTGGTGGTGTCCATGGCCCGTGGTGGAGACACCGACGCGGCCAGGGACGCTCTGCGCGCGGCCGAATGCTGGTGCAGAGCGCTCGACGACGCGGATCCGATGTTCCGTTGTGAAGCCGCGGCGGAGCTCGGCCGGCTCGGGGCTGCTTTCACCACGGCGATACCGTGCCTGGTGCGCGCCCTGGGAGATCCAACGGACCTGGTCCGGCGATCGGCCGCAACCACTGCCGGCGAGGTCGGACCGGCCGCGGAACCGTGCGTCGAGCTTCTGATCGGGCTCTTGGAGCGGGGACCCGATCGGACCGCGGAAGCCGCGGCAACGGCGCTGGGGAAGATCGGGGCCCGAAGCGACGTCGTGGTTCCCGCCCTGGTCCGCGCATCGACGCTCGAGCGGCTCCAGTACCCATGCATCCAGAGCCTGGGCAAGTTCGGGCCCCGGGCGGCCTCCGCCGTGCCTCGCCTCGTCGAGGCGCTGAACAGCAAGAGATTCGGCCTGCCGCGTGAGGCCGCAGACTGTCTCGGTCAGATCGGACCAGCGGCGAAAGAGTCGATGCCGGCGCTATCGAAGCTGCTCGCCTCCAGCGACTGGCCGCTCAAGCTCGCGGCCGCCGAGGCGCTGCTCAGGATCGGAGCTCCAAGGCCGCTCGTCGTCCCCACCCTCCTGGCGGCGATCGGCGACTCGGACGGCAACCTCGAGAAGAGAGCGTACAACACGCTCGTCCAGCACGGGAACGAGGGCGCTGCTCTTGACGAGCTCAAGGCGGCGTCGAAGGCGCCCGACGCGGCCCTCCGGCGGACCGCGGCGCGCGGACTGGGCCGACTGGCCGCACGATCGGACCAGGCTGTGGACGCTCTGGTGGCCATGCTCAAGGAGCCCGATTGGTGGGTGCGGCTCGAGGCGATCGAGTGGTTGACCCGGATCGGTCCCCGCGCGGCCCCCGCAGCGCCGATGCTCGCTGCTCTGGCCGCACAGAAGGGCCAAGACCAGGAGGATGCGGCGATCGCTCTCTTCTGCACAGGAGTGGAAATCGGCCGGTCCGTCGGCCCGGTCCTCGAACAGCTGAAGCACCCCAGGCACGATCGACGGCAGCAGGCGCTGCGGGCGTTCGGTTCTCTGGAAGCACGTGCACGGCTCTGGGAAGCCGCGGTTTCCGCGCGGCTCGACGACCCGGTACCGGAGGCGAGAGCCGAGGCGTTCGAGGCTCTGGTGCGGATCAACCCCAACTCCAGCCGGATTCTGCCGACTCTGGTAAAGGAGCTGGATGGGTACGCAAGCTCTCTCTACGTCGAAGCGATCTCGAGGTTCGGGAAGGAGGTCCCCGGGCTCCTGCCGGCCTTGGCCAAGAGCCTGAAAGGGCGAATCAGCTCGGCGCCGGCCGCGACCATCCTGGCGAGGCTCGACGTGCCGGCCGCCTCGGTCCGGGATGCCCTTCGCGGTCTCACCTATGACGAAGCGATGCACGTCGCCGGGTGCTTCCAGAAGCAGGGCGCCTGCGAGTCGGCGGCGGCCGTTGTGGAGGGCTTCCGGCGGGACAAGGATGCGCGGGTCAGGGCCGGAGTCGCAGGCATGCTCGGATCCCTGGGGCCCAAGGCCGTCGGTGCCACGGGTATCCTGATCGAGCTCGCCGGTGACGCGAACGAGGACGTTCGCTGGCAGGCCGTCGAGGCCCTGCGCACGTTCGCGCCGACACCCGAGATCGTGGACGCCGTGCGCAGTTCGCTCACGGCGAGCGGTTGGTTTCTCCGCCAGCACACGGCCCTGGTTCTGGGGAAGATGGGCTCTCTGGCGGTCCGGGCGAAAGCGCACCTCGAGAAGGCGGCGCAGTCGGACGAGAACTACGCCGTTCGCCGGGAGGCGACGCGCGCTCTCCACCGCATGAGCTACTGGTGAGGTGTCTGGCGCATAGGAGGGACAGCGACGACGAACCCTGGAAGTCCCCTCACCGAGGCGATTCAGAAGGCCCAGGCCGCGGGACTCGAGGAGAGCGACATCTCTGTCCGGGAGGCGCTCGACACGTTCAACATGGAGCTCAAGATGCCGCACCCGCCCACGCCGGCCCGGTCGCCTCGATAGAGGCCGTCGCTCCCCGCACCGGGGCTGGGCGCCGGGCATGACTGCCCTCGACCGCGAGGGCGAAGGAGGAACCCCTTCGATGTTCACCAGGAGGCTCGACCAGGCTTTCAGCCTCGCCCATGAACTCCATCAGCGGCAGTACCGCAAGGGGACCCGGATCCCGTACGTGGCCCACCTGATGGCGGTGGCTGCCCTCGTCGCCGAGGGTGGGGGCACCGAGGAGCAGGTCATCGCGGCTCTGCTCCACGACGCCGTCGAGGATCAGGGCGGCGAGGAGACCGCCCGGCGGATCGCCCGGGAGTTCGGCCCCGAGGTCGCCCGGATCGTGGAGTCCACCAGCGATTCCACGGTCGCCGACCCTGCTGCCAAGGCCAGCTGGAAGGAGCGCAAGGTCGAGCATCTCCGTCATCTGAGAGCCGCGCCGCCGGACGTGCGCCTCGTCTGTGCCGCGGACAAGGTCCACAACGCTCGATCGATCGTCGCGGAGCTCCTGGTTCATGGGGCCGGAGCGCTCGAGCGCTTCAAGGGCAAGGTCGACGGCACCCTCTGGTACTACGCCGAGGCCGCCCGCGTGCTCGGAGAGGGCTGGGAGCACCCGCTCCTCGGGGAGCTCGAGCAACTGGTCGCGAAGATGCGATCGCTGGCGGAATTCCACAGGACGGCGGGCGTTTCCGGAGATACTCCCCTTCCGTGCCCAGGAAGGCCCTTGGATCCGGAACCGGCTCCAGGGTCCTCTGGATCTGGCTGCTGAGTGAGATCATCGAGGCCTCTTCGAGCCGAATGACCGTGCCTTCCAAGGTGGTGAGGCACGAGCTCGGATCGCCCGCGGGAGCCCCGCTCCCTTCTCCGCGAGTCGCCTGAGCGCGAGAACCGCTGACCTTCCTTTACCTCCCCGAAGGGGGCGCTTTGCGCACCTCGAGCTTGCCGGTCGTGACCTTCAGGGAATGCCTGCGTACGTCATACCGGGCGGTCACCTGACAGCTGTGCTTCGGCTTGTCCGTCAGGTCCTTGGGGTTGGAGTCCAGGATGGCCTTGATCACGAATGCCTCGGCTCCCTCCCATTGGATCTGCGTCTCGGTCAGCATGAATGCGTAGTAGTCATTGAACGATCTGTCCGGAATCGTGCCGCGAAATCGTCTTGCGGTGTCGCTCTCGACCAGGGCCCAGATGTCGGTCTCGACGCAGCGCGATCCCGGGCCGATCTCGAGCAGCGTCACGTTGCGCGGCTGCCACTTGCCGAAGAACTCCACCACGCAGTGCCAGCCGCCAGGGTGGGCAGGATCGCGCTTCCAGGAGGGCGAGATTCCACCGTGGCTGAGGTCGGTCCAGTACTCGCCGTGCTCGATCTGGTGAACCACCGTACCTGTCTTCAGGTTCACGAGCCTGCAGCGGTCGCCTTTCCTGTAGCCATCGTAGTTCGGGATGATGAACCCCAGCACGCCATCGGGCGACGTGACCGGTGATTCGCTGTTGCAGAGCGTGTATCCCTTCGGCCAGTCCGGCTCTCCCCGCGCAGCGCGTGCGCCCCCCGCGTGGAGTGACCACCCAACCACCGACACGAGGATCGCGACACGTGACAACCGACGGCACACCCCGGCAAGCCGATACTTCATGAGGATCTGGAAGTCCTTTCAACCGCCTCGCGCCAGCAGGGCAGGCACATTCTCCGTCGGGAGCGAGAGGATTCAGCCGGAGCAGCGGTTCGCTCCGCATCTGTACCAGATGGACCGACAGGTTGTCATCCGGGTTTGTAGGAAACTCGAGGTCCCATCGACGGGGCGCCGAGCAGTGAGTTCCCGTGGGCGAGGAGACCGTCAGCGACCATGTACCGTCGGGATCCGGTGGATGGTCTGCCGGCCAGTGGTGCCCGGTCCCGAGAGTGCCAAGGTGTCGGTGTGTACGCACCCGGGTCCGGCGCGATTGCTCAATTGGTCATACGCTCCAGGCGGGACACTATCCGGAGGGCGCTCTCTCAGTCCCACATGGCTTTCTCGTAGTGATCTCTGATCAGAGCGTCCTTGGTGAGCAGTGGCTGCGACTCGAGATTCGCCTGGGCCACGATGATCCGATCGAACGGGTCCCTCGTCCAGGCCTGGTCCAGCGCGGCCTGTGCCACCTCCGGGAAAGGGTGCTGGCAGATCCGGAGGCCAACTCGACGCTGAAGGTCACCGACAACGGCGTCAGCCGGCTCCGTCACCCTGCAAAACTCGAACAGATACTGGAGCTCCAGCACGACCATCGGTGACACCAGCAGTTCTTGGCGTTCGAGCTCCCGGAGGGCGCGTCGCGGGAACAGACCGACCTTGCCCGCATACAGCCAGGCTACCACGTGGGTATCAAGGTACATCGCAAGGTTTCCATTCCGCGAACCAGTCGAGGTGAACGAGGTCTTCCGAATCCCCCTTCAGGTAGGACCTCGTGACCAGACGAGCCAGCTTGGATGGAGGGTCTACGGGGATGATTCGAAGCCTCCGACCTCGACGCTCGACATCGAGAGGAATCCCGGTCTCGAGGACTTGGTCCAAGGCCTGATAGATGTTCTCCCTGAGCCGCGAGGCCGTCAACACACCAGGTCGAGGCTTTCTCCGCGTGGCGTTCATGCGCCCGAGTATACTCCCTGGACCGCACGTACGACAACATCAGGTTGATACGTACGTGTACGCGGCGCTCCTCTGCTACTCCGCACGATCGTCGAGTGACGCGCGCGAGTCTGCGCGGCCCCTGTTCGCCCGCCTTGAGCATGGCCCCCCGCGCCCTGGGATCGGCTCCAGGATCCGGGCCGTTCCCCGGCTCAGGCCTGGCTTGCGAGCTGGCGCGAGGGCGAGGGCAGTACGCCTCCGGTCCTTCCTCTCGTCTTCTTTGCCGGCCTTCGTCTCGCTCGGCCTCGTGACCGGGGGGCGGACACGCTCCAGGCGATCCGGCCCCGCAGCCTCGGTCACCCGGCCGATCGACGGTGTGATAGCATGGAGTCGCAGGACCGACTCGTGGCAAAGAGAGGCTGGCCATGGACAAGAGATTCAAGCTCATCAGAAGCAAGTTCCTCCTCCCGATCAGCGACCGGCTCGGCAGGTCCACCCGGATCAGCGACGGCTACGTGCTGACCGACGCCAGCTCCATCAAGGAGGTCGGCAAGTACTCCGAGGCCGTGGGAACGCGGATCGTCAAGGAGCACGGACCTGACCTGCACGTCATCGGCGCCACCCGGAGGAGGGTCTACAGGGCCAGCGACATACCGTGTCTTGCGGGCGTCGTGATGCCGGGCTTCGTCAAGGCCCACGGCCACGATCACGAGTCGCCGATCATCGGCGTCGCCAAGGACGAGCCGCTCACCGAGTGGCTGGACCACGCCGTGAACCTGTTCACCGGGTTCATGAACGAGCGACGCGACGAGCTCCAGAAGCGGTTCGGCAGGTCGCCCAACCTGGTGACGTACCTCAAGGCCCGCCTGGACGACATCTACTACGGGATCACCTCGTCCATGGTCCACCACTGCAACCACAACAAGTACCGGGTCCAGGAGATCGTCGAGGCCAACGTGGCGGCCGGCACCAAGATGATCGTGGCCGTGGGCGCCCAGGACCGGAACTACGACCCCCGCATCCTGGACACGCCGGAGGGGTCGGTCCAGCGGATGGACCGGTACCGGGAGCTGTTCGGGACGGCCGAACGCACCTGGATCGTCCCCGGCCCGGACCAGGACTTCTCCAACGGCCCTGACCAGCTGAAGGCGCTGAAGGCGTGGGCCAACCGGCACGGCACGCTGATCCACATGCACTCGTCGGAGGAGCCCAACACGACCCGGTGGTTCCGGGAGACCTACGGCCAGACCCCGGTGGAGTACTGCCACTCCATAGGGTTCCTCGATCCGAACACGATTCTGGCCCACCAGGTGAACTGCACGGACCGGGACCTGGAGATCCTGAGGGAGACCGGCACGAAGATCGTTCACAATCCGCTGGCCAACACGATCCTGGGGTCGGGCATGCCGCCGATCGTCAGGATGATGGAGATGGGCATCCCGGTGGTGATCTCCACCGACGGCTCCGGCAGCGCCGACAACCAGAACATGCTGATGGCGGCCAAGCTGGCGTCGCAGTACCAGAAGGCGCTCCACCAGAACGCCCGGGTGCTCCCGGCCCAGAAGGTGCTCGAGCTGGTGACGATCGAGCCGGCCCGGTTCCTGAGGTTCAACACCGGAAGCCTCGAGGAGGGGAAAGACGCCGATCTGATCTTCCTCGACCTGACCTCCCCGAACCTGACGCCGACCCGGGAGGACAACGTGGTGGAGAACCTGGTCTGGGCCTCCAACGGTAACGAGGTGCGTCACGTCGTTGCCGGCGGGCGCGTCCTCATGGATGACGGCCGGTTCACGACGCTGCCGGAAGATGAGGTCAAGAGCCAGGTCCAGGAGCTCTCGGAGCTGTTCGCCGACCACAAACGAACCGCCCAGGAGATCAAGGGCACCGGGGCGCATACGTAGAGCTACAGCGGCTCCACCAGCACCTGGTTCACGACGAACACCCAGCGCTCCGTGGTGCTGAACGCATGGGTGCTCTTGCCGGTCCAGCGTCCGGGGCGGTGGGCCAGCGCCCCGGTCAGCTGGACCGTCAGCCAGACGGTCTGGTTGGCGTTCACGTGCCTGCCCTGGGGAAACCTGATCGGCAGAGGCTCTTTCAGCCCCGGGGGATACAGGTGCAGGAACCCGTGGGTGCCCATGTTCGTGACCTTGAAGTGGATCCTCGACCCGGGGCTGGCCGCCGGAACCGAAGCCTCGAAATGGAATCTCTCCACCGAGACCGAGTCCCTGAGCGCGACCCGCCCGGCCAGCACGGCGCTGCTCAGAGCACCCAGCGTGCCGCCGCCCTGCGAAGGAAGCTCGCCCTCCCGGAACAGGACGATCCCTGCCTCCCTGGGGGGCGGAAACGCTCTGACGACCCCGGGCCCGGAACCAGGAGGGTGGAGCGCGGTCTGCAGGGAGGTCTTCAACGCCGGCTCGAGGATCTCGTGGACGCCGATGACCGACGGCAGACCCAGGTAGCTGGTCGTGCCGTCCAGAAAGTCCAGGCGAGCCAGCGCCCTCAAGAGCTCCTCCAGGAGACCGTCCGGCACACCGTCCGCCATGAGAAGGGCCGGGACGAACGGCTTCACCCCGTCCAGCGCCTTTCCCACCTGGGCCTTCGTCTCCGCGGCGAGGTCGTTCAGCGGCGCGACCAGGTGCGGCTCCCGGCGGACCATCTCCGCGGCATCGGAGCCGTTGTAGCTCCTCATGCGCTTGATCAGCGCCATGTGGACCTTGACCCACGCCTTGTCGACCCGTTCCGGCGTCAGTCGAGACGCCCGCACGGCCTGGCCGAGCCTGTGCACCCAGTCGGCCGGCGACGGCGGCAGCGTCACGTCGACCCGACGGTCCGGGCCGGCGCCCGCCGGCATCTCCGCCGGCGCCAGGGTGAGCCCGTCCAGCGGCTTGAACGGCTGGACCGCCAGCTCGAACCGGTGGCGGGACGCCTGCTGGCCCTCGACCTGGTCGATCCCCGGCCCCCGGAGAGCCCAGCGTCCCGGCGAGCCGGTGGAGAACTCCACCACCAGCCGGTCCAGGGCGCGCCAGCCGACCATCACGTTCTCGGGCTTCGAGGGGGCTCCACGGGCCGGCACGTCCGACGCCCCGATCCAGATCCCGATGCCGGCTCCGATCGCCGCCAGCACCACCGCCGCAACCAAGGCGACCCCCCAGAACGGCGAGCGGCCGGTCGCCGCGGATCGCGAGACCGGCATCCGCGCCGTGACCCTGGGGATCCTCCGGGCCGTGGCCCGCCGGGCCGACGTCCGGGGGGGTGGCCCACCGGAATGCGAGAGCTGGCGCGCGTCCCGGATCTCCTCGAGCGCCAGCCTCGCCTGTCGGGCTCCGGGCCAGCGGTTGCTGGGCTCCCTCTCCAGGAACCTGTGGACGAACGCATCCACCTCGGCGGGGATGTCGGGACATCGATCAGAGAGTCGCGGGATCTCTTGCCTGACGATGTTGCACACCAGCTCCTGGATCGACTTGCCCTCGAACGGCGAGAGCCCCGAGAGCATCTGATAGGCCACCACTCCGACGCTCCAGAGATCGTCCAGCGGGCCCGCCGACGCCCCGTGGATCACCTGGGGCGAGAAGTAGAGCGGCGTGCCCACGGCTCTCCCCTCCTCGGTCAGCACCGTCGCGTCGGAGAGCCTCACCACCCCGAAATCCATGAGGATCGTCCGACCCGCCTCGTCGATCATGATGTTGGCCGGCTTGATGTCCCGGTGCACGATGCCCCTGGAGTGGACGAGCTCCAGCGCATCCAGGAGCTGGTCCAGGATGATCAGCGTCTTGTCCTGCGGCACCCGTCCGCAGGAGATCTGGATCTTGAGCAGGTCCACCCCCTTCACGAGCTCCATCACGTAGAACAGCTTGCCGTCATGCTCGCCCGCATCGAAGACCTTGATGATCCCGGGATGGGAGAGGCCGATCAGCACCGCCATCTCCCGCTGGAACCGGGTGACCGTCACCTCGCCCATCGTCTGGACGTCGCCCTGGAGGAACTTGATCGCCACCTCCCGGTTGAGCTCCGGGTGGAGCGCCCTGTAGACGACGCCCATGCCGCCCTTGCCCAGCTCGCCCAGCAGCTTGTATCGCATGCGGTCTTTCCGGCGCCGGTCAGGGCAGCGGCTCCACCAGAAGCTCGTCGATGCCGAACCAGGAGCGCGCGGGATTCCATCCGAAGTGGCCATGGACGATGGTCCAGCTGCCGGTCTTGTGGCCGATCGGACCCGCGATCGTGGCGACCAGACGGATCGTGTCGGCCGGACTGCTCGGAGAGCCGTCGGGAAGCCGTACCGGCAGGTGAGCGGTCATCCGGGGTGGAACCAGCCGCATGAAGGCCTGCGGCGCCAGGTCGGTGAGGGTGAAGATGAGTCGCTTGCCACCGGCCCCGGCGTTCCTGGAGTCGTCGAAGGTGAACCGGTCGCACTGTCGTCGTTCCCTGTGCCTGAGGTCGGTGCTCATCAGCTCCTTGCTGAACCGGCCCAGCGACCTGGTGAGCCGGTACTCCTCGGTGGAGAGGAGCCAGATGGCCTTGCCGTCCAGGCCCGGCAGGATCTGTCGCTGCATCGCCGTCGCGCCCCCCATGGCCGCCGCGGGTCTGAGCTGGACCGAGAAGGTGGGAGCCATGGCCTGCTGGATCCGGAACGGGGTGGGCACTCCCAGGAAGTTCGCCAGGCCGTCCACCAGGTCGAGCTGTCCGAGGGAGTGGACGAGCTCCTCGAGGATCGAGTCGGGTATCGATCTCGCCGCCAGCGCCCTGGCCACGAACGGGCGCAGCACGTCGAGAGTCTCACCGAGAGACTCTCCTGCCTTGCCGAACCTGTAGATGTCGAGGGCCGTCTGGTCGAGCGGCCCTGCAAGAGCGGGCTCCCGTCGGACCACCTCGATGAACCGCTTCTGGCTCACCCCGGGATGCCTCGTCTCGATCTTCTCCCGGATCCGCCCCCAGATGCTCTCCACGGTCTCTTCTCTCACCGGATACTTCTTCACGGCCCGGTGGAGGCGCCGGATCAGCTCACCGGGAGAGCTCGGCGGCGTCAGGTCGACACGCTGTCCCTGACTGACCAGAGCCATGCCCTCGGCGGGCTGCCAGGGGTCGACCTCCACCTCGAACCGATGCTGGACGCCAGGTTCGCTCTCGGTCCGTCGCGCGTCACGGCCGAGGTCGAGCTCCCAGCGACACGGCGTCGCCGTCGTGAACTCGATGGCGAGCCGGTCGAGCTCCACGTACTTCATCGACAGCTTCGACGGTCTCGAGGTCGACGGCTGCGACGGCCCGGGGACCGCCGGGGGAGTGAGCAGCCTGGGCACGGCGACGGCCAGGAACCCGACCAGAGCCGCGATGAGAGGCAACACCACGACCAGGCGGGAGCGGCCGGCGGGGCCGCCGGAAGCCGGTCCGGTGACTCCGGGAACCTTGCGGGTCGAGACGCGGCGCCCGGCCCGGGTGACCCGGGGCGTCGACGGGGCCACGGGCTGCTCCTCGGTCTCGTCGTCATCGACGATCCCGCGGAGCAGGCGCACGGCTCGCCGCGCCTGGCGGGCGCTGGGCCAGCGAGCCTGCGGGTCTTTCTCCAGGAGTTTCCGGACCATCGCCTCGGTCCCGGCGGGCAGCTTCAGCGCCTGCTCATCCAGCGGCGGCGTCGGCTGCTGCAGGATGTTCACGGCCAGCTCGGCGATCGACTTGGCGTCGAACGGGGGCTCGCCCTTGAACATCTCGAACGCCACGACTCCCGTGGCGAACAGGTCCACCAGCGGCGTCGCACCCTCACCTCTGACCGACTCCGGCGCCAGGTACCGGGGAGTGCCGATCGCCTTGCCCTCCATCGTCAGGACCGTTCCCTCGAGCTTCCTCACGATGCCGAAGTCCATGAGGACCGCCCGACCCGACTCCTCCACCATGACGTTCGCGGGCTTCATGTCCCGGTGGACCAGCCCCTTGTCGTGGATGTAGTCGAGGGCATCCAGGATCTGGTCGAGCACCGCCAGCGCCTGCTGCGGCGCCAGGCGAGTGTTCTTCAGCAGGAGCTGCCTCAGATCTTGCGCCTTGAGCAGCTCCATCACGTAGTAGAGCTTGCCCCCCGACTCCCCGGCGTCGTACACCTTGATGATCGACGGGTGGGAGAGCGACATCAGCACCGCCGTCTCCCGCTTGAACCGGGCCACCTCGAGCTCGCTGACCGTCTCGCCCTCGGCGGTGGCGAGAAACTTGATCGCCACCTCCCGGTTCAGGTCGCTGTCGAGGGCGCGATACACGACCCCCATGCCGCCCCGTCCCAGCTCCTGTATCAGCTTGTAGTGGGCCATTCGGACCGCCGGAGAGCCGTGGTCTACCTGGTGGGGTCCAGACCCAGAGCCCAGGCCAGGCGCAGCCAGAGCCACGGGGTCACGATGAACGCCCTGCCAGAGGGGAGCGCCACCGGGCGCGCTGACTCGGGGTGCGCGGGGAATCCGCTCCTGAGCTCCATCACCCAGGTTGGCTCTCCGGGCTTTTCGAAGTCCAGCAGCGGCGTCGAGAGCGGGTCGTGGATCAGCGGCAGAAAGTGGGCGAGCCAGCCCACGAACTCCACCGTGGGCTGGCCGATCGGCTCCGGGGTGGCCAGAGCCAGGGAGCCGTCGCTTCCGTTCTCCAGGAGGAGGATGCGAAACGCCAGGCCCTGGATCGACGGCACCAGACGCCTGAGAAGCCGCGGCGGTTTCAGGTCGATGAGGCGGGACTCGAAGGCGCCCGGGGAGACGTCCCGTCGGATCTCGGTCCGGTCGAGCCGGATCTGCTGGACCGCGCCGGCGATCCAGCCGACCCACCCATGGGATCGGGCCAGCTCGTCCTCCAGCGACGCCATCTCCATCAGGCCCAGCAGATGGAGCGGTGACGAAAGCTGCGCCGAGACCTGCGAGACCAGCGTCGCCACCTGGATCGGGCTGGGCTCCCTGGCCATCGCCGCCACCTGCAGATGCAGGTCGGCCCAGCGCTCGATCTCGGGTCTCTCGGCCAGACGACGGAACGTGCCGGCGACGCTCTCCTCGTCCAGATCGGCGCCGAACTCCAGGCACTCGACACAGCCGATGGCGACGGCAGGCCGGCTCTTCTCGGCCGGGAACTCCAGGGCGCGGACCTCGATGAGCGCATCGTGGAGAGCCTGCTTGGCCGACACCATCCGGGGCGACACCATCGCGCCGGCCTTCTGTCCATCGGTGACCCGGGCTCTGTGACCCAGCAGGCGCGTCAGAAGCGCATCCAGCTCCGGGGACACCGTCTCCTCCAGCGATCGCCTCAGCCGAGCGATCTCCTGGATCGTCTCGTCATCGGGGTCGAACAGCCTCCGGAGGATGGCGAAGCCGTGTGGCCCCAGGGAGTCGGCGCTGTGCGTCAGCTGCGCCGCCAACCGCTCCGCCTCCGGGGTATCCGGCGTCCGGTTGGTCAGCCTGACCAGCAGAGCGACCCGGTCGGCGAAGTACGGTCCCGGGTCGTTCTCCAGCAACCCCTGCAGGAACTCCCAGGCTTTCGGCTTCAGCGACGACCGGTTCATCTCCCGGAGGATGGTGTCCCGCTGGTCCTGCTGCATCTCCCTGTCGGCCCAGGCCACGGCCGCCATGACGACGAACTTCAGCAGGTTGTTGTCGCCTGCGGGAGCGTCGAGGAGCTCCCACAGCCTCTTCTCGATCGGGCTCAGCTTGCTGTTCATGGGCTCGTTGCGGGACCGGCCCTCCCGCGCTGGTTCGCTCGTGTCAGGGCGGAGTGTGGCCCACCTGCCCCGGGGGTCGCGGGTGGTCGGCGGTGGAGAGCGACTGGCGACTCCCGGGGCGATGGGACTGGAACGGAAACCCTCGTGGAGGACATGTTATCACGCCGCGTCCGGGGACAGGGGAACGGCCGGTCCGGGGCGAGACGGAGCCGTGGCCTGCCGACCGCCGGACCCCGGTCTCCGTCACCAAGTTGCTGACTGTTTTCTCCCATGTTAACCTTCCCTGTATGATGCGGTTTCACCGGTCCTGCAGGTTGCTCGTGTTCGTCATGGCCGCCTGTATCGTGTTCCAGATGGGATGCGGGGGCGGGGAGGTCATCGGGCTGCTCATCGTGGACGAGGGGAGCGCCACCATCGCGCGTGGTTCGTCTCACCACAGGGTCAACAAGGGCGGCACCGAGAAGGTGATGGTGGGCGACACGCTCACCGGTAACCTGGGGTGCAAGGCCACGATCAAGACCGGCTTGCACGCCTACACGATCGATGCCGAGACGGAGCTGGTGGTCGACAAGGCCAGCTTCGCCGGAGCGAGCCACGGGGCGAGCATGGTCACCCTGAAGAAGGGATTGGCCGCGTTCGCTCTCCAGGTCCAGGGCGAGAAGAAGGTCCACCGGTTTCAGGTGGCGACGGTGAGCGTCGTGGCGGCCGTCAAGGGGACGATGTTCGACGTGAACGTGGCCGACCGCGAGGTGAAGGTCACGGTGTACGAGGGCGAGGTCGATCTGTTCGCCCAGGGTGATCCCGCCGTGGTGGTCGTGGGCAAGAAGCACGCGCCGCAGACGATCGCATCGCTCAAGGAAGGCACCTCCGCGGTGGTCGTACAGGGGCGGATCCAGGGACAGGCGCCGGTGGATGCGGCGAAGCTCCAGGCTCAGAAGGCCGAGTGGTTCGCCCGCACCAACAAGCCCAACATCTCTGGCTTCTAGGACCAATACCCCTGAATAAAGCACGGCGGGGAGGGTCACGGACGTTGTCATCATGTAACGTGGGGCTCCGCCCCACCCCCCGTCCTCGTGCGGAGCGGAGCTCCGCCCGACCGGTCGCTTCGCTCCCTGGGGGGGCCTGTGGCTTGATTCATGGGTCTTGCTTCTAGGACTCCGCCAGGTCGGCGCGGCGTCCGGGCTCCGGTCAACTCTGTCGGACAGGTCTGAAAGGCTAGCAGGTCGGCTCCATGGCTTTCGACCGGGCCAGGGTTGGGCTCGTCTGCCTCGCGGGGCTGATGCTGGCCTGGCTGTTCCACGGGTACCTCTGGAACCCCTGGGAGCGGTGGGCGCTCGACCTCTTCAACTCCCTCAGGCTCCCGCCGCCGGCAGGCCCCATGGAGTTCAACCCGGGTGAGGGCCCGCACACGATCCGGTCCAGTCAGGTCGTGCTGGTGGACGTCTCGTCGGGCGACCGGGACCCCTACGCCATCATCGATCGGCAGCGGCTCGCCCAGCTCGTTCGCAAGCTGGGATCTCTCAAGCCGAGGGTCCTGGGGATCGACGTCATGTTCGGCGACGTGGACAGGTCCGCCCACGATGTCCACCTGGCCCAGGCGATCAGGGAAGCGAGTCCGGTGGTGCTGATCGCGTACCACGACCTCGCGGGGACCACGGAGCACTACCCCTGCTGCGGCCTCGAGCAGGCCGCCGCGGCGCTGGGACACGCCAATCTGCCGGTCGATCTCACCGATGGAAGGGTCCGCCGGGTGCAGCACTACTTTCCCCGGCCCGGGTTCAAGACCCGGTACTCGTTCTCCCTCGTGCTGGCGAGCTACCTGATCAGCGCCCGGGCCGGCCAGCCAGGGGCGATCACGGCGTCGGACCGGGGGCTCCGCATCCAGGACGGGCCAGGCGACGGCGCCCAGGCCGCCATCGACGTTCCGATCGATGCCAACGGCAACACCCTGTGCCAGTACCAGGGGCCCGCCCACACCGTTCCCCGGTACGACTGGCAGGAGGTCCTCGCCGGCACGGTCCCCGAGACCGCCATCCGGCACAACGTCGTCATCCTCGGAAACGTTCGCCTGGACCAACGCGACGCCTTCTACGTGCCGTTCCATCAGGACCGGGTCAACCGGCTTTCGGGCGTGGAGATCCACGGGCAGAACGTGCTGGCGCTGATCGCGGCGTATCCGCCGTTCGGTGGCCAGCCGCTGCGGCGGGTGGTGGCCCCTCTCTGGCAGGCGCTGCTGTCGCTTGCGGGCTGTGCGGTCGCGGCGTTCTTGGCCTGGACCCTGTCGCCGCAGCGGGTGGTGGTGCTGGCGCCGCTCTTCATTCTGGCCGCTGCCGGGGGGGCGTACCTCGTCTTCGACGGGTGGTGCGTCTACGTCAATCCGCTCGGGCCGATCCTCGGCGGTCTGGTCGCCGCGCTGGTCGCGAGCGGGTATCGATCCGCCGAGATCGAGAGGCAGAAGCGCCGCATCGAGACGCTCATGGAGACGTACTTCGGTGCGGATGTCTCCTCCGCTTCCGGCGCCTCCGCGCTCCCCAAGGAAGAGAGCTTGATGGCCCACCTCCTCCATGCCAGGGAGGTGCTCGCTCCGCCGGGGCTGAGGATCGACGGGCCGCTGGGCGTCGGAGGCATGTCCGTGGTGCTGGCGGCGACGGAGACGGCGACGCTACGGGAGATCGCCCTGAAGTTCCTCTCCCCGTCGCTCTTCCGCGACTTCGAGAGCCGCGCCCGGTTCGAGCGGGAGGCCCGGGTCGCCTCCATCGTCTTCCACCCCAACGTGGTGGGGGTGGTGACGAGCGGCCACCGATGGGGCATCCCGTACATCGGCTACGAGAGGGTGCGGGGCGTGTCGCTCAGGGCGTTGCTGGAGCGGGAGAAGAAGATCGCTCCGGGACGGGCCGTGGCCATCGTCCGGCAGGTGCTCTCAGGGCTCGCGGCGGCCCACGCCCAGGGCATCGTCCACCGGGACGTGAAGCCGGAGAACGCCATCCTCACCGACGACGGAGTGGTGCGGGTGCTCGATTTCGGCATCGCCCGCCAGCAGAAGTCGGAGGAGTCGTTCCACACCAGGGCCAACATCATCCTGGGAACGCCGGCCTACATGGCTCCGGAGGTGGTCAAGGGGCAGAGCGTGGCTGCGTCGGCTGATGTCTACGCCTGCGGGGTCCTTCTCTACGAACTGATCTCGGGCAGGGTCGCCTTCGACGAGGAAGGGGCCACGGCCATGCTCCTGGCGCACCTCCAGCGAACGCCGCTGTCGCTGAAGGACCGCGGCGTCGATCTGCCCCGGGCGCTCGACACGGTGATCATGTGCTTCCTGGAGAAGGACGCCACGGCGCGACCGCTGTCGGCCACGGCCGCCTCGGAGATGCCCGCCACGTTCGACACCGGGATCGGGCGGGTCGACACCGCCGCGGTCGGGCCCGGCGAGGAGAAGGTGGAGCGCACCGAGGCGATCCGCCCGAGCCTCCAGGCCGAAGGGACGGTGCGGATCGACTCGACCAAGCCCGACCTGAACAGACCTCTGTCTGCCGACCGATCGACGAAGCGGGAGACGCCGGAGGGGGCGCCCGCGGGCTCTTCCACGCGCCGGGATCT
>JACQZM010000671.1 GCA_016213885.1 Candidatus Rifleibacteriota bacterium | reverse complement strand
GCACATCGTCCGGGTGCTCGACTCCGGAGAGCTGGACGGCCACCCCTACTACACGATGGAGATCGTGTCGGGAAAGAACCTGTCCCAGGTCATCGCCGATCAGGGGCCGCAGGCGCTGGACGATGTGATCCGGTGGATGGTCCAGGCCGCCGACGCCCTGGACTACATCCATCGCCAGCGGCTCTGCCACAGGGACGTGAAGCTGCAGAACCTGATGGTGGACGACGCCGGGAACGTCGTGGTGATGGACTTCGGCCTGGCCAGAGCCGAGGCCGGCACCCTGCTGACCCGGACCGGCCAGATCATGGGAACCCCGCGGTACTTCTCGCCGGAGGCGCTGACGGGCAAGGAGGCGGCACCGCCCCAGGATGTCTACGCGCTTGCGCTCTGCACCCACGAGCTTCTCATCGGCAGGGCCTGGGTGCAGTACAGCAGCTACCCCGAGCTCATGCAGGCGATCTTCGCAGGGAGGCCGCCGACGCTGGCCACGGTCCGGCCCGCCGTGCCGACCTGGCTGATCGACCTCCAGGAAGCCACGATCGTCAAGGACCCGACCCGGCGCCCCACTGCCGCCGCCTACCGCGATGCGTTGAGGAACCGATCGTTCGGCCGGACGGCGAGGCGACGGCCCGAGACGGTCGGGGGAGCCGGGCGACGCTCCAGCGTCTCGGTGAGCGCTTCCGGCGCCGAGGGAGGGCCGTCCCGGGCCATGCGACTCATCTCGGACCTGGCGATCGTGACCGTTCTCGTGGGGCTTGGCCTGTGGCTCACCGGCGATCGGTCCGCCACGACCGGACCGCCCCGGCTCCCCGGCGCCTCCCCGGAGCGCGGTACCGCCGGGGGAGGGGCCGTCCGCCACGACTTCCCCTGTCCGCGGGCGCTCCGGGTCGTCGTGAGCGCCGCGCCGCGGGGAAGCCGGGTCGAGCTGACCGCGGCGGGCCGGTCGCTCGCCACGGCCCGGGTCGAGGGGGTGGACGGCGAGGTCTGGTTCCAGCGACTGGTGCCAGGCACCCAGGCCCAGCTCCGGGTGGTCGGGCCCGACGGCCGCCCTCTGGGCGACCCGGTGCCGATCGCCTGTCCGGACCTCGTCAGGATCCACAACACCGTGTGCTGGCCCACCGATCGAGCTGTCTTCATCGATTTCGATCTGGAAGCGCCCGCGCCGGTGACGGTGGAGGTGGGGCGCTGGCCGGACGCCGCGGCCCAGCCGCGAGCCGGTCCGTTGCCGGCCCTGCAGCGGCAGGTGATCCCTGCGGGCCAAAGACACGTCCGTCACCTCTTCGCCGGGCTGAGGCCCGCGACCGAGTACTTCGTGCGGGCCACGGTGCCGGCCGGCGGCGGCGGGCTCGCCGATCATCGGTTCCGCACGCTCTCGGAGTGGCACTCCGCGGCGCTGGCGAACCTCCTCGAACAGGTGCAGCGATACCAGGTGCAGGCGGGCCAGGCCTGGGACTTCTTCTTCTCCACGCCCGACGAGCGGTCCGTGCCGACGATCTGCCGGCTCGTCGAGGCGGCAGGCGCTCTCGCCCCGAGATCGCTGGCGATCCACAAGATCGCCTGGCTCGGCATCAAGCTGAGGAGCCCGGAGATCGCCGGGGCGCTGCGGCCCCTGGTGGAGCTGGTGAACGACGAGGACGAGCGGCGGAGCCTGATCAGGGCGGTGTGCGCCGGCCGCCACCCCCAGGCCCCGGAGATCTGCCAGCAGTACCAGCGGATCGGCAAGACCATCGATCTCGCGGAGTTTCTCGCCAGCGCCCTGGCCACGCGGGGAGGGCGAGAGGCGTGCGACGCCCTGGCCACGTTGATCGAGAGCCGGGGCGCCTGGCGCCTGACCGCCCAGCTCGTCCGCTGCGACCGTGGCGCCGCCGGCGGGCACATCCTCCGGTGGGTCCAGGCTCTCCAGCGGGGCCGCCAGGAGCTGATGGGGTGCGCCCTCCGGGGGCTCGCCGCCCTGGGCGACGACGACTCGCTGCGGCGTCTGACCGGGTTCGTCGGTCCGCGGGCCGATCCGCGGCTCCGGTCCTGGGCGGCCAGCGAGATCGCCTGCACGGTGCCGCCGGCGGGCAACGACCCGGTTCCAGCCGAGACGCCGGGGCGCGCCCGGGCCGCGGTGCTCGCGGCGCTGGTCGAGAACCCCACCGATCGGACGCTCATCTGGGCGGCGGCCCGGCTCGGCCTTCAGGACGCGGCGCCGGTCCTCGCCAGGGTGGTCTCGTCCGGAGCGGACGCCGGCATCCGGAGGGACGCGGCCTGCGCCGTCGGGATGACCGGGGGCGCGGCGGAGGTTCCCGCGCTGAGCCGGGCGCTGAGCGACCGATCGCCTCTCGTGTCGGCGGCGGCTGCGTGGGCGCTGGCGCGGCTCGGCGATCGAAGCTCCCGGGAGCGGCTGATCGCCCTGGCCACGTCACCCGGGGACCTCCACGGCGCCGGAGCCTGGGCGCTCGCCACTCTCCACCGGGAGGCCGCCGGAGCGCCGCTCTGCCGGACGCTCGCCGGCCTCCTCGGGGACGACGCCCGCCCCGGAGAGGGGCGGTTGGCCGTGCTGATCTGGGCGCTGACGACGCTCTCGTGGAAGCCGTCCGCCGACGATCTGAGGCGACTCGCCGACGACCCCCGGCGGTCCTCGTACCTCCGCAAGCTGGCGCGGGACGGTGCCGCGCACCTGTCGAAGCCCGCCGGCGGTCCGTTCAGACCGTTCGGGCTGCGGCCGGCAACGTCGCATCTGGGCCGGCTCCACCTGCACCTGCCGATCGTCCCGTTCGAACGTACAGGCATCTACCTGTATCCGGGCGAGTCGGTCGCCGTGCGAGGGACCGGCCTGCTGGTCCGTCCGGAGGCGTCGGGACGGATCGCGGGGCCATCCGCCGGAGCCGGCGCCCGGCCCGGCGAGGTCCACTCCAGGGTCTGGGCGATCGTCGGGGAGACCGCGGAAGAGATCGGCCTCGACGACAAGAGGCTCGTGGCCTCGAGACCCACGGAGGTGCTGCTCTCCACCAGCCTGGACGCCGCTACATGCCGGCCGGAGGGACCGACCCCGGACTGGGGCGGCATGGCGTGGATCGTGGTGGAGCGATAGGCGCGGCCGTCCCGGGTCCCGGCGCCGCGCCGGGTCCGGGTCGCAAGACCCGGCGCCTCGCCGGGTCCGAGTCGCGCCCCCGAGCGCGACCTCAGTCCGGATCCCCTCCTCTTTCTTCTCTCTCCCGAGCGCGACTCCAACCGGATCCCCTCCACTTCCATCGTGACCTTGGATCCAGGCCGCCGCCTGATCACCAGCCAAGCTCCGTGGAACAGGTGGGGGATCCCGGACACCCTTCACCATCGACAGCCCCGGTGCCCAGACGGTACCATCGTCGCTGCCGGGGGCAGCCCCGCTCGAACGGCCACCACGACCCGGGAGGACAGCGATGAAGGTTCTGGCGATAAACGGCAGCGCGCGGAAGGACGGCAACACGGCGATCCTGATCGGCCATGTGTTCAAGCAGCTGCAGGCCGAGGGCCTCGAGACCGAGATGGTCCAGCTGGCGGGCAGGAAGATCCGTGGGTGCACCGCCTGCTTCAAGTGCTGCGCCAGCAAGGACCGGCGCTGCGCCGTGGGCGACGACGTGATCAACGACCTGATCGAGAAGATGCTCGCCGCGGACGGGATCATCCTGGGGTCTCCGACCTACTTCACCGACGTCACCGCCGAGATGAAGGCGCTGATCGATCGGGCCGGGTTCGTGGCCAGGTCGAACCAGGACATGTTCGCACGCAAGGTGGGGGCGGCCGTCATCGCCGTGCGCCGCGGCGGGGCGATCCACGCCTTCGACACGATCAACCACTTCTTCTTGATCAGCCAGATGATCATCCCCGGCTCGTCCTACTGGAACATCGGAATGGGCCGCGAGAAGGGCGAGGTGGAGAACGACCAGGAGGGCTTGAAGACCATGGAGGTGCTGGGCAAGAACATGGCCTGGCTGCTCGAGAAGCTCCATGGGTGAGCATTAGGTCTTGGCGAGGCCTGGCGCTGCTGATATTAGTAGAGAAGGTCGAGCGCGTTCGAGCCACAGCGTTTGCACAGCCGGGACCGCGGGAGCGGTGCCGGCCACGATTGCGGGATGGAATCGAGGATGTCGATGTCACGAGTGAGACCCCTTCCAGCCAAGAAGCTGTACCGCCGGTGCGATCCCCGTCACTTCTCGTTCAAGACCACGAAAGACCTCGGGGAGATGGACCGGGTCATCGGGCAGGAGCGGGCGCTGGAGGCCATGCACTTCGCCATGGGGATGGCCCACAAGGGCTACAACCTGTTCGTGCTGGGCCCGGCGCGCACCGGTCGTCACAACGCGGTCCGCCGGTGCGTTCTCAAGAAGGCGGCCTCGGAGGAGACGCCCCCGGACCTGTGCTACGTCCACAACTTCAAGGAGGCGCACCGGCCCAGGGCGCTGGCGCTGCCGCCGGGCAGGGGCGCTCGACTCAGCGAGGACATGGAGAAGCTGGCCGGGGAGTTCAAGCAGCTGATTCCGTCGGTCCTGGAGAGCGACGACTGCCGCAACCGGAGACAGGCGATCGAGCGGGCGTTCAAGGAGCGGCAGCACAAGGCGTTCGAGGAGGTGCAGAAGGAGGCCGGCGCCAAGGGGATCGGCCCGATGCGTACCCAGTCGGGGATGATGCTGGTGCCCATCAAGAACGGGGAGCCGGTGAGCCCCGAGGATTTCGCCAAGCTGCCCCAGCCGGAGCAAGACGCCATCCGAGCCGACATCGACATGTTCGAGCAGAAGTTCCAGGCGGTGAACAACCAGATCCCGCTGTGGGAACGAGGCACCCGGGAGAGGCTCCGCGAGCTCAACAAGGAGGTGGTCGCCCAGGCGGTCCAGCCGCTGATCGCCGAGCTCCGCAAGAAGTACGAGGACCTGGCGGACGTGGTGGAGTACCTGGGCGCCGTGGAGACCGACGTGGTGGTCAAGGCGGAGCAGTTCCTCCCCACCGAGCCGGGCCAGCGAAGCTCCGAAGGGTCGCCGGCGCCGTCCCAGATGCCGGCCCCGGCTTACGTGGAGCCCGATCCGTTCCGCCGGTACAAGGTCAACGTGCTGGTGGACCACGGCGAGTCCAGGGGCGCTCCGGTCGTGTTCGAGGACCACCCCACGGTGCCCAACCTGCTGGGGCGGGTCGAGCACCTGGCCCACCTCGGAGCGCTGCTCACGGACTTCAATCTGATCAAGCCCGGGGCTCTCCACAGGGCCAACGGCGGATACCTGGTGATGGACGCCCGGAGGATCCTGAGCCAGCCGCTGGCCTGGGAGGAGGTGAAGCGGGCGATCCGGTCGCGGCAGATCCGCATCGAGTCGCTGGCCCAGGCCACCGGGATGGTCAGCACCGTGTCGCTGGACCCCCAGCCCATGGCTCTGGACGTCAAGATCCTGCTCATCGGTGACCGGATGACCTACTACCTCCTGAGCTCCATGGATCCCGACTTCAAGGAGCTGTTCAAGGTCCCGGCGGAGTTCGACGACCGGGTCGATCGGACGCCGGAGAACGAGCGGCTCTACGCGACGCTCATCGGCGACATGGTGAGGCGCGAACGGCTGAAGCCGTTCGACAGGGCCGCCCTGTTGAGAATCGTGGAGCATGCGTCCCGGATGGCCGAGGACGCGGACAAGCTCAGCACCGAGGTCGGCAAGGTGCTGGACCTGCTGTGCGAGGCGAACTACTGGGCCACGGAGGCCCGGCACCGGCTGATCGGGCTCAGGGACGTGGAGTGCGCGCTCGACGCCCAGGTCAGAAGGGCCGATCGAGTCCGGGAGCGGTTCCACGAGGAGATCCACCGGGGCACCCGGCTGATCGAGACCCGGGGCGAGAAGGTGGGGCAGGTGAACGGGCTCTCGGTTCTCCAGCTGGGGAACTTCTCGTTCGGCACCCCGACCCGCATCTCCGCCCGGGTCCGGGTCGGCAAGGGTGAGATCGTGGACATCGAGCGCGAGGTGGCCCTCGGCGGGCCGCTCCACTCCAAGGGGGTGCTCATCCTGACCGGCTTCCTGGGCGGACGATACGCCCGGGAGCAGCCGCTCTGCTTCAACGCCAGCCTGGTCTTCGAGCAG
>JACQZM010000179.1 GCA_016213885.1 Candidatus Rifleibacteriota bacterium | reverse complement strand
GCGGAGCCGTCCGGAACCGCTATCGATACGAGGCGTTCGGCTTGTCACGTTTCGCACAGGAAGGGGTTACCAACAGGCTGCGGTTCACAGCGAGGGAGTGGGATCCTGCGGCTGGGACGCAGTACAACCGGTGGCGTCACTACCTGTCGCAGATCGGCCGGTGGTCGCAGAGGGATCCGTTAGGTTCGGTTGCACTTTCAGATGCGAGCGGCAGCGGTCTTGACTGGGATCTGGGATTGAAGCTGAGCAGAAGGGGATACGGCACTCCAACAGTCCTGATCAATGGTGGCAGCCCTCTGCTGAATGCAGGCGCCCTCGACTTGCCAGTCGTTGCTTCGCCATACATCTATGGGAGAGCCAACCCAGCGGTCTGGTCCGATCCGTCCGGCTTGACCGACGAGGCACGAGGACGAGCCATCGAAGAAGGCCGTAAACTCCTCTATGAGGTTCTTGATCAGCTTCATGCTCTACGGGCGGATCCGAAAGCCAATCGCGCGGTAATCCAAGCCCTCGAACAGCAAGCCAGGGCCCTCTCAAATGTGCTGCGTATCTTGTCTGGAGGATCAGGTGTGTTTCCTGTCCTCCTCATGCCACCGTGGTTGCTCCTTCCAGACTGGCCCAGGAAACCACCGCCCATGTTCCATTCCACTCTTGGATGGTGCGATGCCTGAGCCATCAGGCTCTTGATGCGTCCATCTTCGGAGGGAGGCAAGGGACCAGGACTCGACACGCCGGCAGTCGCTGAAGCCACGGCCAGATGTGCTTTCCCCTGATGATGGTGAAAGGAAGCGAATGGTGATCAGCCTTCCTTCTGCACCTGTTCGCCACGTGGACCTACTCACACGCTGCAGTTCCAGTTGCCGGAGCCCTCAGAACCCGAAGGTCAGGAGATCCTGCTACACGCAACCTCGATCGATGGCTCCGAGCGCCCCAAGTAAAGTCGTTCTCTCAGTGGCTTCCTGTCTCGCTTCATGATCCATAGCCACTGTGGTCGTGTCTAGAAGAGGGAGTCACAAGTTGCTCAGTTCCCTCAACACCGGGTCCAGTGAGCAGGTGTGCTCCTTTTGCGCTGGCCGGTGGCCGTCAACAGATGAACTCTTGCTCATTGGCCCCAGCGGTGCACGTCTGTGTGCGAATTGCGCCACCCCTGGCCCATTCCGAGTGGCACGGTCGGCGCAGAAGCAACAGTGTGTTGTCTGCTTCGCGCCAGACCCTCTAGTGAATCCCGCCAAACCCGACATCGCCGTCTGTGGTTCGTGTCTTGGCGCTTGCAGAGACGCCATTCTCACGAAACGCCTTGAGAAGAGACTCTGTAGCTTCTGCTGGAAATGCGAGGGTGTACTATATGTATGTCCAGGGTCACCAGATGATGTCTTTCTTTGCTTCTGCTGTAGTGACAGCCTGATGCAAGCCAGAGCCTTGCATGGCAGACGTCAGGACGTGGCCGAAATGCTGAGGCTCATTGACCAGTGCTGGGGGATTCTCCGCCATCTGGACCTCAAGGGCGAACCGTACAAGGCGACCGGGATCTCCCTCGAGGTTCTTGAGTGCTACGCCGTAATCCTGGCGCTCGGTACGAGAGCCACGTCAGCTCTTCTCCAGACGAATATCAACAGGGGCCTCGTCGCGGAAATGTCGAGGGTTCTGGTGCCACAGCCCTCTACGGAAGTACAAGAGGGCCTGCTAGCATTGCTTGATCACCTGATGCTGGAAGCGTCATTCAAGAGATGCAGCGGAGACCGCCAGGCCTGACTGTGCGCGGGGCCTGAGTTCCTCCGCTCGAAGCCCGCAACGCGCAGCATCAGGCACTCTCGTTGTACACGGTCGTATTGGCAAGTCTGGCCGAAAGCTCCCTGATGGCGCCGTATGCCCGGCCCTCCCTCCGTCAATGCCCTCGGCCGCTCGTGATCCTCGGATGGAAGTCCCAAGTGGCTTGCCGGAAACGGGCTTCCGGTCAGGCTGGAGGAGCCGCGACTCGGATCCGGCGAGGCGCCGGGTCTTCACAGCCTGTTCTCCTTGTCAGCTCCGGCGGTCGGGGCCATAATCGTCTCGTCCCGACACCACCTTCGATCCGGAGACTGACCCCATGATCCGAGCCATGTCTGCCGTCCTTCTCCTCTCGCTCGCCCGGATCGGCGAGGCCGGCCCTTCGCTGGTGTACCACCTCCGTCACGTGCGCGCTCCAGGGTCGATCGACTGGCACGTGGCGGTCCAGGTCACCGGCCTGGACCCGGCGGTCCGGGACGTACTGTGGGAGCTTCCTTCCTGGGGCGACTGGTCCGACCTGGGGGACCGCTACTTCCACGACGCCCGGGGTGAGCCTCCGATCCGGCGAGTGGCCAGCACGCCCTCGCTGCTGGACGTCGACCTCCCGCCCCGGTGGGACGGCACCCTGGTTCTCCGGTACCGGCTTCGTCTCGCCGGGCCCGGGAGCCCGGAGTTCCGGTCTCACCCGCTGATCCCGTTCGCGACCGACCGGATGGCCCTCGGCTTCACCAACAACACGCTGGCGCTGCCGCTGGTCAGCGGCGCCAGGCTGTCGCTGCCCAGGAGGCTGCTGATCGAGGCGCCCCGGGGGTGGACCGTGACCACCGGGTTCGGCTCCCCGAGCACGGACCGGGCCGATCTCAGGCTCCCGGAGGAGCCGCCCGCCGGGGTCGTCGCCCTGGGTCGTCCCGTGGAGGTCGGGCGGACCGTGACCCGGGCCGGCGCCCTGGAGGTCGTGCAGTTCGGCCGGCCGCCCCCGGTCGCCTCGACGCTCCTCGAGGGGACCTCCCGCCTCATGGAGCTCTATGCCGGTTCCACGGGGTGGTCGCCGTTCGA
Organism: Candidatus Rifleibacteriota bacterium; assembly: GCA_016213885.1. Classification (GTDB taxonomy): domain Bacteria; phylum Muiribacteriota; class UBA6191; order JACPRK01; family JACQZM01; genus JACQZM01. Next base: position 11,800 of record JACQZM010000179.1, on the reverse strand, counting down.
GAGCTCCGCGGCGCGGGTGGTGGCGACCGACGCCAGGACGTTCGGCACCGCGGCCCAGCACGGCATCCACGTGAGCCTGCCCGATCTGGGCCTCGACAGGGGCATCTCGGAGCCCAGGTGGCGTCACGTGGCCCACGAGCTGTTCCACGCCTGGCTCGGATGGGGCCTCCAGGTGGAGGGCCCGCTCGAGTGGTTCAAGGAGGGCGTCGCCGAGTACGTCGCCCTCCGCTCGATCGTGGCGCTGGGGCTCGCCTCACCGGTCTGGTTCGCCCTGGCCATGGACCAGAAGCTCCGCGAGGTGGCCGACGAGCCGCTGGCCCGGACCGTGCCTTTTCTGGGCGCAGAGGTCGCCTGGCGGTCCAGGCCGGAGCTGGAGTCGCTCATGTACGCCAAGGGCTGCGTGCTGGCGTTCCACCTGGACGTGCGGCTCAGGCGGCGCGGCCATCCCGGCATCGCCCGGCTCGTGGGCGACCTGCGGACGCGGGCGATCGGCCGCGGTGGCGCTCTCGCCGTCGACCCGTCGGACCTGAAGCTCGCCCTGAACGCCGCGGGACTCGAGGAGACCGTGCGGCGCCACCTCGAAGGGGTGGCGCTGCCGGATCTCGACCAGGACCTCGGCTCCGCCGGGTTCTTCGTGCGTCACGAGGCGACCGACCTGACGTACCTCGGCGTGGGGCTCCAGGGCGGAGCGCTCCTGTTCGGCACCGTGGACCGCCTCGATCGGTCGGGACCGGCGGCCCGGGCGGGCCTGTGCCCGGGAGACCGGATCTTCGGTATCGCTCCGCTCCGCTCCGCGCCGGCCGCCCGGGACAGCCCGGCGCTGCGGGCAGCCGGCGTGGAGCCGCTTGGCTACGGCATGCGACTCTTCAGGCCCGGCCTTCCGGTGACCCTGGACGTGCTGCGGGGAGGCCAGAAGCGCCGGATCGTGGTGACGCCGCGGCTGGTTCCCGGGGGGACGGTCCGGACGGTCCGGCCCCGTGCTCCGCTGGTGCGGCGTTTCTTCGCCCGATGATCGGCCTGGCCTCCGTCACCGCGGCGGATGCGCCGACCGACGCGACCCGCAGGCACGCCGGCCGGGGTGACCCGATCTGAGTCACCTGGGTCAATTCGAACCGGTGGACGACCGGGCCCGGCTCGATCGGCGACCGTGCCCAGGTTCAGTCCGGCGCTCTCCGTGCGGCCCGGACCGGAAGCGGCTCCTCGACCCGGGAGTGGCACCGGGGTTGCATGCCTGAAGAGGCGATCAAGGGGGCGAACTCCGGGCCGAACAGGAGGCCGTCGTGAACTTCATCGGGCTGGTGGCGGCGATACTGGTGGCGGTGCTGACGGCTCTGTCCGGGGCTGGCGCTTCGAATCCGGGCGGCGCCACTCCCGCCGGCCAGGGCCTCGGGCAGGTGCTGGCACCTCAGAGCACCCCGACCCAGCCCACGGACCTCGCGACTCCTTCGACCCAGCAGCTCGGTGGGCAGGTCACGACCTCCCTCCAGCCCGGGCCGGGGGACTCGACCACCACCCCGCAGTCCGAAGGCACGCCGACCTCGGCCCCCGTGGGTGATCACAAGGCGCTCATCGACCAGGCGCTGAGCCTGGCGGGCGTACCCGTGACCCCGGCCAACGAGAGCGCCGTGGACACCATCGTGCAGCACGAGAGCGCATGGGACCCCAACGCGATCAACCGCACCGACTCGAACGCCGCGGCCGGAGACCCTTCCCGCGGGCTCATGCAGACCATCGGCGCCACGTTCCGGGAGAATGCGCTCCCCGGGTACGACACCAACATCTACGACCCGCTCTCCAACCTCATCGCGGGGATCCGGTACGCCGTGAAGCGCTACGGCTCGCTCCAGAACGTCCCCGGGGTGCTCTCCCTGGCCAGCGGCGGGCCGTACAAGCCGTACTGAAGGCCGGCCGGCATCGGCCGGCATCGGGGCAGCGCGCGGGGTCGCGTCAGAAGATCGACGTCCTCGCGGCCAGCAGCCTGTCCAGCTGCGACTGGATGGTCTGCCTGATCTTCTCCGTCACGATCGAGACGACCACGTAGTCGTCGGCCATCCTGGGCGCCTCCTCGGTGAACCGGATCGGCCGTCCGAACTCTATCGTCCACTTGGTGGGCAACGGGATCAGGCCGAGGAGCCCCAGCCACGGAAGGGTCGGCGTGATCGGCATGTACGGCAGGCCCAGCGGCTTGGCCAGGAAGTTGGCGTAGGTGAGCGCGGGGTGGATCTCCTCGCCGCCCACCACCGAGACCGGGATGATCGGAGTACGCGTCCGCATCGCGATCTGGGTGAAGCCGCCCCGTCCGAACCGGGCCAGCCGGTACCGGTCCCGGAACCGCTTGGCGAAACCCTTGAGCCCCTCCGGAAAGACGCCCACGAGGTGGTCCTCGTTCAGCAGGCGCAGCGCGTTCTCCTGGCGCCCCATCACGCACCCGACCCGGCACAGGAAGGGTGCGGCGAAGGGCAGGCGCAGCGCCCAGTCGAGCAGCAGCCACCGGACGTGACGGGGGGACGGGTGGGCGCTCCAGATCGACTCGGTGATCATCACGCCGTCCCACGGGAACAGCACGCCGGAGTGGTTCGAGACCAGCAGGGCGCGCCCGCTGGCCGGGACGTTCTCGACGCCCACCGGCGTGACCCGGAAGTAGCGGTCGTAGACGAACTTCGTGACCGTCCGCGCGGCCTGGAACAGCTCCTTGTCGAGCCCGTAGGGATCGATCTCGTAGTCGCCCCTGGCCCGACGCCTGCTGTGCTCGACGAGCGACTCGATGCGCCGCCTCAACTCGTGGACCGCGTCGGCCAGCGGTGCCACGCCGTGACCCAGCCGCGACAGGAGGCGCTTCAACGTGCCCTGCTCCCAGGGCCAGCCCCGCAGGTCGCTCCCTGCCGACGGCCGGGCCGGTCCGGCCTCGCCGGCGGGTCCGCGGTCCATGTGGCCCAGGCAGCGGTCGGACCCGGCGGCGGCGAGGCGCCTGCAACGGGCCCCGCGAGCCGTGGAGGCCGTGCACTGCCCTGGCCCGGCCGCCTCGCGCGGCGCTCCGCGAGCCGGGCGGGATCTTCCGAGATGGGGGGCCCTTCGCTTCGCTCATCCGGCCCCCCAAGCCCCCCTCGGGCTCGCAAGCCGGGCTCGCCGGGCTCTCCGGCCAGGACGCGGCGCGCCCTGGAGCCAACACCGCTGTCGCTCAAACCGCCACTCCTGCCAACTCCTGGCATGCCCCGGTCACCGATCGTCGGGCCGGCTCGGCCGGACACACCGGCCCCGGGGTCGGTCCCATCGTACACCACCGCCGGGGTCGGTGGAAGACCCACGCCCTGGTTTCGCGGCGACCCGGGTTCGGGTAGACTGGCATGCGTCGACCCCCACCGGGGTCGAGGCCCCATCGCCAGAGGCCCGCCGGGCAACCGTGGGCGCGATCGAGGCCAGGGACAGCGCGGAGCAGACGGAGGAACCATGCCAGGCGCCACGAAGACGGCCATCGCCAATGTGAGCACGAAGGAGTTCTTCGAAGTGATCCGCGACTACGAGCGCTATCCCGAGTTCGTCGAGAACATGACCGTGGCGGAGGTGCTCAAGCGGTCGAAGAAGGGAGCGCGGGTCCGGTTCGTGATCAAGGTCATCAAGCAGATCGAGTACACCATCGATACGGTGGAGCACCTTCGTGACTCGCGCCGAGGCGCTCCATCCTCACAAGTGAGCTCCGGGAGCTGCCCTCCCGCACCGCGGGGGCAGCGCGCCCCGGATCCCATCTGCTGCCATGGCTCACTACAAGCTGCTTGGAGAGCTCGGTCGCGGCGGCATGGGGGTGGTCTATCGCGCCCTGGACCCGCAGCTCGACCGTGAGGTGGCGATCAAGTTCCTCATCTCGGCGACGGAGGCCGACGGGGAGGGATCCGAGACCGCCCGGTTCAAGCGGGAGATGGCGGTCCTGATGGCGCTCTCCCATCCGAACATCATCAAGGTGTTCGACGCGGGCGAGACCGACGGGAAGCTCTACTACGTCATGGAGCTCCTGCAGGCCCAGGAGCTGTCGCGGATACTCAAGTCGGCGCCGCGACAGGGTCCGGACCGGGCGCTCACGATCCTCGCGCAGCTCCTCGACGCGCTGGACTACATCCACGGCAAGGGCCTGGTCCACAGGGACATCAAGCCGGCCAACATCATGGTCGAAGCCAGCGAGCGGGTCGTCCTGATGGACTTCGGCATCGTGAGAAAGCTGGAGGGGACCGTGCTCACGATGGAGGGCAAGGCGGTGGGCACTCCCCGCTATCTGGCGCCGGAGTCGATCCGGGGCGAGCCGGCCACGCCGCAGGCTGACCTCTGGGCGCTGGGCGTCGTGGGCCACGAGATGCTGGCCGGCGAGCCCCCGTTCGACGCCGACACGATCACGGAGCTGGCGCTCGCCATCCTCAACAAGCCGACCCCGCCGCTCGACGAGAGCGTCCTCTCGCTGCCCGCGGGTACGGCGGCGCTGATCGGTCGCTTCCTCGAGAAGGACCCGGCGGCGCGGTGGGAGAGCGCCCGGCAGGCGCTGACCGCTCTTCGCCGGCTCCGCGGGCTGGACGACGAGGCAGCATCTCCGTCGCCGGGGGGCGTCTCGAGGGGCCAGCGGACCACCCGCCCCTCCAGGAGGATCACGGCGAGACGGATCGCCGTGGTCCAGCCGCCGCCTGCGCCGGTGGCCCGCTCGTGGTCGCGACGGGCCCTGGCGGTCGTGGCTGTTCTCGGGCTCGTCGCGGCGGGGCTGTACTCGGGGCTGAACCGACCCGGGCGACCGGCGCCCACGCCCACGGCGGCGCCGATGCCCCGCAATATCGAGATGCGGTACGTCTCTCCGGACAGGCTGTCCGTGCGGTTCGACACCGACGCCCCCTGCAGGTGGGACCTGGCGGTCAGGCCGGGGGGCCGGCAGCAGGGCAGCGAGCCGGCCACCCGGCACACCCTCGAGATCGAGGTGGACCCCTGGACGCAGGTGTCGGAGATCGCCCTGGTGGCCGGAGAGCAGAGGGTCGCCCTGGACCCGCCTCCCGGCCCCGCTCAGCTGATTCGCAAGCTGACCCGGGCGATCAAGGTCGCGATAATGACGCCGGAAGAGATCGAGGACGTGTGGTCGAAGGTCCGCCGGCGCGTCGGCAGTTCCGGGGAGGACGTGTCCCCGCGGGGATACGCCGAGTTCATCCGCCGGAATCCGCAAGTGGCCGCCCCGTTCGACGACTTCGCCCGGATGCTGCTGAACGACCAGCAGCTCGTCGCCGGCTGGCAGGCGCTGCGGCCGCTGGCCGCAGGCTGCCTCGCTTCCCGGACGATCCCGGACGCCCTGCTCGAAGAGCTGCTGCAGGCGCTCTCCAGGCTCGATCTCGTCGATACCCTGGCCAGCATCCTGGGCCGGCCGATACCGTTTTGCGTGCAGGAGGCTCAGGCGTCGACGGTCCTCGTGGAGTCCAGGGCCACGTCGGGGCTCCAGCGTCCCTCCCCGGACCAGCGGCTGCTGGTTCCCGGGCCCGACCGGAAGATGCTGATCTTCATGTCCCAGGAGGACATGGTCCTGACGGCCGTGGGGGGCGGTTTCGGGAAGGACCTGCTGACCGGAAAGGCGAGGACCGAGGGCCGGAAGCCCTGCGACCGTTTCCAGTTCGACCTCAGGCAACTTGCCGGCACGGGGAGCAGCCGGCTCACGTTCCGTATCAGCGACCTCTGGCCTCACGCCTGGATCGGGTTGATCCCGCCCAGGCTCCGGACGCCGCTGGCCGTTCGTCTGCCGAACGGAGTCCCCACGGCTCCGTCAAACGAAACGTGTCTCATGGTCACGATCCGGGGCGGGCTCGCGCTCCGCGGTGGATCGTGGACCGCGACGCACCTGGGCTTCGGGCGAAACCGCATCGGTCGGTCGTGGTTCGGCATCGACCGGGTCACGTGCGACCGGGTCCGGTGACCCCGGGCGAGCCCGAGGGGGGCTTGGAGGGCGGATCGCCGTCGGCGGGGGTGTTTCGAGCGTTTCGCGGCCCGTGATATGATGTGGGTCATGTGGACAGAAAGCAACGGGTTCCGGAGGCTCGGACCGATCGGCTCCCTGCTCCTCGTGGTGGCGACCCTCCTCTCGACCCCGGACGGCGGCCGGGCGGGAGCGCCCCCGGTGCCTCCCTTCGAGATCGAACGCCCGGCCTCGACGAGCCCCATCGACCCGCTGGTGCTCGCCACTCTCGAGAAGCGGGGCGTCGTGCCGGCCCACCTGTGCTCCGACCAGGTGTTCGTCCGACGCGTCCACCTCGACGTGATCGGCACCCTGCCCACCCCGGACGAGGTGAAGCAGTTCCTCGGCGACACCGGCCCGGACAAGCGCTCGGCGTTGATCGACCGGCTGCTCGGGCGCAGGGAGTTCGCCGATTTCTGGTCGTTGAAGTGGTGTGACCTGCTGCGGGTCAAGTCGGAGTTCCCGAGCAACCTGTGGCCCAACGCGGTGCAGGCGTACCATCGCTGGGTCCACGATGCGATCCGGGACGGCTGGCCGTACGATCGCTTCGTCCGGGAGCTGCTGACCTCCAGCGGGAGCAACTTCCGGGTGCCCCAGGTCAACGTCTACAGGGCGGTCCAGGGGCGAACGCCCGAGGCGATCGCCACCTCCATCGCCCTGACGTTCATGGGCGTTCGCCTGGCCAGGTGGCCAGCCGCCGACCGGGCCCGGCTCGCCGCCTTCTTCTCCAGGGTGGCGTACAAGGGGACCTCCGAGTGGAAAGAGGAGATCGTGCTGTTCGATCCGGCGCCGAACCCGCCGGTGGACGCGGCCTTTCCTGGCGGGGAGGCGGTCCGGATCCCATCGGACAGGGACCCACGGCTGGTCTTTGCGGACTGGCTGATCAAGCCCGACAACCCCTGGTTCGGCCGGAACATCGTCAACCGGGTCTGGGCCTGGCTCCTCGGTCGCGGCATCATCCACGAGCCCGACGACCTCCGGCAGGACAACCCGCCGGTCCACCCCGAGGTGCTGGCCCTGCTGGAGCAGGAGCTGGTGAAGGCCCGATACGACCTCCGTCACATCTTTCGCCTGATCCTCAACTCCCAGACCTACCAGCAGTCGTCGATCCCCCAGGGCAGCCATCCCGACGCCGAGGCGCTGTTCGCCTGCTATCCGGTCCGGCAGCTCGACGCGGAGGTGCTCATCGATGCCATCTGCGGCATCACCGGGGTCGGGGAAGACTACTGGAGCGCCATCCCGGAGCCGTTCACGTTCATTCCCGAGTACCAGCGCACCATCACCCTGGCCGACGGCAGCATCGGCAGCGCCTTCCTCGAGATGTTCGGCCGCCCGGCCCGGGACACCGGCCTGGAGGCCGAGCGCAACGCCCAGCCGACGGAGGCGCAGCGTCTCCACATGCTGAACTCGACTCACATCCAGCGGAAGCTGGCGCGGAGCGACCGGTTGAAGAGGCTCGTGAGGGTCGGCCGGAACAAGCCGGCGGAGCTGATCCGGCTCATCTACCTGGGCGTTCTGTCGCGTCCCCCCACCGACGAGGAGCTGGCCGCCGTGGAGCGGTACGCCCGGACCATCGGGCTGAACGCTCAACAGATCGGCCAGGACCTGATCTGGGCACTCTTCAACACCAAGGAGTTCCTCTACCGCCACTGAACCGGCCGGGGGCCGCCGACGCGGATCGGCGCCAGTCCGGCCAGAGGGCCTCGAAGATGAGCAAGGAGCGATTCCCCGGCGCGATGAGCCGGCGGGGGGCGATCAAGACCGCCCTGGCCTGGGGCGCAGGGGTGGCTCTGATCGACCCGCTGACCGGTCTGGCCGCCCCGGAGGACGAGAAGAAACCGGTCCCGGCGGACCCGAAGGCGCCGGCCAGGTCGGTGATCCAGATCTGGCTGGCCGGTGGGCCGTGTCACCTGGACACCTTCGATCCCAAGCCCGAGGCGGGCAACGACTTTTCCGGGCCTCTGGCCAAGCCGATCCCCACCAGCGTGCCAGGCGTGATGATCGGGGAACTGTTGCCGATGCTGGCGCAGCAGGCCGACAAGTACTCCCTCATCCGGAGTCTGACCCATGGCGTCAACGCCCACGAGACCGCCTCGTACCTGGTGCAGACGGGCCATCAGCCCGGGGAGGGGTTGGTCCACCCGTGCCTGGGCGCCGTGGTGGCGCTGCTCAAGGGGTACGACCACGGCTACCAGGGGCTCGTGCCGCCGTACGTGGTGCTGACCACGTCCCAGGGACGATTCTCCGAGTCGGGGTTCCTGGGCGAGCAGTACGCGCCGTTCGCCACCGGTGGCGATCCCAACCAGAAGAGGTTCGCCGTGGAGGGGATCATCTCGGAGGAGATCTCCGACGCCCGGTTGCTGGGCCGGCGGGAGCTTCTCAAGACGCTCGACACTCTCGGCATGGCCCTGCCGACCAGCCCGCAGTTCGACCGGTTCAACCAGGCCGAGAAGAAGGCGCTGGTCACGGTGGCCAAGGCCGGGACCCTGTTCGATCTCTCCCAGGAGAAGGACGAGCTCCGCAACAGGTACGGCCGCACCACGTTCGGGCAGTCGTGTCTGGTGGCGCGCAGGCTTGTGGAGCACGGCGTGCGCTACATAACGATCAACTCGGGTGGGTGGGACACCCACAAGCAGCACTTCCAGATCATGCGCCGGATGCTCCCGGAGCTCGACCGCGGCCTGTCCACGCTGCTTTCGGAGCTCTCGGAGCGGGGCCTCCTGGACAGCACCATCGTGTGGTGCTGCGGCGAGTTCGGCCGGACCCCCAGGGTCCAGTGGGCGCCCCCGTGGAACGGGGGACGGGGGCACCACGGCAAGTGCTTCTCCGTTCTCGTCGCCGGCGGCGGGTTCAAGGGCGGGAGGGTGGTCGGCGCGTCCGACTCCAGGGGCGAGGAGGTAACGGACCGCCCGGTGCATCCGCAGGACCTGCTCGGGAGCATCTGCAAGCTGCTCGGCATCGATCCCGCGGCGAAGCTGCCGAACGATCGAGGCCTGGACCTGCAGGTCATGCCGTCCACCGAGGGCGGCCGCGGCCTCCTCGCCGAGATCATGTGACAGCTGGAGTGTGACCATGACGACGTCCAGGCGACTGTTGCTGGTGACCGGTCTGGTCGTTGCCGCGAGCGCGTGGGCGCAACCGGCCAGAAGAGACCCCCACATCGGCTACCTGTACCCGGCCGGGGGCAAGCAGGGATCGGTGGTGCAGGTCAGCGCCGGAGGCCAGTTCCTCAAGGACGCGAGCCGGGTGTACGTATCGGGGTCCGGGGTCCGCGCGACCGTGACCCGGTACGTGCCACCGATGAACGTCGTGGGCAAAGAGCTGGCGGAGCAGTTCAGACAGCGGCTCCGGGCTGCCCGGGACGGCCACGGGCCCGCGATGGACGAGCCGCCCTCGCCGTCGCCCTCGCCCGCGCCGTCGCCCGCGGCCGCACCGCCCGGCGAGACCGGCGACGAGAAGGCCGCCGCCCGGGAGAGGCGCCTCGAAGGGCTCATGGATCATCCGCTCATCAAGAACCTCGACCAGCTCAGCCCCGGGGAGCTCCAGTACGTGGCCAAGGAGTTCCGCAAACGCAACCGGCGGCAGCGCAACCCGCAGATCGCCGAGACGGTGCTGCTCGAGATCACCATCGATCCGGACGCCGCCCCGGGCGACCGGGAGCTCAGGCTGCAGACCGCCGCAGGTCTGACCAATCCGCTCTGCTTCCAGGTGGGCCAGCTGCCGGAGGTGCTGGAGCACGAACCGAACAACCCGGACTGGCCCCAGATCCAGCAGGTCCAGGTGCCGGCGCTGCTGAACGGTCAGCTCCTGCCCGGAGACGTCGACTGTTTCAAGTTCAGGGCCACCAGCGGCCAGCGGCTGGTGATCGAGGCGGAGGCCCGGAGGCTGATCCCGTTCCTCGCCGACGCGGTCCCCGGGTGGTTCCAGGCCACGCTGACCCTGCGCGATTCCGGGGGCAACGAGGTCGCGTACGCCGACGAGCGCGGTGCGGACCCCGATCCGGTCATGCTGTGCCGGATCCCCCGGGATGACGAGTACCGGCTCGAGATCCGCGACTCCATCGATCGCGGCCGGCAGGACTTCGTCTACCGGGTCGCGCTGAGAGAACGGGTCGACCGGCCGGACCCCGCCTCGAGCGCCGCCGCGAGCCCGGCGTCGTCCGGGTCCGCCACCGAACGGGAGCCGTGGGCCCGGGTCGACGGGCTGCCGGAGCTCCGGGAGACCGAACCGAACGACGACGGATCCGCCGCGCAGGAGCTCGAGCCGCCGGTGGTCGTGACCGGAACGATCGGCCAGCCCGGCGACGAGGACGTGTTCCGGTTCCGGGGTCGAGCCGGCGACTCCGTGGTGGCGGAGATCACGGCCCGCAGGCAGGGGTCCCCGCTGGACTCGCTGCTCAGGCTGACCGACGCCTCGGGCAAGGTGGTGGCCTGGAACGACGATCACAAGGAGGTGGACGCGGGGCCGATCACCCACCACGCCGACTCGTGGCTCATGGCCAAGCTGCCGGCCGACGGGATCTACCACGTGCGCGTCGCTGACGTGCAGCGTCACGGCGGACCGGCCTTCCAGTACCGGTTGCGCGTCAGCCCCCCGCTGCCCGATTTCGTCGTTTTCGTCACGCCTTCCGGCGTCAACATGGGCGCGGCGCCTGCGGTCCCGCTCACGGTCCAGGCGGTGAGGCGCGACGGCTTCGACGGAGCCATCGACGTGGCGCTGAAGAACCCGCCGCCCGGGTTCGGCCTGGGCGGCGCCCGGATCCCTCGCGGCCGCGAGTCGATCCGCATGACGCTGACCGCTCCGCCCGGGCCGCTCGACCCGCCGGTGGCGCTACAGCTCGAGGGCCACGCCACGGTGGACGGGCGGACCGTCAGCCGGCCGGTCCTGCCGGCCGACGATCTGACCCAGGCGTTCATGCTCCACCACCTGGCACCCGCCGAGGCCGTGCTGGTCTCGAGCCGGCCCAACCGCCGCGCCGGACCGCCGGTCCGGGTGGAACAGTCAGGGGTGCTCCGGATCCCCTCGGGAGGCACGGTCCAGGCGCTGGTCAGGCTCCCCGGGCGACCGATGCTCCGGGCGCTCCAGTTCGAGCTCAGCGAGCCGCCGAAAGGCCTCTCGCTGCAGTCGGTCAGACAGGTGCCCCTGGGAAGGGAGCTGGTGCTCGAGGCCGAGGACAAGGCGCCTCCGGTCGGCCACGCCGGCAACCTGATCGTCGAGGTCTTCATGGAGAGGCAGCCCGGTCCCAAGGAGGGCAAGGCGGAGGCCGGAAAGGCGACGGCCCCGAAGGTGCGGTTCTCCGTGGGGGTGCTTCCGGCGGTCCCGTTCGAGATCGTGCCCCGCTGACGAGCTCCCCTTGGCCCGGTGGAGCCGTGCAGCTCCCCGGCTGTTCCTCGGCGCTCGACGGCCAGGGTCCAGGAGCGGAGCGACCGGTGGGGCGAGGACCACGCGCTGCTGGTTTCACCGGCACCCAACACGAGGCCCTCGCCTCGCGGCAAGGGCCTCGTGCGCCCGCCGGCCTGGCGACGGGCTTCGAGAGGCTCAGCGACGCCGTCAGCGCCCCGATTCGGGAACCGTGACGTAGATGCTGTCCTGGCTGCCGATGTAGTCGGCGTACGACACGATCTGGTTGGCCAGGTCCGCGGGAGGCGTGGCCTTCGGGGAGTTCCACTGGGCCATGTGGTCCGCCACCATGCCGCGGACCCGGTCGAACGACTCGGAGCGCTCGTTCCACGGCTCGCCCAGCCACTTGGCCGCCGGGGGCCCGTGGGCCGCGTCGTAGTCCGCCCAGGGCTCGCCACCCTTCTTCAAGTCGTGGAGCAGCAGCGCCGCGAGGAT
>JACQZM010000670.1 GCA_016213885.1 Candidatus Rifleibacteriota bacterium | reverse complement strand
GGCAGCTCAGGCTTAAGATCCTGTTCGACCCGGCCGACGGGAAGCTGCGGGGAGCCCAGGCCGTGGGAGCCGACGGCGTGGACAAGAGGATCGATGTGCTGGCGGTGGCGATCCGGGGATCGATGACGGTGTACGACCTGGAGCACCTGGAGCTGTCGTACGCCCCGCCGTACGGCTCGGCCAAGGACCCGGTCAACCAGGCCGGGTTCGTGGCCGCCAACGCGCTGCGAGGAGATGTGGCTCTCTGCCACGTGGAGCACGTGATGCAGCCCCGGCCGGACCAGGTCGTCGTGGACGTCCGTACGCCCGCGGAGGTCCAGGCCGGCTCCATCCCCGGAGCCCGCCACGTGCCGCTGGACGAGCTGAGGGCCCGGCTGTCGGAGCTCGATCGCACCAAGGAGCACCTGGTGTACTGCCAGGTGGGCCTCCGGGGCTACCTGGCCTGTCGCATCCTGTCCCAGAGAGGCTTCTCGTGCAGGAACCTCTCCGGCGGCTACACGACCTACCAGATGGCGGTCGGCGGCGGCCGCGCCGGCGACACGGGGGCGACGCCCCGGGACGACTCGGGGTCGCAGCCGATGCGGCCGGAGCCCACCCCGACCGGCTGCGGCGCCCCTTTGCCGGGCGCCGCGGCCGGTCAGGCCGCCCCCGTGCCGGTCAGGACCGTCGATGCCAGGGGGCTCCAGTGCCCAGGACCGGTGCTGCGGCTCAAGGAGGAGCTCGACCGGCTGCGACAGGGCGAGGCGCTGGAGATCCTGTCCTCCGACGTGGGGTTCGCCTCCGACGTGCCGGCGTGGTGCCGCTCCACCGGCAACCTGCTGGTGGAGGTGAAGCCGGGGAACGGCCACTACAAGGCCATCGTGGTCAAGGCCTCGCCCCCGACGCCGCAGCCGGACGCCCGGCCAGCCTCCAAGGAGAAGACCATCGTGGTGTTCTCGAACGACTTCGACCGGATGATGGCGGCATTCATCATCGCCAACGGCGCAGCCGCCATGGGGAGCCGGGTCACTCTGTTCTTCACGTTCTGGGGGCTGAACGTGCTCAGACGACCCGAGGCGGTGCCGGTCGAGAAGACGCTGGTCGAGCGGATGTTCGGGTGGATGATGCCCAGGGGCGCCGGGCGGCTCACCCTGTCCAAGATGCACATGGCCGGCTTGGGAACGGCGATGATCCAGGGGATCATGCGCGAGAAGAAGGTCAGCACCCTCCCGGAGCTGATCGCATCGGCCCGGCAGGCCGGCGTGAAGCTCGTGGCGTGCGCCATGTCCATGGACCTCATGGGCATCAAGCGCGAAGAGCTCATCGACGGCGTCGAGCTGGGCGGGGTCGCCATGTACCTCTCCCACGCCGAGGCCGGTACGGTGAACCTCTTCATCTGACGACCGCGCTCCCGGCGCACCCGATCGGCAGGATCGCTGCCGAGGCGGGTGAGCGCCCTCGCACCGCCGGCGCCGGCCGTGGACAGCAGGTTGATGGCGCCCTCACACACCTCGTGGTCCGTGCTCGACATGGCGGTCTCCAGCCAGTCCAGCTCCTTCGTGGTGAACGTACGACCGGCGTCGGGATGGAGGTGGAGCGTGAGCTCGATGGCCGCCCGCGCCCGGACGCGTTCGTGCGGGCCGGTGCTCTGGAGACCCAGCAGGAACGGCAACGACGGGTCGGGCGATATCGGCTGGGGGGCGCCGGGCTGGAGCGGGGTGTCCACCGGAGTGCCGGTCTGGTTGAGCACGATCACGGCAACGGCCACGACGGCCACGACGACGCCCGAGATCGTCGGTCGCGTGATCATCGCTGCTTGAGGCCCGACCAGGAAGATGCTCTTCGGTCAGGCCGGGGCCCGGTTGAGCCGGCCCACCATCACACCAACCCCACGAACTCCGCGATCACCTGGAGCTCCTCGGCCACGGTGGGATCCTCGAAGACCAGAGGCTGGAACTCCTTGTTGACCGGCTCGAGGACGATCCGCGAATGCCTCCAGTCTCCTTCGCCGGCGCCGGTCATCAGCTTGTCGCTCCGGTACCTCTTCACCGTGTACCGACCGCCGGTCTCCGGGTCGGAGATAGACCGGTGCTGGACCAGCACTGTCTTGCCCTGTCGGGTGCCGTCCACCGGAGCCCTGAAGATGCAGTAGCTCCCGTCCGGGATCACGGGTTCCATGGAGTGCCCCACGACACGGGCCACGAACATGCCACGTCGCAGAGGCCGCCCTCGTCCAGCCTCGATCCAACCCTCCTCACGAACCTCGTCACCGGCACCGAAAGCGCCGCAGGCAGATCCGGAACGGCTGAACCGTACGGTCCCGGGTCGCCGCCCTGAAGCCGGTGTTCACGGAGAGGATCTTCTGGCGCCGTACCAGCCTGAAGTCCAGCGAGGGGTAGCTGTACTCCACCCACTCGATGGGATCGCCCATGAGGTAGGTCTGCACCTGGTAAGACTTGCGGGTGCGGACCTCCTCGGCCGAGGTGATCGCCTCGTGGACGAACCCCTGGAAGTGGTCCGCGGGCAGGTGAAGGTGCCCCGCGAGCTCCGGTGTGTCGCAGCATCTGGGGCACGTCCGCACACCGGATCCAGGGCTGACGAACTGGCATTTCGGACAGACGAAGTACCGCTCCTCGTCGAGAGTTCCGAACGTCTCCTCCGACGGCGGCTTGATCTTGCGGAAGTTGAGACCAGCCACCATCACCTTGTGACCGGCAACGTACACGAGGTTTCCTGGAGCGTACTCCTGGAGGAGCTCCTTGTGCCCTCCCAGTCGAGCACTGTCGCCCGTCCCCTCGAGGAACTCCTTCTCATACGTCTCCCGGAGGACTCCAGGGATCTGGCCGATGTGTTCCTGAGCCACGGTGCGGACCGGTACGTAGTTCCTGTAGAAGCCGACATGTCACCCATCGAGCCCGGGCCTATCGCACCCCAGTGACGGCACAGCAGGTCCAGGCCCAGCGCCCGTCGGTGTCTCAGATGGTCGAGGAGGCACGTGGCCGCACCGAGAAGTTCCTCGGAGGTCAGTTCGAACTCACGGGCAAGGTCCTTGAAGTCCTGTCGAGCGGCGAGCTCATCCAGGTGGGTATAGCGAAGCTCGACGAGTCCCAGGCCCTCCAGAGTGTGTCGTCTCCTGGCCGCACTGGTGAACTCCTGAGCGATCTCCCAGTCGAGCTTCTCCTCCCACGACTGGCGGTTCTCCCGCGGGATGAGCCCCACCTCGGGTCGAGTGCCGTACTGGTACACCAGCTTGGGCAACAACGTCAGGTCCGCGACAGCTGCATCCGGCGACCCGCCCTCACACCAGCGTGAACAGGAGGCGGTACCCCTGGTCGACCCGGGCCTCCCAGACCTCGTGAGCCCCTTCCAGCTTCTTGACTTGAAGCGAGGGGTGCCGCGGATCCTGGCGGAGGAAGTCGACCGCCTTGGTGACTTTCTTCTGGATGGCTGACGGCAGCTTGATCAGGTCGTGCAGGAACGACGGCTTGAGAAGGTGCTCGAAGTGGGTCACATGGACCACATCCAAGGGCGGCCGGTCTGTTTTGCGTGGGTTGTTTTGTGACGATATGCGACATTGAGGCCCTGTTCTGGAGCCGCTCTTGGCCGGTTTTGCGATCGAGTTTTGCGATCTTTGCCGCATCGGCCGCGAATACGACGCAGGAGCTCTTTCAGGCCTTGGCCCATTGGCTCCCCCTCTTCTCACCGACGCGGCGGATCCTTCCCTCACTCCTGAGCTCCTTGAGAAGCGCGTAGATCCGGTCGCGATTCAGATGGGGCAGAATCTCCTCGAAGTCACTGATGGTTGCCCTCCCGTAGTGGTCCAGGTGTTTCAGGAGGAGCTCCTTGTTGGTCTCCCGGTCGAGGCCTCGCTTTCTCGTATAGGTGCCGCTTTTGCCCAGGAACCGGTAGAAGCTGCGGGAGAGGATGAAGCTCCTGCCGCGCCCGCGGCCGATAGTCTCCAGGACCCCGAGCTGTTTGAGGACCTGAGCGCGATCGACCAAGTCGGTGGTCAATCTGTCATGCCGTTGCGCCATATCCAGGATCACCAGGTCCTGTGTGGAGAAGACCACCTGCAGTTCCTTGTTCACCCGTTCAAGGAACTGCAGGAACCGGGGATCCTGCACCTGACCGCGCAGGGTCAGGGCGACCTGATAGTCGTCGGTCCCACTGAAGTCCGGCCGGGGCTTGCCCTCGCGGATCGACTCCTCGAACATCCGGTCAGCTCCCTGGCCGGACCTCTCCACGAGGCCACACTTTCCAAGGGTGTCGGCGATGCGCCTGTTCCGGGGGGACTGCTTGAACAGGATGTTCTGGGCGGTCACACCCGGAGGGAAGCCCCCCGGGCTCACGACCTCGAGGTGTCTGGAGAACTGGCGGACGAACACCGAACCGGACAGACGGTAGTCCCGGTGACCGACCGCGTTGAGAAGGGCTTCCCGGATCACCTTCTCGTTGAACGTGGGGATGTCCCAGACAAAGAGACCCTGCTGGTAATGCTGGATCGGGTTCCTCAGGTTGATCGTCTTCCAGAGCTCGTCATGATAGAGGAAGAACCCCCTCCGATTCTCGATGCGCTGCTCGTGTTCAATCGCCGTGTCCTGGCTCCGGTACTCGAAGACAACCTCTGCCTGGTCCAGGTGCCGGCCGAGCGCCCTGTGCGTGCCCAGGAGGACCAGGGCGGCGTACGTCGGCTTGCCGTCGACGATCAGCTCGGCGTCCTCGAGAAGCTGCGAGGCTGGAAGGTCCGCAAGGGCTGGGTTCCCAGACTTCCGCTGCCAGGCCGATCGAAACCACTCGATGGCCTGAGGGTCCAGGTCGGTCACCGAGGCCTTCGCGCAGATCTCTGCCGAGAAGTCGGGCCCGGCCTCGGCGAAGATCCGCTGGAGTTGGTCCGCCGTCATCGGAACGAGATCCTCACCGGATCTCATCCAGTAAGCCCCCTTGTACTGGATGGGCACGCCGATGGGCCGTGACGGCACCCGGAACACAACGACGCGGCCGTTCGGGTGCAAGATCTCATCGGCTTCGATCCGAAGCCGAAGACGGTCGGTCAGCCCAGCCTTGGTTCGCTCCAGGTCCGGGAACGCCTGGCTCCCGACGACCGTGCGTGGGATCTTGTCGGAGATCCCGAGCACCATGTTCCCACCCTTCTCGTTGGCGAGAGCCACACAGTAGCGGACGAGTTCCTCGAAGTCGTACCGGTTCTTGGCTTCCTTGAACTCGAGGTGCTCGAGCTCCTTTCGGGTGAGCCAGTCGTCGACTTCCAGAAGTTGAGGATCACTCATCGGTGCCTTCCCTGCGTTCGCCACTCTCAAGGCCGCACTGCCCCTCGCTATCCACGGATTGCTCGCCTACCGGGTGATCCCAGCGTCTCGGACCTTCCACCAGTACGAGGATGCGCGGACCGAGCTCGCACAGGATGCAGGCCGCGGCTTCGACCAAACGCAGGCCCTTGATCTCCAACTTCCTGTCGAGGCCTCTAGGAATTGCCCCGCCCTCGGGGAAGCTCGAGACGCGGTCACTCTGAGGGCCTGGACCCTACCTCTTGGTCGCTGCATCGAGTCCTCCAACGTGACGAAGAATGGGTACTCGTCTCCAGTGCTCCACGAGTGCCTGTCTCATCGAGGGCGGCGCTTCGCTCTCCACGGCGCGCCACCTCTCACGCGCTCTCTCCAGGGTGGACAGCATTCTATCTACTTCTCCGGCACTTCCTGCCCGTTTGCAGAATGTCTTGAGCCGAACCTTGTCGACGTCCTTTGCGCGGCGCGTTTGGCCCAGAGCGAGCGCCAGGCGAGCACCTCCGACGAGATCCCAGCCGTCAATCGAGGGCCACGACACCGTGGCCACCTGATCGTAGACGGGGCTCAGGGACGGCCTGGGATCGTCGCCCCACTGAAACGACCAGTTCTTCAGATGAGCATCGCCGTTTCCCGATGCAAGGATGAACGCGACCCGATCCATGAAGTCGCAGCGAGCATCAGAGCCGCAGGCGTCAGCCACCTGTCTGGCGAGGAGGTCATAGCTGGTCCGGCGTCCACGGGCATCGGCGTACTTGTGGACGGCCTCCACTTCCAGAACCTGCGCAAAGTCCTCCTGGTGGACCCGCCCGCCACCGGGAAGTCGATCGAACCGTTCGACGGCGAGAACCTGCTTCGGTCCCTCCAGAAAGTCGGGCTCCAAGCCTTGCAGAACATCGATCGGGACAACCATGGTCCGAGGCACCACGAACCCCATCGAACGAGCCCATGCCATGGTGACATGCTCGATCTGGGGAAGATCCGGCAAGCTATCCC
Organism: Candidatus Rifleibacteriota bacterium; assembly: GCA_016213885.1. Taxonomy (GTDB): domain Bacteria; phylum Muiribacteriota; class UBA6191; order JACPRK01; family JACQZM01; genus JACQZM01. Next base: position 9,227 of record JACQZM010000670.1, on the reverse strand, counting down.
CTGGAATCTTCACGATCCAGTGTCCCGACTCGCCCCTGGCCGGAAGTGCAAAGCGGTCTTTGCTGAGGACCATGGACAGCTTTAGCTGAAGGCCCGCCAACGAGAACCGCAGTTTCCCTGGGGCGACGTCGCTGCCACGCGCTTCGATGTCGCCCACGTCCGGTCCACGGACCTCGACCGCGCCGGGCAGGTCTAGACCGAGCTCTCGCAAGAGAGCGAGGGTGTTGGTCTCGCGAATTCCAGTCTGCTGACAGATCCGTCGTCTCAGCGGACTCCCTGCTTCGGGCAGCAGATTGTCGAACCAGACAGGAATTCCGCTGCTGCCAGTCCGCGGGCTCGGATCGCGAAGGAACGAGAGTCCAAGCCGGGGTCGCTGGCCCCCGGCACTCCAGGGCTCATCGGGAAGAAACCAGGTTCTCCCGTACTGGTCGCGATGCAGAGTCCCAACCAGGACCTTTTGAACGAAGACCTCGAGGTGGGAAGGGGGCAGGACTCTAGACTCGCCCATCGTCCTCGTCCTCTTCGAGATAGGCGTTCCGAGGAGCCAAAATCGGCTCGGACCAAGCCGCTCGAGCCGCCGTGCACTTCTCGAGGAGCTGAACCATCAACCGCGCGCGGCATCTCAGAAAGGCTCCCACGTTCCGCTGACACAGGGCCTCGAACGCCGGTTCATCGATCAGGTGCGACTCCAGGGCTGCCCGGTGGCGCTCGGCATCCCAGTCGCGGATCTCGCTCTGCAGCCCGGTGTGGCGGCTATCCAGTAGCGCACGATTCGCTGCCCCTTGCGCCAATCTCCTGTCGTCAGCCGAGAGTCCGCTCCAGTCTGCGGCGGCGAATATCTCTCGTGCAATTCGGCCGCTGCTCTGCAGTGCTCTGATGGAGACAGGCCCCGTCGGGTCTCGTGGTCCGAGACTCAGAAGTGCCAGCACCTCGATTCGACTCCTTGCACTCTTCAAATTGAACTTCGACAAGTCCCATGGCTGAGCGGGTCGCGGACCCACTCGTTCGAGAAGGCGAGACAGAGAGCCGGCCTCGTCATCGTCACGAATGGCCCGTACCTGCTCGCGCATGCGGGAAACCTCCGCCCGTTGGTGCGCCCCGGTCACGGCGCCGCGCCAGACCCACCGGGCGAGTTGCTGCAGGGTTGTCCACTGGGTTCGCGGATGGACGCAGAACCACCTCGCCAGGATGCAGAACACAACCGGGTAGGGGATGAGGGAGACGTGTGGGATTCCACAGTCGGATATCAAGAAGCGAACAGTTCTGGAAAGAGCCTGGCGGGCCTCTTCAGGGGAAACGAGTCTCTCAATGTCCCGCCCAACCTCCTCCAGCCTCTTGCTCGGATCCATCCCACTCATTGCGAGGACTGCCTTCAGGACTTCGGAACGGGGCGGTTGACCGAACTGATCGAGATCGCAGTATCGCTGCAGTTCGACCAAGTCGAGGGATCCTCTGTCCGGCGGCGGAGCACCCAGGAGGGCCTGGAAGACCTCGTCGGCTCTCATCCTGGCTCCGGTGCTGTTCAATCGTGCGAACACCGCTCTCAAGGCAGCTTCATCGTCAGTGTCCACGATGTAGGCAGGCACGGAGTAGTCGAGGATCCTCTGCTGGGCGTCCTCCACCCTGTCAACAAGTTCCCCACCCAGGACAGACTCCCACTCCCGAACCCACCGACCCAAACGTCGCAAGTCGCCGAGCGTTGAGAGGGGAACTTCCCGACCTTCCCGCGCTGGCGGCACCGGACCGCAGCCGAACTCCTGCGATTCTGGATCGAACCGCAGAACCCACCGGAGATCACCTCCGTGATCAAGGTCGAGAAGGGAGGCGGCTAGTGCAGTTGTCCGCTGCTGTCCGTCGACCACCCACCAGGCGTCCGTGGTCGCGGGTGCTTGGATCGTGGCCCCACCCACTCGAACATCCGCCGTCTGGGCCTGTCGCTTCCAGAACAAGAGTGACCCGACGGGATAGCCGCGCCAGATGCTATCGAACAAGCGCCTGACGTCCTCGACATTCCAGCGCAGCGGTCGCTGGAACTGTGGGATACGAACAGCCCCTGCATGTACCTTCTGAATGAGCTCCTTCACCGTCACCGTCGTGGCCTGGGGGCGACGAGTCAAAGGGAGATACAGACTCGATGGTGTCGTTGCGTTCATATTCTCCCGTCCGTCACATCAAGTAGATTCTGGTGGGCAGTGGTGAGTCCTCCCGGAGCCACAGCGCCACTTTGCACTCAAGCGCAACCTGAACCAGCGCTTTGGACAGGGCATCCCACGGATCCGCATCACCTGCTGTTCGTGCCACACCGACGATGCAGGCGATGGCGTCGCGCACCTTGGATGAGAGAGCCAGCTATCGATCTCAGGGAGGTGAGGATTACTCATCGGCGCCCTCCCTGCTCTCGCCACTCTCAAGGCCAGTGCCGCCAGCGCTGGGTGAGCTGGGCGGACCTGAGGTGGGCGTCTGCACGGCACCCACCTTGGCCAGATGACCAGCCACAAGCGACTTCTGCCATGCAGCGTCGAAGTGGCGGTGCAGCGTGTGCCGCCAGGCCTCGCTCTCGATTCGCCTCCAACCCGTCTCTCCGTCTGTGTCACGCACCATCCACTTCACGGAGTCGAGTCGTTGCTCTAGAATCAGCAACTTCGGAACATGGCGACCGGAGGCCTCGGGAGGAATGCTCAGACAGAGCTCTCCAGGCCTGTAGCCACCGTCGAGAGCCCGTCCATCACGCCGCCTTGTCTCGAGGCTCACGTAGTCCGCATCCACAGAGAACCGCTGGAAGTAGTGTTGGAAGTACGTGCTGTTGGAGTACGACAGGGCCATTCTGTCACCGTATCGGTTGTTGGCGAGGGTTACGAAGGCCAGACGGTCGATCTCCCTGGAGAGTTTCTCGATCACCTCATCTGCTTCCGTCGAGATCGTGAACTGAAGACCGTCGGACACAAGCGTGGCCTTGGTGATGGGCACCCCCTGCAATCCACGATAGCTCGACAGGATCCCTGTCAGGCGCTGGTGAAGGGCGGGATCGAGACCAGGGTGACCTGCCCTGACATCGAAGGGAAGAAACCACGCCGGTGGGCCTTCGACGGTTTGCTCCAACTGAAACCACGGAAGGACGCAGATTAGCTGACGCTGTTGGGAGTTCATTCGCTCTCCTCGCTGCTTGCCGAGTCCTCGTCTGCCTCGAGGCCCCTGCGTCCCGAGCGCAGGTTCGGTCTGGGAGGAATATAGGCGACAGCACCGAGTTCGAGTGCGGAGGAGACCCGCTTCTCGAGCGATCGAACCGAAAGGAACGCGGTCCAAGCGCTCACGGGAACAACAAGCCCCCCGCGGTCAGTGTCGCCGGTGTACCGCAGTCTGCCTCGTCTTCTCGGGGTCCCAGCCATCCATCCGCATCTAGAGACTCCAGAGCCTGTATCACGTCCGCCTCCGTGAACTTGTCCTTCTTCTCCGGACTCCAGTGCTGGATGAAGTCTATGACCTCCTTCTCGGCACCGAGCTCACCACTGCAGACAAGGGCGTTCCAGGCATAGAGAACTGTCGCCAGAAGCTCGGCCTCGTGCAGGCTTGCACCAGCAAGGATCTGCACGGCCCGCTCTAGCGACTTCCTCGAATGTTCCAGTAGTTCCCTGCACGAGGAAACGTCCTGTTGCCACGCATCCATGTCCAAGATCTGGAGGTTGGACTTCTCATAGGTCGTGGAAACGTCACGGATGTATAGGCCTTCGAGCCGTTCAATGAGATGGTTCACGTTGTGGTCGTACGGTCCGAACTTCTGCTTGTCGAACCTGAGCCTCAATGGAGCCCCGGCGCTTTGCGCAAAGTAGGCCAACTTCTGGACCAAGAGCCGACCGAGGGGTTGGCTGATCGGCATCTTCCTGCGGGCCAGCATGATTAATTCGCCTATCAAAGCCAAGGAATCCGTCATCCGAACTCGTTGGATGACCTTCCTCCTGAGGGGCTTGCTGATCTTGACACCGGCAGGACCGGGCTCAAAGACCTCGATCTCGATCGGCAGAGCACCGAGGTACTTCTCAATGAGCCTCCGAACGAGCACCCAGTCAAGTCCACCCAGACCGCAACCCAGCGGGGGGATGGCCATGGACCTGATGTCCCATGATGAGTAGTTCGCCGCGACGGCCTTCAGCCCGGCCTCGATGAACTCGTATTTTGAGGAGCCTTTCCAGTTGTCCTTTGTGGGGAAGCAGAGGATCACGCGGGTGAGGTCACGATAGATGAAGGGTCTTCCGCTGCGAACCTCCCCTCGACGACAGGCAGCGACGTACTGTCGGTTCATCTCCGGGAACCGGTCCTTGAACTCCTTCGCCAACCCCTTGCCCATCACGCCGACGCAGTTCACCGTGTTCACAAGCGTCTGAGCCTTGGACTCGAAGATGTTACCCTTGGTGTAGCGGATCATAGGTAGTACCACCCCGGCCCGACGTAGACGTTGAGTTGGAGTCCTCTCGCCTGGACGACTCTCAATACCCTGTCTTTTGCCTCGTTGTCCATCACGACAAGCCCACCGAAATGCTCCACACCGACTCCGCTGTAGACGAGTACTTCAGCAGACTTCTTGCGTCTGATATCCGGTGGCTTGTTCCACCACATTGCCCCACAGGCCTTCTGGTCGACTTCTCGCAGTTGTTCCCGGCTGTCGAAGAACCGGGTACCGTTGGTCGATGCGTTCCCATCTGTGAATACGGTGCCCCTCAGGGTCAGCACATCCCATCTCACGAGGATGTACGCGATCTCGGATTGCCGCACGACCCGCCGATTGACGGCATAGAGCATGGGCGGACGAGCCCCGAAGAACAGGGGGACGTAGTCGTGGATCGTGCCGCCTGCCCCCACGGGAACGACCGTCTGGCTGCGCCTGCTCTGGATCCCTTCGTCAGCGATCGAGATGTAGGCAATATTCCGGCGGTCCGCCTCTTTCTTGCACAAGAGTCCCAGCCTCAGAATGGCCGGGAGGTTCCTCTCGTGCGTGATATGCATGACGTATCGACCCCATTGGACCAGACCATAGCTTTCGGCCATTTTCCTACTGCCCTTGGTCGTCTACCATAGGATCCGTTGGTTCCTCTTCCCCGTCGGCCGCCTTTCCACGCCCCTTCCGGCGGCCACCCCAGGCGGCGAGGTAGAGCGTCCCCTGCGGAATGACTTCCAGGTTCTCCGGATCCACCTTCAGGTTCTTCTGGAGACGATCGAGCTCCCGCCGCGGGAACACCTGGGCCGAGGCCTTCTTGCCAGACCCGATCGGCACGATGACCATCTCTTCGCTGGCGAGCTTGGGCTCGAACTCGAGAAGTCCCTCGTACACGCTCCCGAGCTGTTCCACACCCAGCTCCCGGTACGACACCCGGTCGGCCTTCTGATCCCGCTTCGTGCGTCCCACCTTCGCCGTGGAGAGTCCGAAAAGAACATCGCGAAGTGCCTGGTCGTTGAGCCGGCACCGACCCAGGATCGGCGTTCGCTCTCGCGAAAACAGACCGCCGTTGTAAGGCGGGATCTTGATCTCCTTGGAGTCGAACCCGGACTCGATGAGCGAGAACAGCCCGGCCAGAACGCCCCAGAGGTAGTAGTCGCTCGGGTGGAACAAGTGCCTGTCGTACAGCTTGTCACGCCACGCTTCGAGGCTGTACGACTCGAAGTAGATCTCGTTGTCCAGCGGCAGGAGCCGGCGGCTCTCGGCGAAGTAGACGAAGAGAATCCGGTAGAGAAACAGAAGCCCCTCACGGTGCAGATCCTCGAGCTGGCCTGGTTGTCCGAGCAGGTCACGCAAGAAGGGCTGGTTAGCCTCATCGCGGTAGAGCTCCCTGAGGAACGTCTCGAGGGCGACGTGGGCGGACTCACCGAGCGCCTTGGAGACGCCAGTCCCGATCCGGTCGGACTCCTCGATTGCCCGCCTGAGCAGAGCTGGCTGGCCGTCCCGCTCCGTGAGCGTCGCCCACCGGAGGAGCTGGTAGAATACCCAGAAAGCGTCCTGATCCTCCTCGGCCAGGATGGTCTCCACGTGGAACTGGAGGTATCGAGGCTCGCCGGAGGTGTCCTTCCGGAGCAGCCGGAGCTGGGTCCCGTTGGCCAGTACGCTCCACGGTATGTCGAGATGGGCCAGGAGGTCCTCGAGTGCTCCGGGCGCCAGCAGGCTGTCCGTGACGAACCGTCCAACGTTCTCGATCGCGGCCGACTGCGCACGGGTCTGGCCGCCGGCATCGACCACCGGGCCTGTCGTGGAGCTCTCCGTGGCCATCAGTGAGCTCCTCCCGACAGGTACGGGATCTCGTAGTCGGGCACGATGAGGAGCGCACCGATCCAGGTCAGCTCGGTCGCGGCCCGCACGTGTCCCATGGCGTCGATCTCCGAGATGCGCTGGTTCAGCGAGAGCTGCAGGCGCCCCATCTCGGTCCGCAGCCGGCGTTCCCGACGCTCGGCCGCCTCCTGCCAGGTGATGTGCTCGCCTTCATCATCGTAGAAGAGCTGGTCCTTCTGGCGATCGAGCTGGTCCCGGAGCCACGCCTCCCGGGCATCCTTCCACTGGAGGGCATCCCGGCGCAGGGTCTCGGTCTGGGCAGCCACACGCTGTCGGACCTCTTGCTCGCGAACTCCGATCCGCCGAAGCGTCTCCTCGCGGGCCGGTGCGGCCAGATCCTCCAGCGCCTGTCGAAACGTACGTTCGACGATCTCCGCGGAGAGCGAGCCCGGGGTGGGGGGGGCTGCGAGGAGTCGGCGATCGTGTTCCTCGTCGGTCGACACGTCGCCCTGCAAGCTCACGAACGTCGGGATGATGTACTCGGCGTAGGGGAGGTCGACCTCGCGGCCGTCGCGGTACCGTTTCTGATAGATGAAGCCGAGGTGGGTGAACAAGATGCCCACGGACGGTGCGGTCGCCACGATCCGCACGCTGATCCGATCCTTGGCAAACAGACCCTGGGGGTCGAAGAGACCGGCTCGTACCTTGATCGCCACCGACTGCACCAGCGGATGGCTCACCCCAAGGAACTCGAGGTCCTCCGTCTCCGCCTCGGCTGCGAGCGTGCGGTTGAACGTGGCAGCCGGGATCTGGTTCTTGGTGTAGCCACCGCGACGGAGACTCTGGGGTACATCGACTCGATACCGGTCCTCTGCTACCGGCACAAGCTGACCCTGGGCCCGGGCGAGAACCTCCTGGACCACGGCCTGGACTTGAACCTCGGAGACGAGGTCGGCCTCTGCAACCGCCAGTTCACGTTCCACCCGTTCGTGGTCCTCGCGACCGAACCGGGCGCTGGCCAGCACACTCTCCGATTGCCACTCGGCCATGCGGCGGCGCTGCTCCAGGATGCCGTTCTGGATCGTCGTGCGAGCCGTGCGGAGCGACTTGTCGGCGTCCGGATCGTCCCTCTTGAGGCCTCCGTGGGTGAACATCAACGTCTCGATGTCGAGCTCGCTGGCATCACCGATGACGTCGGCCGCAGACCCGAGGTCGCGACGGATCTCCTCGATCTTCCAGAGGAGCAGGTTCAAGATGTCGTCGTCCTTGGCCCGAGGTCGGAACAGGTTGAAGATCTGGACTGGCTGCGTCGAGAGCTGCCCCCATCGATCGATGCGTCCGTTTCTCTGGACCATCCGGTTCGGATTCCACGGGAGCTCGTAGTGGATCAGCATCCGGCACTTTCGCTGGAGGTTGAGACCTTCGGAGGCCGCGTCGGTTGCCACGAGGATGCGGATCTGGGGCCCATGGAAGGCCACCTCTACAGCTCGGCGATCCTGACGGCGCATGCCTCCCATCAAGGTGACGATCAGGCCCCGGTACCCCGCCCGATCCAGCAGTCCATCGACGTGACCCTCTGGAGTCTCGTGCCCGGCGAGGAACTGGAGAGTGTCGCGGTACTCCGTGAAGATGATCAGCTTCTCGGCAGGATTCGAGCTGTGGATCTCCTGGAGCTTCGCGACGAGCGCGCGGGCCTTCGAGTCCTGGTTCGGGTCCAGTGCCTGAGCCAGCCGGATCAGCTTTCGGAGATCGGTACGGTCTCGTTCCTGGTGCCGCTTCTGCTCCTCGAGAGAGGTCTGAGCGTCCTCCGGGGTCAGCGAGGCCGGGAGGAGCTTCTCTTCCACCCGCCGGGTCTGCTCTTCGGTCAGCGGCACACCCTTGCGGTAGTCCTGGATCAACCCCCGGTCCGCCTTCACGTCGATCAGATCGGACGCCAGGTTCTCCTCGCGGGTTGTAAGCGAGGCCACCAAGGCAGCCAACGACGACATCAATCGCTTCTTGAGGATCGTCATCGCGAACCCGACGGCGGTGTCTTTCCCGGCACGCTTGAACTCCCTCTGCGTGTACCGGTGCACCTCGCTGCAAAGCTCCTCCTCGCCGGGCGACATGTCCACGGCGATCGTCTGGATCTCCGGATCCTTGAACCGCCGGGTCACACCGTCAGCCTCGTAGATCTCCCTCTTCGATCGTCGGACCAGTACCGGGTCGATGACCTTTCGATCCAGCCGGTCGTCTCGAGGGGTCAGGAACGGGTCGACGAGCTTGAGAAGGCTGTAGAAGCCGCGAACGTATCCGGAGTGGGGAGTCGCGGTGAGCAGCAGGAGGTTGTCCGTTACCTCGGGGCTGGCGAGGAACTCGCCCGGGCGTGACCGGGCGGTCTTGTAGACGCTGCTGCCCGAAACCGACTCGGCCAGGTAGTGGGCCTCGTCGACGATGACCAGATCCCATCGGACCCCCTTGAGGGTGCGGCGGATGTCGTCTCGCTTGAGGAAGTCCATCGAGGAGATGATCCGACTACGGGTCATCCAGGGGTTGGTCCCGCGAGCGTACTCACGGCGGACCTCCCAGATCCGGCCGCGGACGCGAACCCGCTGTCCCTCGTGGATAGTCTGCAGGCGATCAGGGGGCCTGGCGTTGGACGGCGAGGTCGAGTGGTGGGTGGTCGTCATGGGGCATTGCTCAGGGCTCCTGAGGTCCTGCTGCGAATCCGTCCCCAGGAAAGCACGAACCCCCCGACCGCCCTGCTGATGGTGGCGACGAGGGGTCCTCAGGCTTGCGCCCGAACCCCCGGGTGGTCTAGGCCCGGGAGCGTTTGGAGGAGGATATCAGCAGGACCGACCGGGTGTCGAGGATACCGGAGATCGGGGTCTGGATCAAGGAGGACTGTCCGACAGGGTGCATGTCTCCTGAGTGGGAGGTTCGGGGTGGCAGGAAGCCAGGAAGGACCTTATTGGGAGCCGAAAGGAGAGGGCTT
>JACQZM010000677.1 GCA_016213885.1 Candidatus Rifleibacteriota bacterium | reverse complement strand
GATGCTGGGCGGGTACGACCTGCTCTGTGTGTTCCTGGCCGTCTCCACGGCCTGGAGCATGCCCGCGGCCTCCCAGGTCCAGGTCGACAGGGAGCGCTGATGCCTGACCAGGACGACGGCCCGCGTCTGAGACTGCCCGACGGATTCCAGATCCCGGGCCAGCGGTCCAGTGGATCGGAGGTCCGTTCGAGCAGGACGGCGGCGACGACCACCCTGGCCGGGCTCGGGGTCGCGGCGCTCGTGGTCTGGAAGTTCAAGGCCGTCATCCTGATCGCTCTGGGCAAGCTCAAGTTCATCCTCGGCGGCCTGAAGCTGCTCTCGATCGGCCAGCTGTTCGCGACGTTCGGAACCATGCTGGCGTCCATCTGGGTCTACGCCGACACGCTCGGGTTCCCCTTCGCCGTCGGACTCGTCGTGATGATCTACGTCCATGAGCTGGGCCACCTGTACATGGCCACACGGGAGGGGCTGCCCGTCGGCGCGCCGATCTTCATCCCGTTCATCGGCGCGTTCATCGCCCTGAGGCGTCAGCCCACGAGTCGGGCTCAGGATGCTCTCATCGGGATCGGCGGACCGCTGTTCGGCACGCTGGGGGGAGTCGCCGTGCTCCTGGTCGCCCTGGCGCTCGGGGAGGGATACTGGGCGCGCCTCCTCACCGCGGTGGCCTCCGTGGCGTTCGTGCTCAACACCTTCAACCTGTTCCCGGTCCCCCCGCTGGACGGGGGCCACATCTTCGGGGCGGTCTCTCCACGACTCTTCGTGGCCGGCCTCGTCGCACTCGCCGGCCTCGTGCTCTGGCGCGCCTCCTTCGGGCGTCTCGATCCGGTCCTCCCCTTCTTTCTCGTCCTCGGCTTCGTCCGCGGCGTGGGTCAATGGGGCGCCCCCGGCTACCATCAGGTCGCTGCGCACACGCGGTTTCGCTTCACCCTCGCCTACCTGGGTCTCGTCGCCTTCCTGACGCTGATGACGGGCTTCACGCTCGTATAGACCCGGCGCCTCGCCGGGTCCGAGTCGCGCCCCCGAGCGCGACCTCGATCCGGATCCCCTCCTCTTTCTTCTCGCTCCCGAGCGCCACTTCAGATGAATCCCCTCCACCCACCCCGTGCGACACAGGCGGGGGATCCTGGATGGTCCTGGAGCTTGCCCGGAGCTCGAGATCGTGCTACACCTTCATCGTGATGACGAGGATCGCCCCCGGAGCGCTCCTCGTCGGGCTGCTCTCCGCAGCGCTCGTCGCCCACTTCTTCAAACCCTACCCGGACGGGTGGGATGCGGCGGAGTACTGCTGGTGCGTCCGGTCGGACTACCTGCCGCACTCTCCCTACCTGGGCTACTTCGGCCTGGGGAAGCTGTTCGCCATCTTCCTCGACCCGCCGATCGCCCTTTCGTCGCTCTCCTTCGTCGGCGGGATCGCCTCCATAGGCTTGCTCCACGCAGCGCAGCTCGCCCTCCTGCGGTCCGACCGGCCGGCGGCGCGGACCGGTGATGCCGCGGTGGTCGCGACGGTGTCCGCGCTTCTCTTGGGGTCGTCGTACCTGTTCATCCGGCAGTCCGGCACGCAGGAGGTCTACGCGATCCAGACCGCTCTCCTCCTTCTGGCGCTCGTGCTCCTGGCGAGCCGATCGGGCCCGCGCCTCATCGCGAGCGGCCTCGTGTACGGCTTCGCCCTGGCGGTTCACCAGTCGTCGGTGTTCGTCCTGCCGGCGCTGGCGTTCGCCGTGTTCTCGAGCCAGCCGGACCGGCGGAGTCGCAACCTGCTGCTCTGGCTCGGAGCCGCCGCGGCGGTGGCCGGCGCAGCCTGCCTCGTGCTGTACGCCCTGCTCCCCGTGGACCCGGCGGAGAGCCGGATCCTCGGACTGCTCCGCTACCTGCGCGGGATCTCCCCATCCCCGCCGGTCCGGCTGTGGCTCGAGCCCCGGTTCTGGGCGGATTCCGCCAGCGGCCTGCTCGATCGGGTGACCTGCGTCGATGTACCGGTCTCCCAGCTCGCCATCGCCACCTGCCCGGTCGGGGCGAGCTGGTTCAACGTCGTGCTCGCAGGCGTCGGGTTGCTCGTCGCCTGGCGCCACCGGCTCCGGTCCGGGCTGTTCTGGGGCCTCTACCCGGCGCCGTACCTGGCGTACGAGCTCGGCCTCGGCAGGAACCTGGACGCCGGGCTCTACCTGCCGCTTCTCTTGCCGTCGCTCAGCGGACTGGGCGCGCTGACGCTCGGGCGAGCGCTGGCCCTGAGCACCGGATCCGGCTCTCTGTCCAGACCTCTGGTGGGTCGGTCGCTGGGGTCGCTGGTGCTGCTTCTCTTGCTGCTGCCCTCGGCCGGACTCGTCCTGCGGCACTGGGAGGCCCCCGACCGAGACGCGAGCGTCCATCACTCGGTCTGGATGCTGGCGGCTTGCTGGATGTCCAGGCACCTGCCTCGCGACGCCGTCGTGTTGCAGCCGGCCGTGGAACGAAACGTGAACCTCCTGCCCTACTACTCCGGACTCAGGCATGCGCTCCGACGCGGTGCGCTGTTCATGCTGTTCGAGCCGCGGGGGCCGTACACGCCGATGAACCTCGAGGCGTACGGGCTCCTGACGACGGCGAGGTTGGGAGAGCTGATCCGGTCGGGGCGGGCCGTCTACGCCCTGGAGAGCGACCCGCTGGCCCGATGCCCGGAGGAGATCCTCGATGGGAAGCTCTTCGCGTGGGAGGTCGAAAGGACGCTGGCGCCTGACGAGATCAGGGCGGGCCCGGGTGCTCATCAGCGGGTGACGGCGCGCCTGCCGGGGTACCCGGTGCCGCTCTACCGCGGAAAGATCCGGTAGCCCATGGGCCCCGCGCTCGACCGACCGGATCGGAGCGACCGCGCCGAGCGGCTCTGGGTCGCCGGGGCGATCCTGGTGCAGCTCGCCCTCGGGCGCTGGCTCGTCTGGCGATACGGGCCGATAGATGATGCCTACATAGCCTTCCGGTACGCGAGGAACCTCGCCGACGGGCACGGGCTCGTGTTCAACCCCGGGGCTGCCCCGGTCGAGGGGTACAGCAGTCCTCTGTGGGTGCTGATCCTGGCGGTGGCCCGATCGCTGGGAGCGAGCCTGCCGGAGGCCTCCATGACGCTGGGCCTTCTCTGCGGCTCCGCGACCGTTCTGCTGCTCTCGCGAAGCTCGCTCGCGCGGCGGACGCGACTCCTGGCGGCCTGGCTCCTGGCGATCGACCTCCCGTTCCTGTACCACTCCGTCAACGGCCTGGAGACCGCGCTGACCGCTTTGCTGGTGACGGCGCAGATGGTCCTGGCGCCTCCCGGAACCGTCCGCCGGGCAAGCCAGCTCATCGCCGGGCTCCTGGTGCTGGCCCGGCCGGAGGGTGCGATCCTGGTGCTGAGCTGGGTGGCAGCCTCGGGTGTGGCCGACCGCAGCTCTGGCCGCCGGTTCCACTGGCCGGTCGTGGCGACCGCCCTGGCCACGCTGGCAGCGCTGGCGACGTTCCGGTGGTGGACCTTCGGGGACTGGATCGCGAACTCCGTCCGGGCCAAGATGCTGCCCGTCGAGATGGCTCTGCCCAGGGGGCTGGCCGACCTCTTCTGTTTCTTCGGGCACGGCAACGCGTCGTGTGGCGTGCTCGTCGCGGTTCTCGTCGTCCTGTCGCTCTTCGGCGAGTCGGGTTCCCCTCCCCGGCCCGACCCGGATCGGACCTGGCTCCGGGTGCTCCTGGTGCAGCTCCTGCTCGTGCTGCCGGTACTCTCCGCGAGTGGCGGTGACAGCTTCCCTCTCTGGCGCTTCTACATGCCGATGGCTCCGTTGATGGCGCTGGCCGGGGCGGCCGGGGCGACTCTCGCGCTCGACCGGGTCGCCCGGTCGAGACCCGCGGTCAGGCTGGCGGTCCGCGCGGCGCTCGTCGGGTTCGTCGTTGCGAACCTGCTGGGGCCCGCCCGCAAAGACCTGGAACGTATGCGCAAGGAGAGCAACTGGCTGAGCTCATGGACGGTCACGGGCCGGCAGCTGGGCCGGGTGTTTCCCGCGGGAACCACTCTGGCGCTGTCGCCGGCCGGGGCGATCCCCTTCCACTCCGGTCTGACGGCGATCGACCTGCTCGGGGTGTGCGACGCTCACATAGCTCGACGGCCTCCGGACCGGACGTACTACTACCCCGGCCACCATCACCACGATGGCCGATACGTGCTGTCCCTTCAGCCCGACCTCATCATGCTGGCCAACGGCCCGATCGTGGGGAACGCCAGGCGCGAGTTCCCCTTCGACGCCGTGCGGCTCTGGGAGCGGGACCTGGTCGACGATCCGCGTTTCGTCGCCCGGTACAGGCTGCTCCCGGTGCCGATCGACGCGCAAAGATCGGTGCTGCTCTTCGCTCGGACAGGGTTTCTCGAGAAGCTGGAGCTCGATCGCCGCGTCAGAGCGCGATGATGATCCGCAATCCGGATCCCCTCCTCTTCCCTTCCCCCGTGAGTCACGATCCAGGCCGAGGCCTGATCACAGGCCCGACTCCGCGAAACACGCGGGGGATCCTGGCGGTCCGGCCGGGTTGGTTGCCTCGCGCGGTGACGCCATGCTCGGCCTCACTGCTCGCCGATCGAGGGATCGCGGACCCGAGTTCATCGAGCCAGAACTCGTCAAGTCAAGACTTGTCGAGTCGTGACTCGACAAGTCTGCAGGAGCCTGGTACCATGACGAGCAGGCGACGGACCGCGCTTTCCCCCGGGCGAGGCTGACTAGATGCTCCACGAGTTCATCGGCAGACGCGAGGAGCTGGCTCTGCTCGAGGAGGTCTATGGTGCGAAGAGGAGCGGCCTGATCCCGATCTACGGTCGGCGGAGGGTGGGCAAGAGCGAGCTCATCCTGCGGTTCATCGGCGACAAGCCGGCTCTGTACCACGTGGGCAAGAAGGGCCCCGCGGCCCTCCAGTTGCGGGAGTTTCTCCAGGAGGCGGCCCTGGTGGCTGGGGAGCCGCTCCTGGCGAACCTGCAGGCCCGGGACTGGAAGACCGCCCTGTGCGCCCTCGTGGATCGGTGGACCCGGCCCGAGAAGCTGGTGCTGGCGCTCGACGAGTTCCAGTGGACCGCAGCTGCGAGCCCGGAGCTCCCGTCGGTCCTCCAGGAGTGCTGGGATCGGTGGTGGAGCCGCAGCGGCAAGGTGCTCCTCCTCCTGTGCGGATCGTACGTGGGGTTCATGGAGCGGACCGTGCTGGGCCGGGGCAGTCCGCTGTTCGGACGGCGGACCGCCCAGATCCATCTGAAGCCGTTCGGCTACCTCGAAGCGGCCGAGTTCCACCCGGGCTACTCGCTGGCGGATCGGGCGCGGACGTTCTTCATCTGTGGAGGAGTCCCGCTGTATCTCCGGTACTTCAGCCCTGATCGGTCGCTGGAGATGAACATCGCGGAGAACTTCCTGAGCGAGCTCTCGCCGCTGTATCGAGAGCCCGACTTCCTGCTCCGCGAGGAACTCCGGGACGTGGAGAGCTACTACGCAGTCCTGCTGGCCGTGGCCACCGGCTCCGCCACGAACCGCGAGATCTCCCTCCAGAGCGGCATCGGGGAACGGAGCCTCCACTACTACCTCCAACAGCTCCTGAACCTGGGGTACCTGAGTCGCCGGTATCCGCTGGTGGGAGGCCCCGTGATCCTCCGACAGGTGAGGTACGTTCTGGGCGATCCTCTCCTGCGGTTCTACTTCCGGTTCGTCTACCCGAACAACAGCGTGATCCTCCACGTCGGCCCGGCCCGGGTGCTCACGGAACGAATCCGACCGGGCCTGGCCTCCTACTTCGGGACCTGCTTCGAGGGCCTGTGCCGGGAGGCGCTGCCGCTGCTCTATGCCCGGGAAGAGGTTGCCGCGGCGTTCGAGGTCGGCGAGTACTGGGACAGGGCGACCCAGATAGACGTCGTGGGTCTGCGCGACGACGCCTGGACCGATCTCGGGGAGTGCCGGTGGGGTGCCGTCCGGACGGCCCGGGAGGTCGTGTCCGACCTCGAGGAGAAGGTGTTGCGCTACCCGAACCGCCGCAACGCCACGATCCAGCGGCGGGCGTTCACCCAGCGTCCGCTGCGGAACGCCGTCAGGACGGCCCCGAACGTTCGGTGGCACAGCCTCGAGGATCTGTACTGAGCGGGAGGCGAATCGCCGGACGGCTCGAAGAGCGCGGTGACCGGTCTGCTCCTCTCACGAAGCTCGCTCGCCCGGCGGACGCCCCGCGGCCAGCAGCCGGCGGCTCGCGAAGAACCAGACCGTCAGCACCAGCGCGGTCCCGACGAGGTTGGGCACGTACGACAGCCCGGGCGAGTGCTCGGGCACCAGGCTGGCCAGGTACTCCTCTTGCCAACCGATCCGCCACCGGTGGCGGCCGATCGCCGCGTGGATCACCAGCGTGACGGCGAGCCAGATCCGACCCGGTCGCCCCAGAACGGCGAGCAGATTCACCGCGAGGACCACCGCCACGGGGAGGACGTAGAGGAAGAGCCTGGATCTGTCGCGGCCACCGAAGAGCAGCACGAGCCCGACTCCCGCCAGGGCCAGCCACTCTCTGTGCCGCAAGAGAAAGCCGAGAGATGCGGCAGGTCTCAGCAGCAGCAGCGCCGGCAGGATGCCCAGCCCGCTCAGCGCCGCATGGACCAGCCGCGGCAGCATTCCGGGGGTCACGGCCAGAGAGAGGCTCTCGAGGACGGCGCCCGCGGTCGAATACTGCCGGATCGGCTGGATGCTCGCCCGGACACTGACCAGCACCAGGAGCGGCAGGACGATCAGACAGATGGCGTAGGCCAGGACGCGGCGGCCGGTCCTGCCCTCCTGGCCGGCGTAGCTCACCAGCGCGAACAGGCCGAAGAGCGGAACCGACTCCTTCTGGAGCGCACCCACCGCGACGACCATCACCACCGCCAGGTACCGGCGGCCCAGAGTCAGCAGCACGATCGCCAGAAGGAACGACTGGGTCAGGGAATCTATGTAGGCGGGGGAGCGAAACGAGAACTTCACCGACCAGAACACCGCCGCGTAGAGTGCCAGGCCGATGGCCGAGAGGCGCTCGTCGAACTCGAGGCGGCGCAGGATCCAGAGCAGCAGGGTCAGCGAGAGCCAGCCGGCCGCGAATCCAATGACGCGGAAGGCATCCAGCGTCTGGAGGGGCAGCAGCGAGGCCAGCCACGGCGTGAGTATCCGAAAGCACCAGGGCGCGGCGCGGGAGTATTCGCAAGAGAAGAGCGGATCGCCGGCCATCGCCGCGTAGAACTTGCCGTCGCTGTCGTAGCCGTCACCGTACCGGGTGAGCGGTGTCGTCCAGCAGATCAGCGTCGTGAAGAGAAGCGGGAGCAGACCGACGAGGAGCCTCGGCGGGTCGCCGCACGGCGCGTCCTGACCGGCGTGGGCAGAGTGCATCGGATCACCGGAGCTTCGCTGTCCAGGTCCCCGGCGGCCCGGGCGATCGGTGGACGGCAAAGGCGCGTTCCGGACGTTTCATGATGTTAGAATAGCCGGGATCGGTCGGTCGCGGCCTCGAATGATTTTGGCCGACGACCAGCATCTTCTCGCCCTCAGCACCATGGAGAACCAGGTTGCGCCGGACCGGACGCCCCCTCCGGCCGGCTGGCCCCGATGGCCGTCGTTCCCGGGCTGCCTGGCACTCCTGGTGGCGTCGACGCTATCGGTCTGGCCGCTCCTCGTGTCAGGGCCGCTGCCCGACGGCTCGGAGGCCTCCCGGACCCTCCTGTTCGCCCGCGGATTCGTGGACGCGATCGGAGAGGGGGTGTTCTTCCCGCGCTGGATCGATGACGCGAACGACGCGATGGGTGCGCCCGTCTTCGAGGTCCATCCGCCGCTCGCGTACTACGCGGTGGCCGTGGTGCAGCTCGTCACCGGCGAGCTGATCGAGGCGATCAGGTGGACGGTCGTGCTGGCTGCTCTGCTCGCGTGCCTGCTCGCCTTCCTGGCCGCCAGAACGGTCACGAGCGAGCCGGCCTCCGTGGTTGCCGGAGCGCTCTACGTTCTGCTGCCGTCCCGGATGATCGAGCTCTACGGCCGGTTCTCCCTGGTCGATCTGATCGCTCTGACCTGGCTCCCACTCGTCTGGCTCTTCGCCCGCATGGTCGTGGTGGACGGCTCGCCGCGGGCGAGACTCGGTCTCGTCGTCTCCCTGACCGCATCGATCGCGATCCAGCCGCTGGTCGCCCTGGTGACGGCGCTCGCCGCCGTGCCGTGCGTGCTGTCGCTGGCCCTGGAGCTTCGCCGGCCGAGGTCGCTCCTGACGATGCTGGCATGCTGCGGCGCTTCGCTGCTTTGCGCCGCGGCGTATCTGGTGCCGCTCGCTCTCGAACAGGGCGAGCTGCGGCACGAGCCAACCGTCCAGGCTG
>JACQZM010000676.1 GCA_016213885.1 Candidatus Rifleibacteriota bacterium | reverse complement strand
TCAAATGCCCCCCCCTCCCCTTCCTCGGTGACCCTGCAGCCAGGCCGAGGCCTGATCACAGGCCCGACTCCGCGAAACCGGTGGGGGATCCTGGCAGCCGCGATCCAGCTGGACAAGCGACCACGAAGAAGGTAGCCTGCGTCGGACTCTCCACGGTCTCCCGGGGTCGTAGCGGGTCGAGCAACGACCGATCGCTGAACCACTTCAAGGACAGGCGGAGGCGGCGAGCTGGCTCCCGTTCGCCTCACCGGTGGGCCACCGAGTCGTCGGTGGCAGGCGCCACCCTGAAGAGATGAAGGGGAGTGGTGGCCGATGAACGCGCGGTTCGACTGGGTCCTGTTCGACGCCGGGGGCACGCTACTCGGTACCGACACGGGACAGGAGCGCTGGTACGAACAGTTCTTCGTGAACGCCTGCCTGGACCAGGGCATCACCGTGACCCCCGCCCAGGTCGCGGCGGCGCTGGAGGTCGCCGGCCGGACCCGACCGCCGGGCCCCCGATTCACCACCCCGGAGCGGGTGAGGACGTTCTGGGAGCATACGTACTCCACGTGCTTCGGGGCTCTGATCCCCGGCGTCGACGCGGCGACTCTGGCCGGCCACTACATCGACCGGTTCGAGGCGGGAGAGTTCGTCGAGCTCTTCCCGGACTCCCTGGAGACGCTGGACCTGGTCCGGGCCTCCGAGCTCCGGGCCGGGATCGTGTCCAACTTCGGCCTCTACCTGGGCTCGTTTCTCCGGACGCTGGGGATTGCCGACTACTTCGAGCTCGTCCTGATCTCCGCGGAGGAGGGGCTCGAGAAGCCGGACCAGCAGATCTTCGAGACGGCCATCGCTCGCACCGGCTCACCACCCGAGCGGATCATGTTCGTCGGCGACCACCTGCTCGAAGACTACGAGGCCTCCGGCCAGGCCGGCATGTTCCCGGTGCTGGTGGACCGGGCCGACGCCCACCGGGACCGGCCGCGAACGCGCCGCGTCAGGCGCCTGGACCAGATCGGGCGGTTCCTCGACGGCGAGGGTCGCCGATGACCGCTCCGCGGCGGCGCCGTGCCTGCCCCGGGGGAGCGGCGGAGGGAGCCCCGGTCAGCCGCCCCTGTCCTTCTTCAGGGCCGAGAAGGAGCGATCGTACGTGCGCTCCGCCTTGGCCGAGAAGAAGCACGCGGGAAACTCCCCGGCGTTCCGGTGGTACGCGAGGCACTCGCAGCACTTTCCCTTCTTCGAGCAGCTGTAGGTGCAGTTGCAGCTGTCCAGGTTGGCCTTCTTCTGGGGGCACTCGGTCATGGCGGATCCCTCCTCGACGGTGGTGGTGGGAGGGATTGTGCTCCCACCGGGCCGGATCTGCAAGCCCCTTCGGCGGTCGTGGCCGGCCCCGGAGAGCCGGGCGATGCGGGCGATCCAGGGGGTCGGCTCGGCCGTGGGAACGCGCCTGAAGGCGCTGCTGAGGGCCGAGGGCGCTCCGGTCGCCATGCTCGGCGCCGCGGTGCTCATGTTCGTGAACCGCCTCCACGGAGCCGGCGGGCCGCTGGAGGGCGACGCGTTCCAGAACCTGTACTTCTGGATCCATCCGGAGCTGGCGCTGGCGGGGTACGACCCCTCCCGCACCGACTACTTCGCCTCGAACACCCTTCACGGTCTGTTCAGCCCTCTCCACTGGCTCTTCTTCGGCCTGCTCAGTCTGCTGCCGGCGGTCCCGCCCCTGGTTCGCGCCTATCTCCTCAACGTCCTCGTGGCCGCATCGCTGATCATGCTGCTCGGCCTGGGCGTGTACGCCTTCGTCCGGGCCAGGGGCCTGAGCCGCTCGGCGGCGCTGCTGGCCGCTTCGATCGCGTCGTTCACGGGATTCCATCTGGTGGGCGTCAGGGAGTTCGACTACTTCTACCTGTACTCGTTCGCCGCCGTGGCGCCGCTCTTCCACTGCGTTCTCCGGATGGGCGAGGCGGGTCGGGATCGGACCGCCTGGACGGTGGCGGCCGGGCTGATCGTGGGGGTATCGCTCCTGGGGGGCGGCAACGTGCCGCTGTTCCTGTACGTTCCGTTCCTCTTCCTGGTGCCGGTGCTGGCCCGCCCGTGGCGTCGGCCCGACAGGGCGCTGGCCGCGTGGCTGGGGTCGATCGCCGGAAGCGTGACCCTGGGGCTCATGATCGCCGCGCCGGTCCTGGTGGTGGGGCTGGGAAACCGGCGCCTGTGGAACAGGGCCGGGCTGGGCTTCCAGGAGTTCGGCTCCTTCGACCCGGTCTCGCTGGTCTGCACGCTGCTGTTGCGCGACTGGTGGAGCCTGGGCGTCGTCCACTTCCACGAGCGGGACGCCTTCCTGGGTCTGCCCGTCATCGCCCTGGCTCTGCACGGAGCGGTCGTCACCGTCCGGGCGTGCGCGGACCATCGGACCCGGTCGATTCCGAGCGGTCCGGCGGCGGAGCCGGGGCTCAGGCTGGTTCTCGCCCTGTGCGCCGTCTGGGGGCTCCTGGTGATGCTGTGCGGCGTCCTGCCCGACGCCATGCAGCGCGCGATCGGGACCTTCTACACGGCCCAGTCGATCCGGTACCCCCACCGGTTCGCCATGCTCGTGCAGCTGCCGGTGGCCTACCTGGCCGCCGTGGGCCTCGACGCCGCCTCGGGCAGAGGGTTCGTCCGGATGCTGTTCTGGGGGCTGACGGGCACCGGGCTCGTCGCCTGGGCTGCCCTGGTGGGCCCCGTCGACACCCTGGTCCGGGCGCTCCCGGACG
>JACQZM010000675.1 GCA_016213885.1 Candidatus Rifleibacteriota bacterium | reverse complement strand
GGAGACGCGCCGGAACGGGCGGATGCGTAGACGCGATGCCCGCGCCATCTCGAAATCGCTCCGTTGTGCCACGGTCGGCCGCCGCCTCCTGAGACCCGCTCTGGATGTGGATTTCTCAAAGGCAACTGTCGAAGATGAGCCAAGGGAAGAGCCTCCTGGCCGGACGCGGTTCCCGACCGGTCGCACGGATCGGCTCCGGCAGGAGCCGTGGCAACCCGGACGGGTCGCCGGATCGAAGCGTCAATCTAGCATGAACGGGCCTGGCGCGGGGATCCCGGCGAGGCGCCAGCGGGAGCCGAGGAGCTCCCGGGCCGCGTCGAGGCCGGCGCGATGCTTCGAAGCCACCGACGAGGTCCACTTCACCTCGATTCCCATGACTTCCCCGGCTCTCTCGAGCAGGAAATCCACCCCGCATCCAGCCCGGGTGCGGAAGTACCAGAGGCTCACCCGGTCCGCCGTCGCGGAGATGAGGCGGGTGAGCTGGGAGAGCTCCCCCAAGTCGCGCTCCACGTAGGTCTTCCGGTAGCTGTCGAACCAGGTTCTTCGACCGGCCGCGGGTAGCCGCCCTGGACGACCGAGGCTTTCACGTCCTCGAGTGCATCCGGCGAGCATCGCTCTGGCCATCGAGAGACCGCCTCGGCGGCTCCCCTGACCTCGAACAGATCGGCGAGGACCGGCGAGGAGCCGACTCCGCTGGTCTCGGCCCAGGCGAACGGGTGCAGCTCGTGTACCCCCACCCGCCCGGCAAGGGTCTCCGAAACGCTGGCCATCGTCAGCACGTTGGCCGAGCCGGTCAGCAGGAAGAGTCCCGGTCCGGGCTCACGATCGACCCGCATCTTCACCGCGCGCAACAGGTCGGGCACTCTGCCAGCTGTTCGTTCGGCTTGAACACTCGGGGGCGATCCGGTATCTTCCACACCGCCGATGAAGCGAGCTACAAGGTCGCCCGAGCAGGTCGCCTCCTGAGGGGAGCCGCAAGCATGAACAAGATCAACCGGCTGAAGATCGGTGGTTTCCGAAGGCTCCACGCCATCGATCTTCCCGTTCGCCCCCTCATGGTGCTCATCGGCGCCAACGGCGTAGGCAAGACCTCGTTGCTCGACGCTCTGTCCCTGCTCTCCGCGTCAGCCGCCGGGGAGCTCACCGGCAAGCTCTCGGAGCTCGGTGGTCTCGCAAGCATCACCACCCGGAGCACCGACACCAGCGAGCTGTCGCTGCTAGTGGACATGGAAGTACCGGGGTACGAACCGCTTGAGTACCAGATCTCGGTGGCACCGAAGGGAGCGGGCTACTCGATCTCCAAGGAGATACTCTCGCAGGGACGAGGACGGCCGATCCCGTTCAAGCACATCGACTCGCGCGGTGGTGAGATTCGATACTACAGGACCGACGGGCCTCGTGGCCTGGTGCGCCCGGATTGGGATCACAATCCTCTGGAGTCCTCGCTGTCGCAGGTTCCCAAGATGTTCCGCGAGCCAGAGGAGCTGCGTCGCGTCCTGGCCTCCGCCAGCCTGTACCACGTCCTCGACGTGGGGGTACGTGCGCCGGTCAAGCTCCCCCAGCAGATGAAGCCCGCAACCCTCCCGGGTCCGGATGGGAGTGAACTCGTCCCGTATCTCTACTATCTACGCGAAAGCGATTCGGGGCGGTTCGACGCGATCGTCGATTCCCTCAAGGCGGCCTTCAGGGACTTCGAGGGCCTGAGCTTCCCGCCCGTCGCCGCTGGCTTGCTGACGATGACGTGGAAGGAAAGGGGGTTCCCGAAGCCGTTCTACATGCACGAGCTCTCGGAAGGGACGCTTCGCTTCCTGTGGCTCGCCTCCCTCCTCCAGAGCCCTGGTCTTTCCACGATCACCATGATCGACGAGCCCGAGGTCAGTCTTCACCCTGAGCTGCTGAGTCTGCTCGCCGACCTGATGCGAGAAGCGGTACGACACACGCTGCTCGTCGTGGCGACCCATTCGGACCGTCTGATCCGGTTCTTGCGTCCGGAAGAGGTGGTAGTGATGGATGTCGGTGGGGACGGTGCCGCCACCGCGACCTGGGCGGATACGATGAACCTCGAAGCCTGGCTGAACGAGTACGGCCTGGATGAGGTGTGGAGAATGGGGCGTATGGGAGGGCGGTCGTGAGGATCGCGCTCCTGGTCGAAGGGAAGACTGAGACCGCCTTCCTGCCGCATTTGCGCGGCTACCTGCAGATGCACTTGGCAGGCAGGATGCCGAAGCTCGATCCGGTACCGTATGATGGCCGGATACCGACCGGAGCGAAGCTCCGCCGCGTCGTGGAGAACCTGCTCAACAACAGCGGCAAACCGGCCGACCATGTGATCGCCCTGACAGACGTCTACACCGGCGCGCGCCCTCCCGTCTTTCCGACGGCAGCCGATGCCAAGGGCAAGTTGCGGGAGTGGGTCGGCGTTGAAGACCGATTCCATCCACACGTGGCCTTGCACGACTTCGAGGCCTGGCTTCTCCCCTATTGGCCTGTCGTCCAGAGACTGGCCGGTCACGACCGGGCCGCCCCGGCGGGCAACCCGGAAGCGGTGAATCACAACAATCCGCCCGCACACCGCATCAGCGAGGTCTTTCGCACGGGAGAACGCGGCAGAGCCTACGTCAAGCCTCGTGATGCGGCCAGAATCCTGCGAGAGAGCGATCTGTCCGTCGCCATCTCTCAGTGTTCCGAGCTCAAGGCCTTCGTGAACACCATCATCTCGGTGTGCGGCGGAGCGGTGATCCCTTGAGGCCCACGTCGCCAACTTCAGGTGAGTCCTGGCCTGTGCTTGTGATAGCATCAGCCGGCCTCTGGTTCGCTGTGGCCGAAGAGAAGACAACGCATGCAAGTGAAACACGGTGACTGACGGCCGGACAGTCGGTCGCACAGTCCGGCAGCCCAACGTCTTCACCCGACATCGCGTGGTCTGCTCTGTGAGCGGTTGTACGCAGGGGAGGTACGCGAAGGGCTACTACTGCCTGCCCCACTACAAGATGATGCAGCGGGGAACCCTCGGGGGCGGTCCGACCCCTATTCGGGGGGCGAACGGCCGGTTCACTACGAGACGATAGACCGGCGGTGGCGCGATCCCTGGGGTCAGTTCCGAGGTCTACTCCCCCACCAGCCTGAGAGCATCCTCGATAATCTGCGGGGAGAGGTACATCCCGGCGAGGCGCAGCCGTTCCAGGAGAGCCCGGGCCGATTCGATTCGCCCCCGCCTCTTTGCCAGGAGGACCAGCCCCAGGGTCCCTCGCACAGGAAGGCCAAGCGCTGCAGCGCAACGTCGACCTGCAAGGTCATCGACGACCACCACCGTGGGCTGATGGGCGAGAGCGTAGGCCAGGGTTGCGGATTCCCCAGCGCCCAGGTCCCAGGCCTGGATGGAGGTGGGGATGTTCGCCACGGGCTCCACCTGGAGCCAGTCGCAGGATCGCAGGAACCTCGCCACGGGGTCGGTGGCTCCCCTCCGGAGGACTTCATCCGCCACCCGATAGTGAAGTGGAACGGGGTACGAGACTGCCCAGGGCACCGAAGGAGGGCAACGCGGCGGCCTCGAGGACGCCAACCCCCCGCCTCCGGAGGCGGGGGGTTGGCACGGGGGAGTGGTCTGTCCCCGCTCTGACGGTCCCTTCGCCTCCGGGGAGACAGGCTTCCACCTACCCGGGTGCTGGCCACGAGGGTCTCTTGGGGGCTTGTCACTCTCCATCCCACCCCGGCGGAGGCAAGTCGTCGAAGAACGGTTCCCGCCTCAACTCCGGCCGGCAGGCCTTCGTGTCGGGCGGCGGATCGGACCCGCCTTCGCCTCCAGCTCTTCGCCGGACATGCTCGACGATCTTGACGACCACGCGATGGTCCGTCAGGATGGCGATGACTTTCATCGTACCCCCACACCTGGGGCACCAAAGTGGATCGACCTCCCAGACGAAGTCGGGGGGTCCCCCACCACAATGCTCCACTTCAATGCCGAGTGGGGGATGAGTCGAGCCCAGGTCGATCGCCGGCGGGCTTCACATCCGTCGTGCGTGGGTGCAGGTGCCTTTACGAGAGGCGGGCGTCGATCCTCTTCGTGCTCTGTCGATGCGCTCTGGGAGCGGAGTCCACGTGATCGATTTGAGTAATATCCTGAGTAGATCACAGTCTTCTGGTTCGAGTCTGGGATATGGAGCGCGATCAGAGCCAAGAACTCCAAGGCGTCGAGAACGCGCGAACTCCCGTCATGTTTGGGATGATAGCGGTCGGACTTGAGGAGGACCTTGCCGTCGTCCGCCACCTCGATCTTCTTCAGCGAGATCGGGGCGCGGATGAAGTACTCGAGGAGGTTCGTGGGGCCGCCGACTCCACCGCCCACCTTGTCGAACACCTCGATCGACGGGCCAATGCTCACTCCGAAGCCGGAATGCTCCCAGCCTCGCATGTTCAAAGACGACGTCGGGCTCGATGGCGCCCTCCGCGAGGAGGAATCGGAAGACGCGTTCGCGGAAGTCCTCTTGCAGAGCCACCGGATCCGGGCATCGGGAGGCTTCGTGGAAGGTACCCGTGTCATCGAAAGTCCCCCAACTGATCAAGACGTGGAGGTGCACGTTCAGGTCCAACAGAGCGCCGAACGTCTGCACACAGGCCAGGCAGCCGGGGTGTCCGTCCGGTTGGTCGGTGACGTCGCGGAGCGCCTTTCTGAGCGTCAGATAGCCGGCTCGCGCGAGCTTGGAGAGGAGCTTCCGGTTCCAGGTGAAGAAGGGACGGATCCGCTTGGGGATCGTGAGAACGACTTGCCGATGGCGAACTGGCTCCAGGACCTCACCGGAGACGAACTGAGAGAAGAGAAGCTGCCGCTTCTTCCCGCAAGATGGGCACAGATTTCTTGTCTTGCAGCTGAACGCAAGGAGAAGCTCTTCATGACAGGATTCGCAGCGAATCCGGGCGAAGCCTCGTTCTAACAAACCGCAAGCCAAGTACCCATCGAAGGTCTTCTGGGCGACGGTGCGCAAGGGGCCGTATCGGTCCAAGAAGCGTGAGTCCCACGCCTCCTTGAGCTCAGGGTAGTGTTGGGAGACGACCTGGTAGAGAACCGTCTTCTGCGGTTGGCGAGGCCGATAGACAGCCGGGCCGCCGGTTTCAGGGGCAGGGTGTGAGGCGTGGGTCGACACGGGAACACCAAGCGTCGGAAAGTGGTGCGTGAGGTCAGGACTTCTGCGGTGGTCGGAAGGCCAACGGGAGACCTCGACGACAGGCGAGACGCTCGAGAACACGCAAGGTACGCTGGGGGCCAAGGCGGCGGTCAGGGACTTGGATGGACTTCAGGCGGACGATTCGGCAGGCAACGACGTGACCAGCCCGGGCGGTGGCGACTCAGGTCGTCAGGATGTATGGTCAACTTCGAGCTGGTTGTAGACGTCGGGTCCCATGTCGACGAGCAGGTGCGGGTCCACGCCGATCTTGAGGCACGAGCGTGATGGTGCCGATCGTCTGGAGTCGCCCGCCGCGCTACGACAGAGAGCACAGGAGCATCCGAGCCGCGGCACAGGCCAGGCAGCGACCGTGCCGAGGAACTCCACGGAACGCGCCGAGTCGAGCACCGTCGCCGCAGTCGAGGGGGGCCGCCGGGTAGACGGACCGATCGTCACCATCAGGAGGGCGGCGACGAGCAGCAGCATCGATGAAGAGATGATCGAGGAGTGCCATCGGGACGGGTCTCGAAGAGGAGCGCGCCGACCCTTGTCGCACAGGGCGCCGGCGATCGGGTCACACGGGAGAGCTGTCTCCATGGCGAGGACACTCGTACTCCCCGAAGAGACGTTGCGCCAGGCAGTTCTACGCACATGATCGTGTTGGCTCAACGTGGTTCTCATGCATCCAAGCATGGCTCAGACTCGTCTTCGACAGTGAGGAGGGCGATTTCGGCCCGAAATTCCCCGGAAACCCGCATCACTACGTTCGACGACCGCCTATTTCTCAGAATGTGTAGTGGCAATTCCACATCATGAATGTCGCGTAAGATGCTGGACAGATAGCACCTGGAGGCGGTAGTCTTGTGGAGGTATGTTCGTCCGACGCAAGACCGTCCGCACTCCCTCGGCCACCCATCAGTATCTCCAACTCGTCGAGAGCCGACGTGAGGGGAAGCGCGTCGTTCAAGAGGTCATAGCGAACTTGGGCCGGCTCGACAAGCTCTTGGCGGACGGCTCCCTTGACCGGCTGATCGAGTCCCTCGGTCGCTTCTCGGAGAAGCTGGTCGTCTTGGACGCGCTCCGGGATGGAGATGTGGTTGTGGATGACTGTCCGGAGTGGGGGCCTGCTCTGGTGTTCGGTCGGCTGTGGAAGGATCTTGGGCTGGAGGCGCACCTGAAGGAGCTGGCTTCAAGTCGGGGGTTCGAGTTCGATGTGGAGCGAGTCGCGTTCGCCATCGCCCTTCAGCGGATCGTCAAGCGCAACACTGGGTCTGACCGTGACGGTCTAGCTTGGCTGGACCACTGTCGTAGCGACGGGCTCTGCGACGGCCATGGCTGGGTCGGAGTTCAGCTTCAGCACTTCTACAGGACGGTCGCACTCCTGGGCCAACACAAGGAGGCGATCGAGGAACGTCTCTGGGCGCGGAACCGGAACCTGTACAACTACAAGGTAGATGTGGCGCTCTTCGACACGACGAGCGCGTACTTCGAGGGGGAGGGACCAGACGAGCTGGCCAAGTTGGGCAAGAGCAAGGATGGGAAGTACGACTGCAAGCAGGTGATCATCGGCGTCGTGATGACGCAAGACGGGTGGCCCATCTGCTGCGAGGTCTGGCCGGGCAACACGAGCGACTCGAAGACTGTGGTCCCGATCCTCGATGCCCTCAAGAAGCGGTTCCAGCTTGGGAAGCTGGTCTTCATCTCTGATCGAGGGATGGTCAGCAAGGCCAACCTGAAGGCCATCGTGGGTGCGGAGTACGACTACATCGTGGGCTGCAAGCTGCGAGGAGACAAGACCGTGCGTGAGAAGGTCTTGAGTCGGCCCGGCCGGTACCACAAGGTCGAAGCGAACCTCCGGGTCAAGGAAGTGAAGGTTGCCGCAGCGCTGACGCATGCCCCCCAGGCCCGGCCGGGCCGGGGCCAGTTGTCGGCGCGGAGGCCCCCCACCTGGGTCCCTTCGGGCGTCGAAAGCTGGGCATGAGGGAGGAAATCGGGGCCGAAGTGGTGTCAGGAGAGCG
>JACQZM010000658.1 GCA_016213885.1 Candidatus Rifleibacteriota bacterium | reverse complement strand
GCCGTCCATGGCCTGGTGCCAGGCCCCGGTGCCGGCGTGGGTGAAGCGCAACCGGAACGGTCGTCGGGTCCACCCGACGTCGCTTGCCGCGAGCTCCAGGAAGAAGGTGGCCGGCAGCAGCCCCACCAGCGCCCGCACCCGGACCGGGGCTCCGGCGAGCGGCGCGTCGGAGCCGACGTCGTACTGCTCGCGGGTCCGGTACCTGTCCCGGATGGCCCGGTCATCGATCGTGGTCCCCGGGGACCAGATCACCCCGACGAGCCCCGGGTACAGCCCGAACCAGTCCGGGAGCAGGGCCTGATTCTGGTAGTCGCGATGCATCCAGCACATGGGGCGCGTGCCCAGCCGTACCTCGTTCGGACCGATCTTCCAGGCCTCCGCCGGCGGGCCCAGCCGGTGGTCGACCCGGACGAAGCGGCGATACAGCTCCGCGATCCCCAGTTCGTTCGCAGGGTCCAGCTGGCTTCGAATCAACAGGTCGAGTCGCTGGAACGAGCTCAGCGCATCGTACAGATCCAGCTTGAGGTTCCACTCGGCCGCCGGATCGGCGAAGAACCGATCGGCCACCGGACGGAAGGCGGTGAGCGCCGCCTTCAGGCGCTCCGGAAGCTCCTCGAGGATCCTCCGTCGCGCGTACCCGTCGGGGGCCACCTTCTGGCGCCTCGAGACGCGGGCCTCGAACGTGAAATACTCGTCGCTGCCCGCTCCGAGCAAGGCGTCGCCCTCGCGAGGAACGTCCAGGATCTGCAAGAACGGCTCCCCGACCGCCTTCCGACCGGGCCTGGCGGCATCCCGGGTCATCAGGGTCTGGATCAGCTTCTCCGGTCTGAAGTCGCGGAGGGCCGCGACGAGCTCGCCAGCGATCGCCGCCGCGGTCTCCGGCGGACCGGACCGGGCGCTCGTCCCGGCGGAGCTCCTGGCCGGGTCCCGTGGCGCCGGGCGGTGCTGGGACACTCCGAGCCAGGCGACGGTCGCGGCGAGAACCAGCGTGCCCGCGATGCCCACCCGCCGGGCGGTGCGGGGAGCCGGCTGGACTCGAAGCGCCGGCGCGGTCTTCGCCTGGGAGGAGCCACCGGTCGAACGTGCTCTGCCCGGACCGATCCGGGTGTGCTGGTGACCCTCGGAGGGAACGGACCCGCCGGGCCTTGGCCCGGCCGATCGCTCCTTCTCCCTGGACTCCGGTCCGGAACGGGCCTGACGGTCCGCGAGCCCCGGCTCTTCGCGCAGGACCGCCGCGACGGCGGCCCCCATCTGGGCAGCGGAGGCGAACCGTGCGGCGGGATCCTTCTCCATCGAACGCATCACCAGGGTGGCCAGGGAATCCGGCACGTCCGGCCGGATATCCGCAAGCGAAGCCGGTCTCTCGGAGAGTTGCATCTGGAGCAGCTGAAGCTCCCCATCGGCCTGGAAGGGCGGTCGACCGGCAAGACAGTGGTAGAGCGAACATCCGACTCCATAGAGGTCCGATCGGGCGTCGGGAGTCTCCCCGTGGATGACCTCCGGAGCCAGGTACGCGGGGGTTCCCAGGATGATCCCGGCCTGGGTCGTGAAGCCGGTGCGGGAGACGGCCCGGGCCAGACCGAAGTCCATGATCAACGGCTCGCGGTCCCCGCTGCGGAGCATCACGTTCTGCGGCTTGATGTCCCGGTGGACGATCCCCTGGCGATGCGCGCAATCCAGACCGGCCAGCATCCCCGCGGCGATCCGGACAGCTCGACCCAGGGCGAGGGCGCCCTGGTCGTCGAGATGGCGCCCCAGGTCGCGACCGTTCACGAACTCGAACACCATGTAGGGGAGGTCCGAGTCGTCCATCAGGCCGTGATCGAACAGCCGGACGATGTTGGGGTGCTTGAGCGCGGCGCAGACTCTCGCCTCTTCGTCGAATCGCCGGCGAGCGTCCGAGCCGGGTTCCTCGACCAGGGTCAACACCTTGATCGCGACGGTGCGGTCGAAAGCCCGGTCGCGAGCCCGGTACACCCGCCCCATTCCACCCTGGCCGAGAACGCTCTCGATCTCGAAGCGCTCGAGGAACCTCCTTCCAAACCGGAGGTCGCCGGCTCCCTTCTCCATACGAGATCCTCGGCCTCAAGGCCCCAGCAGCCTGCGCACCCTCGCGAACGTGCGGTCGTCGGCGATCCGGACGATCGGGTACACCCTCTCGGCCCGGTCGAAGAACGGCGACCGCTGGTAGAAGAAGTCCAGGCGCTCCTCCGGATCGTCCCGGAACGAGTCGTCCCGGTCGAGCCTCTTCTCGCACTCCTCCGCCAGCTCCGGGTCGGCGTCCAGCATCTCCAGGGCGATCGGCTCCAGGATGTACGGCTCCGCGTACTCCTTGCGCTCGAAGAACGCGCTGAAGAACCCCCACCGCCCGAACGAGTCCTCCGAGCCGGGCTCCAGGAGATGGGCGATCACCCGGACCGCCCGCTGCGCCGTGGGCACCACGAACGTCCCGGCCGGCAGCTGCACCTGCCCGGCGAACGGCTCGACCACGCAGTTCACCAGCTGGCGGCCCTCGTAGGGCCTGGCCGCGAACGTGACGTTGGTGAACCTGTACCGCTGGGCGGTCACGACCAGGTCCGCCTCCAGCCTGGCCACGTCGATCCCGTGGAGCCTCAGCACCTGGACCAGGTGGCCGAACTCCCCGGGAACGGCGTACGCCCGGGGCAGCACCACCGTCTCCTCCACGAACCCCTCGGCGAAGAGCGGGATCTCGAACCGGGCGGGTACGCCGGAGTAGCGGAGCACCGGCGCCCCGGTGATCTGGCTCTCCTCCTCGAAGGTCTCGAACCCCTCGAACATGAACGGCTCCGGCTCGTCGGTCACCGTGACCCTGAGAGGGAACTCCTCCCCTTCGCTGCCGTAGGCCCGGGCCGCC
Organism: Candidatus Rifleibacteriota bacterium; assembly: GCA_016213885.1. GTDB lineage: Bacteria > Muiribacteriota > UBA6191 > JACPRK01 > JACQZM01 > JACQZM01. The sequence continues at coordinate 6,611 of JACQZM010000658.1, read as the reverse complement.
CGGTCGTCGGCGTCCCGGTTCATCCGCTTCAGCTCCCCGGCGTGGGCGGCGACGTGAGCCAGCACCGCCTCGATCGTCGCCTTGGTCACGAACATCCGCGTGTCGAACGGTTTCAGCGAGTGGGTCTCGATGAGGAGACAGAGCCGGTTCTGCAGCGCCCCGTAACCCGTGGAGTAGCGGCCGATCCCCGGCTCGATGGAGACCCCCCGGTACAGGTCGCCCTTCACGTCGAAGTACGGCGCCGCCAGGAACCCGAGCTCCTCGACGCGGGCCATCACCTCCGGCATCAGGCTGTGCTGGCCCCAGGCGCCGAGCTCGGGATCGATGTTCTGGTGGCGCTCCAGCCCGTACATCACGTGGTACCGGTGATCCCCGCCGTCGGTGGTATGGCAGTCGATCGAGAGGTCTGGACGCCAGGAGGCGTTCAGGGCGAGCAGCGCCTGCATCTCCGGCGCGTCGGCCTTCATGTAGTCGCGGTTCAGGTTCAGGTTGTGGGCCGTGGTCCGCCAGCCCATCTGCCGGGGACCGTCCTGGTTCGGCCTGTTCGTCGGGCTGGACCGCTCGTGGCCGTCCACGTTCACGATCGGGATCACCAGGAGGATCAGGTGGTCCAGGAGATCCCGGGACTCCCCGGTGATCAGGATCTCCCGGAGCAGCATCATGCAGGCGTCCTTCCCCTCGATCTCGCCGGAGTGGATGCCGCACTGGATCAGCACCACGGCCCTGTCGCCGGCCGCCCGCTCCGGGTCGAACGCCCCTGCCCGGTCGACCACCAGGCAGTTCAGGGCTCGCCCCTGGGGGGAGACCCCGTACGGCACCAGCCTGGCGAACTCCGACGCGGCGGCCAGCCTGGCGAAGAACGCCATCGTCTCGTCGTAGGGCGGCGACTCCTTCCGGTCGGAGAGCTCGAACCGGGTGAGCCACGCCCGGGGCACCCGTGGGGATCGCTTGCGGATCTTGTCGGAGGGCATGGTCACCTCTTTCGCCGCCCGGCCTTGTTCGTCCACTGTGCAAGCTCCGCCAGTACCTCGGCCGCCTCCTTCTTCTGGTGGGCTTCTCGCAGCGCGGAGACCGCGAGCGATTTGCTCAGCTGGGTCGCGTACTGCAGCGCTTCGCTCCTGGATGCCTCCGGCGCATCGGCTTGACGGCCCAGGCGTACGAGGTTTCGCAGCAGCTGCAGCACGAAGTCCGGGCTGTTCTCGATCGACCAGACCGATCCGGATGCGGCCCGCGAGACGTCCCTGGCGATGTCCAGAAGGAGGCGATACCCCTTGCGCTTCCACTCCAGCAACTTCGCTCCGTCGACGTCGAGCAGCACACCCGGATCGGGGCTGTCGAGGAAGAAATCCAGGGCATCGCTCACGTGTCTCAGCTGGACCCCGACGACCGATTGGAGCTGTCGTGCATCGATCTCGACCAGGCGGCCGGCCTCTGCGGCCTCGAGAAGAAACCGGGCCCGCGCCAGCGCCGCCCGTTCGCCCGAGTCCCGGAACAGCATGCTCCTCGCGGCGATCCCCCGCGAGAAGACGCGCCGGCTCGGGTGCCTGGCGTCCTCTCGCTGCATCGCCTCGACCGAGGTCAGCAGCCGGTCTTCGCGACTGCCCTCGACGAGCTCGGTCTCGTTTCCGCGCACCAGGCGGAGGCGATCCAGGATCCCGTTGGCCAGCAACTCGGCATGGAACCAGAGCGGACCGCTGACCCTCGCCGTGTCCATCCGGCCGACCAGGACACGGAGCTGGTCGACCGTGACCTCCAGGTGCTGCAGCATCCGCGTCCGGGCGTCCGGGGCGGCTCGACGCCCGACGCCGAGGGGATCGGAGCCGAACTCCCGATCGAAGGAGATCAGCCGCTGCCCTGTCTCGCGGAGGATCGCCGCGAGCTCCTGCTGGCCCAGGTGCGGATCCGGGGAGCGAACGGCCTCGATGCCGGTCTTGGGCCGGTCGGGGCGCTCCACGGGCGAAGCCGGAACGACCGGCGTGCTCGCCGGAGCGATCGGGACGGTCGGTCGGCCGGACAGGGGTGCCGGTACCGACGGGGCCAGACCCGCGGGGCGCCGAAGGTGGACACCCAGCACACCGGCCACGACGATCAGGGCGGTCGCCACCGGGACCCGCCAGCTCGGCCCCGCCGGGCGCGCGTTCGGCGCGACCCGGGTGGTGGCGAGGCCCCGCGTCCGCGTGGGGCGTCCGCGCCGGTCCACCGTCGAGGTCGTGGACATGGCCGGCGGACCCACGGACCCGGTGTCCCGGAAGCCAGGGCGCCGCTGACCCGCTCCGAGCCTTGCGAGCGCGCCCTCCAGCTCCTCGGCCAGGGCGCCCGCCGAGGCGTACCGGTCTCGCGGATCCTTGGCCAGCGCCCGGAGCACGATCCGGTCGAGATCGGCGTCGAGACCGGGGCAGAGGCTGACGAGGCTCGGCGGCTGCTCCCTCACGTGGCAGTCCAGCAGCGCATAGAGGCTGTCGCTGACGAACGGACACCGTCCGGCGAGGAGCTCGAACAGGGTCGCCCCGAGGGCGTAGATGTCGGCAGCCTCGGTCGACTCTCCACCGCGGATGTACTCCGGAGCCAGGTACGAAGGGGTCCCGAGAATCACCCCGGTCTGCGTCTTCACGGCGTTGTGACGCATCCACTTCGCCACGCCGAAATCGAGCAGCTTGCAGGAGCCCCCCTCCGTGACGAGGACGTTCTCCGGCTTCACGTCCCGGTGGAGCACCCCGATCCCGTGGGCCGCCTCGAGCGCCCGGGCCACCTGGGCACCCGCGTCGACGGCGTCGCCCCCGGACAGTCTTCCTCTCTCGAGACGCTGCCTGAGGGTGTCGCCCGCGACGTACTCGTAGGCGATCCACGGGAGACCGGTCTCGCACCCGAAGTCGACGACCTTCACGATCCCCGGGTGGGAGAGCGACGCCGTGACCCTCGCCTCGTTCTCGAATCGTCGGACCAGGTCGCTGTTCTCCAGGGTGGCACCGTGGAGGATCTTCACCGCCACCGACCGCTCGAGGCCGATCTGCCTGGCCACGTAGACCGATCCGAAGCCCCCGCTTCCCAGGAGTCTCACCGGGGTGAAGCGGCGGGAGCAGTCCGCCGGGAACGGGGCTTCCATGGTTCCTCTCTCTCACGAGCGCGACTCAAACTCAATCCCCTCGACCTTCCTGGTGACTCTGAAGCCAGGCCGATGCCTGATCATAGGCCCGGCTCCGCGAAACAGGTGGGGGATCCTGGTTGCCCGACTCGCTTTGACGACTCCCGGCACAGGTGATACGATGCGGGAGCCAGAAGCGGAAAGGGAGAGGGCCGAGTCATGAGAGAGCTGACCAAGGTACTCGTCACCGGCGCGTCGGGTTTCGTGGGAGTCGCGGTCCAGGAGGAGCTCAGAAAGGGGTTCCACCCGGTCCTCGCCTACCTCAGGCGAAGCTCGGACCCCCAGGCCGCGTGCCGCCTCGGCTCGCTGGTGATGCGGGGCGACATCACCGACAGGGTCGCGCTCAGGAAGGCGTTCGAGTGGAAGCCCCAGGCGGTGGTGCACCTGGTGGGCCTCATCGAGGAGCGAGGCGACAACACCTTCGGGAAGGTCCACATCGACGGCACCACCACCGTGGTCGATCTGTGCAAGGAGTTCCAGATCCAGAAGCTCGTCCACATGAGCGCCCTGGGCACCCGGGCCGACGCCGTGTCCGAGTACCACAAGACCAAGTTTCACGCCGAGGAGATCGTGACCCGATCAGGGGTGCCGTACACGATCCTGAGGCCGTCGATCATCTTCGGGAAGCGATCGGAGTTCCTCGTCATGCTCGACGTGCTGGTCAGCGTCGTGTGGATCACGCCGGTGCTGGGATCCGGCCAGTGGAAGGTCCAGCCGGTCTGGGTCAGGGACGTGGCCCGGATCGTCGCCCAGTCGCTCTCGGACGAGCGGACCGACGGTCAGGTCTACGAGATCGGCGGCCCCGACGTGTTGACCCTCGATCAGATGCTGCAATGCCTGGAGCGGCGCCAGGGCAGACAGAAGAGCCACGTGCACCTGTCGGAGACCCTGGGCGCCTGGATGGCCTGGGGGCTCGAGCTGCCCGGCGTCGCCCGCCTGGTCAACTGGGTCCACGACCACATTCGACCGGTTCCCCGGGTGACCAGGGACCAGCTCCTGATGATGCAAGAAGATTCGATCGCCGACCCGACCAGGGTCAGAGAGACGTTTCGCTTCGAGCTCACCCGGTTCGAGAGCTGGCTCGACTCCGAGGAGTACGCCAGCAAGCCGTACCGACCCTGGAAAGGACGGTGGCTCACCAGCAACAGCGCCGGGAGCGTCCGGCCGCCGGCGTGACGAGCTGGGCTATACTGTCCCCATGCAGTCCCGCCTGAAAGAGGACGATCCGCTGACCGGTGCCGTCCTCCTCCCCACCCGGGTCGTGGTCGTGGAAGGGGATCGGGACCGGGCCAGCCAAATGAGCGACCTCATCGGGCGGATCGGCGAGGGGTGGGAGGTCACCGGGGTGGCCAGCGCCGGCGAGTGCCTGTCGCTCTTGCAGCGGACCACCTTCGGCGTCGCCGTGGTGAGCCAGGAGCTCCCGGACATGGAAGGCCTGGAGTTCGTCGAGGAGCTGCGCCGCCGGGGCTGGTCGATGGGGACCGTCCTGGTCACGACCCGGGGCAGCGAGGAGCTCGCGGCCTCCGCCCTCTCCCTCGGCGTCGCGGGCTACGTGCGGACCGGCCCGGGGTTCGCCGACAAGCTCGTCCACGAACTGGCCCGGGTGGCCGTCGAGCAGAGGCGCCGCCTCCAGGAGTTCTCCGACTCCATGCGGCTCCAGGTCCAGCTCGCCCAGCGTGCCCAGCGCGGCCTGCTGGACTGCTTCGCCGCCCCCATCGTCCACGACATAAAGAACCCGCTGTCGTACATCATCGGAGGCGGCCAGCTGCTCCATCAGAAGCCGGACCCGGACGTGCGCGAGCTCGCGCAGTTCGTGCTGAACGGCGCCCAGAAGATCCGGGGCCTCGTGGACCGGCTCATCCAGTTCGCCCGGCAGGAGATGGAAGAGCGGGTGCCGCTCGACCTGGGCGCGTTCCTCTCCCGCCTCGTCGCCTCGGAGTCGGTGGGCCTGAACCAGCGCAACGTGCGTCTCGTCATGAACGTGCCGACCGGCCCGGTGCGCGTCCGGGCGGCTCCGGGTGGGCTCGAGCAGGTGTTTCTCAACCTGATCGGGAACGCGGGAGAGATGCTGGTCCGGTATCGGTGCGGCGGCACGATCCAGGTGGATCTCTCGGCCCGGGCTCACCACGCCATCGTCAGGATCTCCGACGACGGTCCGGGGATCCCCGCCGCGGTGTTGCCCCGGCTGTTCCGGCCGTTCGCCACCGACGGCAAGGGTGGAGGCACCGGGCTGGGCCTCTCGATCGCCGCGGGAACGGTCTGGGAGCACGGTGGTCAGGTGAGCGCCGCGAACCTGCCGGAAGGCGGAGCGGAGTTCACCGTTCGTCTCCCCCTGGAGCAGCAGGGACCGCGGGCGGTCATCCTCGAAGACGAGAAGGCCATGAGAGAGCTCGAGGTGGATCTCCTCGAGGAGCTGGGAATCCGGTCCGAGGTCCACGCGGACCCCGCCTCGATCCTCGAGAGTCTCCCGGATGCCCACTGGGACCTGTTTCTCCTGGACATCCGTACCCCCGGCCAGGGCGGGACCAGGGTCCTCCAGGAGATCATCCTGCGACGGCCCGACCTTCTCTCCCGGGTCATCGTGGTCTCCGGCGCCCTCTCGGATCGCACCCTCAGGGACATCCTGGCGTCTCACCCGATCCCGTGCCTGCCGAAGCCGTTCTCCGTGGACGAGTTCTACGACGTGGTGCGGCTCGCCCTGCGCGTGGGCCAGTCGGTCTGAGAGGCGAGGACCGGAACGGGCCACGAAGGACGTCCACCGTCCTCGGTTCACGCGACGGCCTGCCTCTGCCGTCCGATCACCGGATCTTTGCAGCCCGGGATCCCCGGCCTGTTTCACGGAGTCGGGCCTGTGATCAGGCCTCGGCCTGGCTGCAGAGTCACCTGAGGAAGTGGAGGGGGCCTTTGGAGTCGCGCTCGGGAGAGAGAAAAGGGAAAGAGGAGGGGATCCGGATTGAGGTCGCGCTCGGGGGCGCGACTCGGACCCGGCGAGGCGCCGGGTCTTGGCAACCCGCCTCCGTTGCGCTAACCACAGGGTCGATGCGGCCTCTCCATCTGCTGCTGGCGACCATCCTTCTCGTGCCGGCACCATGCTGGCCTCTGCCTGAGGCGGCGCTGGCCCGGCTCGAGCTCGCCCTCCAGGACGCCGTCCGGTCGAACCGCCCGGCCGAGGTGGTCAGGGTGCTCGTCCTTGCCGGCGAACTGAAGGCCCGGCTCGGCGATCGCCGGGCGCTGGTGCTGGTCCGCAAGGCTGTGGAGCGGGCCCAGGTGTTGGACGACCCGCGGCTCGTGCACTGGGCCGCCCTGGTCGCGGCGCAGGTGGCGCGCCGGCTCGGCGACGGAACCGATCCCTTCCTCTATCTGAAGGTGGCCCAGGAGGCTGTGGAGCGGGGCCGGGGGCTTGTCGGCGGTCAATTACAAGGACGGACGGAAGATCATCGAACTGGCCGTGGAACGCGGTTTATGCTCC
>JACQZM010000209.1 GCA_016213885.1 Candidatus Rifleibacteriota bacterium | reverse complement strand
CCCGGCGCCTCGCCGGGTCCGAGTCGCAAGACCCGGCGCCTCGCCGGGTCCGAGTCGCGCCCCCGAGCGCGACCTCGATCCGGATCCCCTCCTCTTCCCTTCCCCCGAGCGCGACCTCACCCCGGATCCCCTCCTCTTTCCTCTCTCTCGCGATTTCTTCTCTCTCCCGCGCGCGACTTCAACTGAACCCCCTCGACTTCCCTGGTGACTCTGCAACCAGGCCGAGGCCCGATCACAGTCTCGACTCCGCGAAACAGGCGGGGGATCCGGGACGACCGGTCCTCACGATCCACCGCTCGGAGTCGCCTTGTCGTCGGACAGGGCACCCCCGAGCACCCCGACGCCAGCGCACGGCCCGGCGAGATCCGTGGTCGCACCGGATCGACGTCGGCCGGTTCGACCGCGTCGCGGCCGAGCCGGGCGGCATCGTTCGAGCCTGCGACGACACCCCGATTGCGGGGAACATCCCGGCCCCCCACGGATCGAATGAACCGGCCAGCGCTTCGTGACACTGGCGCCGGAGCGGCTCCTGCTGGTAGGTCATGAGGTGTCTCCCGGATCCCCGGAGCCCGGGCCGGACCCGGTCCTCGACCTCCCCGGACGGCCGATCGAGAGGCCCACGTTGAGCCACGAACCGTTCGTCGGCGACTCCTGCGTCCCCTGCCCGGTCTGCGAAAGGGCCGTGCCGCTGGGCCGCCGCACCATGGGCGACCTCCTCGACTGCCCCTCCTGCCACGCCGGCTTCCGGGTCCACCTGTCCCGGCCGCAGGGCGACCAGGGGGACTGCCAGGTCGCCACGTCGGTGGAGCAATCGGCGGTCCGGTCCGTGGTCGGCGACCAGGTCAAGAGCCTGTTCGAGGTGCTCGGGGTCCTGGGCAGAGGCGGCCAGTCCACGGTCTACCGGGTGCGCCCCCGGAGCGGTGACCGCGACTACGCCCTCAAGTACCTCGACCCCCAGATGGCCGGGATCGGCAAGGCCTACCGGGAGGAGGAGCTCGCGGGGCTCCTGGAGCACCCCAACATCGTGGCCCTCTACGCCACCGGCGTCGACGGCGCGGTCGGCGCGACCGATCGGGGCCACCCCTACGCCGTCTACGAGATCGTCGAGGGCCGCTCGCTGGACAGGTTCCTCGAGGAGGGTCCGCTGCCGATCGAGAAGGCCATCGACCTCTCGTTCCAGATCTTGACCGGGCTCGCGTACAGCCACTCCAAGGGTGTCGTCCACCGGGACCTGAAACCGGCCAACATCCTGATCACCCACGACGGCGTGGCCAAGATCGCCGACTTCGGGATCGGGCGCCTGATCGGCCCATCCGACGAGCTCGCCAAGAACGCATCGGAGCCGTTCGTCGGGACTCCGGGCTACGCGGCCCCGGAGCAGATCAGCGGCTGGGGCGCCATCCGCGCCTCGGACGTCTACGCGTTCGGGATGACCCTCTACGAGATGGTCACGGGACGCCTGCCCTTCGCAGCCCCCAGCCTGCCCATCCTCTTGCACCACCAGGTCAACACGGTCCCGGAGGAACCGGTGAGGCACCGCCCCGACCTCCCCGCCGGGATCAACCAGCTGATCATGAAGTGCCTGGCCAAGTCCCCGGCCCGGCGTCCCCGATGGGCCCGGGAGGTGGCGGACCTCCTGAAAGTGGAAGCCCACTCGATGGGCCTCGCGGTGCCGGTCGACGTGGCGGTGGAGCCGTTCGAGCTACCGGTGCTGCTGAGCTGGGCCGGCCTCGAGGCCTGCGGGCCGAGGCTCGCGGCCTGCGGCCTGGCGCTGGGGATCCCGTTCACTCTGGCGCTGCTGGTTCACGGCCGACCGGCGCTGGCGAGCTACGCCATGGGGCTCGAAGTGATCTGGCTCGCTCCCCTCATCACCCTGTGCATTTTCGCGAGCTCGAGCCTCGATCAGAACCGGTGGACCTGGCTGGACGCTTCCATCCTCGGCGATGCAGGTTACCCGCGGGTGGAGAAGTCCGCGGCGCTGGCGCTGCTGGGCGCCTCCACCGGCGTCTTGAGCCTCCAGGTCGACCCGGACACGGTTCGCAACTTCGTTCCCTACCTCGCGTTCGTCCAGATCCTGGGTTCCTGGATGCTGGCCGGTCCGGTCGCGATCCGGTGGCTCGAGGAGGCCATCACGGCCCCCGCGAGGGCCATGGTGAGCCGCGGTGGAGGGCGGCTGCTCGTCGCCGGGGCGCCGGACCTGAAGATGCGGATCGACGGCGGGGCCGCCCGGACCCTTCCCGTGGAGGTGTCGGTCAGGTCGGGGATGCGCCGGCTGTCGGTGTCACGGGGCGACCGGACATGCGAGTTCACGGTGGTCGTCGGCGAGCCCGGTCGGTACCCGCTGGCGTTCGGCGTCATCGACGGCGCCCCCGTGGCCGTGGATCCCGACCCGCGGGGCCCCTCGCTGCTGGTTTCCCTGTCCAACCAGATCCTCGGCTCCCCGCTGCTCGTGCTGGGGCTGGTCACGATCGTCGCGGGGGCCGGCGTCGGGATGCTCCTCCGCCTGTTCTTCGGCCTTCACGGCGTCCCTCCCGGGGGGCCGCGCTGATACTGGCCGAGCCTCCGGGATCGGTGCTCTCCGGGACCTGGGCCCCGTGGACGGTCACGGGGCAGTCAGCCCCCGAGCCGCGTTCCGGTCCACCAGCTCCTCGGCCCACCGGCGAGCCTCCCGGGACCCGTCCGCGAAGAAGTCCACTGCCCCGGGGCCCGCATCGAATCCCCACTCTGCCCACGGGGAGACCTCGCTGTCATACTCGCCGGTGATCCGGGCGCCACGGAATGCCCCCGGAAGCGACCACTCTCCGGCGTGCCGGGCACCGGGCCGCGTGAGGACGAGCGAGTCGTCGGCGAAGAGGAAGTGGCCGGCCCCCGGGATCCGGTCGTTCCAGGTGGCGGAGACGGGCGCGCACAGGACGACGTTGATGGGGTCGTCCCAGTCCACCATCGTCTCGTGGATCTCGACGTAGTATGGAGCCATCCAGGATGGGGTCCGGACACCCCTTGCGACGGGAACGACCTCGGCGATCGCCAGATAGCTGCAGATCACGTCACGGCCGGATCCGGGGGGGCAATCCTTGGCGCACGCCCCCTCATGGAGCCTCGCGACGAACAGCACCAGGTCCTCACGACGGCAGAGTTTCGCCTCGTATGGTCCCCGCCCGACCTGGCTCGAGATCCATCGCCCGGTCCACCGGCGGGAGCTGACGAGGTGTGGGCGCCACGTGGGGTCAGGCGTACGTGCCGTGCGGACGAAGTGCAGGCCATGCTCGCCGGGATCGACCAGGCCGTGCCCCTGCCGCATCACGGAGGGGGTCGGCTGCCACGAGCCGGAGAAGAGTCGACTCAGCACGACACGCATGATCCACCTGACCCCCGGAGCCCGGGTGAGCCCGAGGGGGACACACTACCACCCCGGCGTTGCGGGGCGTGCTGCTCGGGGCACGGATGCTTCACCGGGAAGCAGTCCTGGCCCCTCGTGACGCACTCTCGTGGAAACGAGGAGACCCTTCGCGCCTGGCCGCTCCCGGACGGGAATCCAGATGGTCGTGGTCTTCTCTCCGACGGGGACGTGGACGTCATCGACGTCGGCGTATCGCTCGATGGCCGGGCCGCCGAACGTCTTGAGTCCTCGTCTGCCGATCCAGGAGTAGAGAGCGTTCAGCGTCTCGTAGGTCGTGAGGTAGGAGCCGCGGTGCACGGCCACGGCCACCCTGGGGTAGGCGAATCGTCTGACCACCAGACGGCCACGGCCTCGCTGTCCCACGGCCACGGGTACGGCGATGGACCACCTCAGGGCCGCCGGGGCCACGAAGAGGGGGCTGTTCCAGTAGAGCGTCATCAGCGGGCCCTTCGGATCGATCTTCCAGCGGGCGAGCTCGGCCTTGAACTCGGCCAGTGCCTTCGGGTACCCGGTGTACGGTCCCGTGCACTCGAGGGCGAGGTAGTTGAACCCTCGGACCGGCTCGAGGGCGAAGGAGGCGCTCTGCCGCTCAGGCGGGTCCAGCGCCTGGGCCGCCCCCGAGTCACAGCCGAGCAGCAGCAAGGCAGCCAGCAGAAGAACCTCGGTCCTCATCGGAGCCGTCTTTCGAGCACACCAGCTCGACCTCCGTGGTCGCATCATGAACCCGTCCTCGCCGGCGGCATGAGAGGCATCGACACCCTGCCTGGTCAGAAGTGAACGTTTATGCCCGCGGACGTCAGGGTCACCTCGTGGTTCGTCGTGCGGATCGCCGGAGGCCCGCCCGGCACCGACGAGGGAACCAGCCTCTCCTGGCTGTGGGGGAACCTCCCGTACTTCCCGAACAGCTTGAGCTGGGGCTTGAGCTCGTAGAAGGTGTGGACCGACCAGCCGTCCTTGTACAGGTTGGCCGTGTTCAGGCCGTACATGCCGTCGGGGAAGTAGAAGAACTGCGTCTTTCCGAACCACCGAGCGAAGTTGACGAAGAGCTTGCGCGACGGGCAGTAGGTGATGCCGGCCCGGGCGGCGGAGGTCTCGCGGGACACGTTCCTGCCGGGGCCCAGCTCCTGGTTCATGAAGATGCCCCGGAGCTCGAGCTTCACCTTGTCGTCGATGCTGTGGGCTCCGGAGACGGTGAGCTGAGACGCGTGCGCGACCCTGTAGTTCGACACGTCGTAGCCGAGGCCGAGGACCCAGCCTGGACGCGGGAACCTGTAGTACTGGCCTCCGAAGGCGTTTCCCCTGTCCGTGCCGACATCGTTGCTGGTGATCAAGACCCCCCGGATCTCCAGCCCGTTGCGCGAATCGAGCTGGTGGTAGACCTTCAGACCGTAGTCCTCCTCCTTCAACCCGCGGGGTCCCGGGGGCGCCTCGACCGATTGCACGGACGAATGGGCCAGGGTCATCACCGTCTTCTTGTGGACCCTGGTCAGGTACTGGGAGAGCGCCTTCCGGCTGTCCGACGCCACGTCGCTCCTGTGGAGGGCCGTGGTCACGAGGAGGTTCCACGGGCCGGCCTCGCGGGAACGACGGTAGCCGTCCTCGGCCTTCCCGAACCCGGGATGGTCCCTTCCGAGCGCCTCGAACGTCCGGCGCGCTTCCCCGATCCGGTTCGCATGCAGCAGCGCCCAGCCCTTGGAGATCTGCAGGTCGACGTCTTCGGGATACTTGGCGTAGATGGGAATCGCCTGGGAGAACTTCTTCTGCTCGAAGAGCAGCCGGGTTCGTCTGACATCGAGGTCCTTCCCGTCCACGCCTTGGCGGGTCAGCACATCCAGGACCCTCTCTGCATCCGCATATCTCCGGGCGTTCAAGAAGCAGTCCGCCGCGTGGAGCCGCGAGCCTCGCGGATCCGGGCAGCTGTCGGCGCTCGCCTCCGCATCGCTCGCCAGCTTCTCATAGAGCTTCCGGGCGCGAGCCTCCCTGCCGGAGTTCAGGTAGACGGGAGCGTAGCGTGAATCGAGCTCCTGCTTCGGCTGCATCCGGGCGACCTCGTCCAGGACCTTCTCGGCCCGCCCGTAGTGGGCGCCGGCCAGGAGAGCGTCGACCGCGGCCAGCCTCGTGATCTGGGGAGCCGGGGATCGGGTCACCGCCTCCAGGTAGATGTCGGCGGCCTCCTCGTATCTCGCAGCGCTGTAGTAGAGCCCGGCGACGTGGAGGAGCTGTTCCAGATCCATGGACGCCGGCGGCGTCGAGGCGACGAGCGTCCGGGCGGCCTTGAGCGGATACCCGTTGACGTCGTAGAGATAGCCCAGTCGGAACCTCGCCTCGGCCGCGGCCGGGTCGCCAGCCGGGAGGCTCCTGACCTCGCTCTCGAGGGAGTCGATCTCCGCGTCGTTGACGATTCGCAGGGCGTCCCGCAGATCGGCGTTCCCCTGGCGGAGAGGGAACGTCTCCAGGAGCAGGGGACGTGCCTCATCCAGGTGGCCCAGCCGGACCAGACAGAGCGCCATGCCGAGCTTGCAGTCCAGATCGGAGGCGTGCCTCTCGTACTCTCTCAGCGCTGCCCGGAAGTGGCCCCTCAGGTACTGGTGGTTTCCGGCCTTCAGGGTGCTCTCGAGGCTGGCCCGTGCGGGCTCCTCCGGTCGATTCTCGAGCGCTGCTGCGCTGGCCGGGCCCACCAGCAGGCAGAGAGCCAGGACCCCGGTCGGGACCAATCCGCCCGCCTTCCGTGCCCGGAGACTCGGCATCGCTGCGACTCCCATCGTGTCCGATGTTCCTGCGACGGCCAGAGGAGCCAGAGCGACCTCTGCCGCCCGACGACCCGCTAGATTACCGCGGCGCACGCAGGACGTCAAGCCAGGATCGCCCACCTGTTTCGCGGAGTCGGGCCTGTGATCAGGCCTCGGCCTGGCTGCAGAGTCACCGAGGAAGTGGAGGGGGTTCATTTGAAGGCGCGCTCGGGAGAGAGAAAGAAAGAAAGAAAGAAAGAAAGAGGAATCCTCGGGAAGGCCGATCTGAAGAGGATCTTGAAGTTCGTTTGAAGGCGCGCTCGGGAGAGAGAAAGAGGAGGGGATCCGGATTGAGGTCGCGCTCGGGGGCGCGACTCGGACCCGGCGAGGCGCCGGGTCTTGGGCAGGAACGGGACGGAGCAGATTCCGGCCCCCCGACGGCCGCGACGTGAGCGGGGAAGTCGGGGTGGCGAGCACGGCCGGCAGCCGGGACCGGGGCTCGTTGCAGGCCCGGAGTGGTGGCTGACAGGCCGCCGGGCGGAGCGCGTGGGCATCATCGCTGGTCCAGCGGCGACCTCACGCCGAGCCGGAGGCGTTGCGCCACATGCGTGTAGATCATCGTCGTCTCGAGCTTGGAGTGGCCAAGAAGCTCCTGTACCGTGCGGATGTCGTAGCCAGCCTCGAGCAGATGGGTCGCGAAGCAGTGCCGTAGGCAGTGGATCGTCGCGTGTCCGGTCACCTCCGCCGTTTGCGCGGCGCGCTTGAATTGCTTCTGCAGCGCCGACGGATGCTGATGATGTCTCCGCACGATGCGAGTTCGAGGGTCGACGGACAGCGACGGTGCGGGGAAAGCCCAGAACCAGTCCCACTCCTTGCCTGCGTTCGGGTACTTCCGTTCGAGCGCTGTCGGCATGGCGACACCTGGGAGACCCTGGGCGCGGTCTTGCTGGTAGGTGGCCTTGACGTCTTCCAGGTGCTTCGTCCAGTCCGCTTCGATGTTGTCCGCCAGGATCGTCTGACGGTCCTTTTCACCCTTGCCGGAGCGGACCGTGACGATGTGCTGCTGGAAGTCGACATCCTTGATCCGTAGCTCGAGGCACTCCTGGAGCCTCAGGCCAGATCCGTAGAGCATGCGGGTCATGAGCTGGTATGGGGGAGGAACGAGGCCCAGGAGGCGCCTGACCGCTTGCGTGGACAGAACCACCGGCAGGCGCCGGCGTCCTCGAGCGCGGACGGTCTTGCTCAGGTCCTCGATGTTGCGGTCGAGGACGTGGCGGAAGAAGAAGAGCAGGGCACTGAATGCCTGGTTCTGGGTCGATGCGGAGACTCGGTCTTCCACGGCCAGCCGGCTGAGGAACCGCTCGACGTCTTGTGGCTCGAGCGAGGAGGGGTTCTTGTTCCTGACGGCGGAAGAGAACCTTCTCACCCAGCCGTTGTAGACCCGCTCGGTTCGAAGGCTCAAGTGTTGGAGCCTGATGACGCGGGTCATCTCGGTGAGGAGCGTGTTCCAGGAGTTGTCTGGGGTTTGGCTGGGAGCGGGGCCGGGCGGCGGCGTACCATTGGTGGGAGAGTCGCT
>JACQZM010000208.1:3238-7189 GCA_016213885.1 Candidatus Rifleibacteriota bacterium | reverse complement strand
TTGCTCGAACGGCCAGCTTGATCAGCGTACCGCACCGGGTTGGAGCTCGCAATGGGTATCGGGCGTGCTCTTACTCGGGTGCGGCTCTTCTGGAACGACGGCCAGTTCATGTCGGGATCAGGGTTGGCGTCGCCACGCCCCGAAGTTGGACACCGCAACATCGTACGTATGCTCAGGGAGTCCTTTCATGAGTCCATCGAGGTCCTGGGACGATCGGAGCATCCGGTCCCCGGAATCGGTACGTGGTTCCGGGTTTCATAGGTCCCGAGAATCGTGCCCTCCCCGCGGGCCCCGTGATGGTCACCTTTGCGACTGGGCGCGGGTTCGAGCGTCGTTTCAAAGGAGCCGCAGCCCGGCGCGATCTTGCGGTGCAGGGCTAGTGTGGCCAGGGAGGTTCCTGGAACGTGACGCCTTGCGGGAGCCGGACCAGCCGGCTCTTGACGGCCGGCGCGTCCATGGGGAGCTTCTGGCTCTTGGCCACGTGGCCCGCGAGCCACCTGAGCTGGAACGTCCCGGTCGGATCGGTGAACGGCGTGAGCGCCTCGATCCCCTTGGCCAGGGTCACCCAGCGGTTCAGCTGCTGGTCCGCGTCGCCCTGGCCGAGGCTGCACGCCCAGAGCGCACCGATCGCGCGATCGATCCGCTCCCGGAAGGGGCCGTCGATCCGCGACAGGCTTGCGCCCAGATCCTGGACGATCCGGTCGACCACGACCCTGCCGCTCTTGTCGAAGAAGGCGGAGGCCACGGACCTCCCCAGCAGATACACGTCCATCATGAGGATCGTCGCGGAGAACCGTTCGGTCTCGTTGCGGGGCGAGCCTCTGGAGATGGCCAGAGAGAGCAGCTGGGCGCACTGCCGGACCTTCGTCGCCTCGGCCACTCCGAGCGGCGTGAGCTTCGACAGCAGCTGGTTCCATTCCTCGGAGATGGTCCCCACGCCTTTTCCGGCCACCGAATCGACGGCCTGCTCGCTGCCCAGCGCCCTCTCGATCCGGTACAGATCCAGCGTCGCGTCCCACTCGAGCCGGGAGAGCCGCGCCAGCCCGTACAGCGCGACGAAAGGCGCCGCTTCGGGATCGACGTTCGCCGATCGCATCTCCTTGACCAGCCTGGAGATCCCCTCCACGTGGCCCTTGAACGTCCTGGACGCATCGACCGCCCCGGAGCCGTCCTTCTGTCTGTAGTCGATCAGGGCGGACTCGACCATCCGCGAGAGCCGGACGACCGTCCCGTCGACGTCCGCGGTGGTCATCGGTCTCGACGGCCGGGACATGGTCGGGTGGACCCCGCTCGGCGTGACCCGGGTCACCGGGGTCGGCGACGGCCCGACGCCCTGCCTGGCGAGGAGCAGCCCCCCCAGCCCGAGGAGCGCCACGGCGCCGATCAACGTCTTCAGCCGGGGAGCGGTGTCGGGGCGGACCAGCACTCGCGTCGCGAGCTGGCTCGACGGCGGCCGCACCGACGAGGACCGGTCCCCCGCGACCCCGACGCGCCGCTGAGCTCTCGACGGCCTCCGGGCCGCACCGGCTGCGGCCGACGTCTCCGGGCCGGCGAGGGTGGCTCGAAGCTCGTCGGCGAACGCCTCGGCGCTCGGGGGGCGCGCCGTGGCCTGCTTGGAGAGCGCCCGGTGCAGCACGCTGGCCAGGCCGGCGGGCACGCCTTCCACCGTGGCCTGGATCGGGCCCGGCACCTCCTCGAGCTGCTGCCTCACCAGCGCCGGTAGGCTCTGGGCGCGGAACGGCGGGGCGCCCGACAGCATCTCGTACAGCACCGTCGCCATGGCGTAGATGTCCGAGGCGAAGCCCACGGTCTCACCGACGAACTGCTCCGGCGCCATGTACCTGGGCGTCCCCACCACGGCCCCGGTCGTGGTGAGCGACGACGCCGCCCCGGCCAGCTTGCTCAGACCGAAGTCGGAGAGCTTCGGCCTTCCCGTGGAGTCGAAGAGGATGTTCTCGGGCTTGACGTCGCGGTGGAGGACGCCGACGCAGTGACAGGCCTGGAGCCCCGCGAGGCACTCGATGGCCAGCTCCGTCGCCTCTCTCACGGTCATCCGCGGCTCGCCCGAGTCGCGCGCTCCGCGGCCGAGCCGAGCCCGGAGCGTCCCGCCCTCCAGGAACTCCATGACCAGGTACGGGTGGCGGTCCAGGCCGTTCAGGTCGAAGATCGTGATGACGTTGGGATGCCGGATCCCGGCCAGCACCTTCCCCTCCCGCAGGAGGCGCTGGAGGTCGTCGTCCTCCTCGACGTGGAGCAGGAACTTGATGGCGACTCTGCGCCCTATCGCCCGGTCCGTGGCGCAGCAGACCATCCCCATGGCGCCGCTGCCGAGGACCCGCTCCAGATCGAAGCGGGAGCGGAAGTCGTCGCTGAGCCGGATGGACGAGACCTGGGTCTCCTCGCCGGCCTCTCTTCTTGCGAGGAGGGACACGTCCGTGGCGTCCGGGTCGACGTACTGCTGCTGGCAGCCGGGGCACCGCAGGAGCGTGGTCGAGCCGGAACGGTCCATCGTCGATCGACCGCAGGCCGGGCATCGATGATCCGCCATGGCGCGCCGGGAGGCCGTCCTTTCGAGATCCACTGTACCGGGACGACGCCGGGCGGGCAAGGCCGGCGAGACCGCGGTGAAGCTTGCGCGGACACGCGCGATGCGGCTAGAGTCAATACCCATGAGTCAAGGCCATCGGCACGGACGGAGGGGGTCCCCCACCTCGTTGTTCACCGGGATGCCGAGTGGGGCGCAGCCCCACGCTGCATGATCACCCGGACGGATCCTGGTGTCCCCGCACGACCTTGATTCGACGGTATTGCGGCTCTCGTGGACTCCGGCCGAGGCCGGAGCTGTCGAGCAAAGGAGCCACCGATGCGCTGGCTGGAAACGCTTGCTGTCTCGATCTTCATGGGCCTTGCCGTCACGGCGCTCTGGGCGGGGGACCGGTACGCCTTCGATTTCCCCGAGGGGAAGGAGCTGAAGTACCGCCGCCTGTTCGCCAGCGACGGCCGGATCTCCCTTCCGAACGGAAGCTTCCAGCCCATGAACATCCAGGCCAACTCGCTCGTGTCGCTCAAGCGGACCGGCGATGCAGCGGGACGGACCGGACGTGAAGGGGCCGCCCACCAGGATGACGTTCACGCTCATGAAGAGCGACGAGCGATTCGCCAGCTATCCGGCGCCTGTCAGCGCCTTCGCCATCAAGATCGAGCTCCTGGGAACCGGGAAGCCGCGCAAGGTCACCCTCCGGAGAGGCGAAGGGAACCTCTGGTTCGATCGGACCGCCGGCATCCTGGTGCGCAGCAAGATCGCCCTGGCCTTCGACGAGGAATCCACCCCTCCCGGGGCTCCGGGGCCGCGGGTGACCACGTACTCCACAACCTCGGACTGGGAGCTGGTCACGAAATAGGGGGCCCCCCACCTCCAGCTTCACTTCCAGAGCCGAGTGGGGGCAGGGCCGGTCGCACCCGGCACCGCGGCGGTATCCTGTCGACGCGGAACGAGACCCAGACCGACGAAGATCGCCAGGAGCGCCACCAGGACCATGGGCTGCAGGTAGAGCTCGGCGTCGTGCCGCGCGAAGAAGTGGGTCAGAGCGGGGATCGCTCCGATCAGCAGCGCCAGCGAGGTCAGGCCGAAGGCGACACCCGGCCTGCCCGGCAGCGCGGCGCACACCCCGGCCAGCGTCACCGCCATGGTGAGCTGCGAGAGCAGCGTCCCGGCGACGGCCGCCGGGACCGACGTCAGGGCCAGCGGCGCCAGCGGCGCGAGCATCGCAAGCGCCAGCACCCCGGACAGCCTCCAGCCGATGCGATCGGCGAGAACGCCTCCGGCGGCCTTGCCCGCCACCGCGGCCGCAACGATGGCGGCCACGATCGCCGGCGTGTCGCGCCACCTGCCGGTGAGCGCGTCCCCGACGGTGGACCGGACGCCCGCGGCCACGAGGAGCGCCAGCACGG
>JACQZM010000208.1:0-3197 GCA_016213885.1 Candidatus Rifleibacteriota bacterium | reverse complement strand
GAGGAGCGCCAGCACGGAGAGCCACAGAGCCACCGGGCCGACGGCGGGGGCCGACGGTCTGTCCTCGGACCCGGTCGACCCGATCCGGTGCCGCGCCAGCACGGCTGCGGACAGGACCACCGCCGCGGCCACGAGCCAACGACACGAGAGCGACGCGGTGCCGACCCAGATCCCGAGGGTCAGACCCAGCGCTCCGGGCGCCACGAACAGTCCCGGCTCCGTGGCTCGGCCCCGGGCCAGAACCAGCACCAGCGCACCGGCTCCCACGTGAAACAGAGCGTTGCCCACGCCGGCGATCACGCAGGCCGTGAGCGGCCACGAGACGCCGAGGCAGAGCCCGGCCAGGGTCAGGCTCAGCCCGGCGAACATGACCGGCCTGTAGACCCGGTGCCGATCGGACAGGAGCCCGATCGGGAGCTGGAGGCCGAAGGCGAGACCGTCGTACGCCACGATCGCGAGCACCACGGTCTCCCAGGGCAGCCTGGCCAGACCCACCTCGACGTAGACCGTCGCCACCGTCGCCAGGTCGACCACGGCGTGGGCCAGGCCGAGCACGGCCGCGGAGGCCAGGGGACTCGAAGGGCAAGCCGTCCCGTCGTCCACTGCTACCTGGACCCGGGCGCCGGGGACCGACGCGGCGGTCCCGCGAGCAGGATCCGCACGTGGACGTTCCGGTCGGGCACGACGTTCCTCAGGTCCCACGCGTAAGAGCGGTCGCCCGGACCGACGGCACGTGCGCCTCGCGACTGAACCGGACGCACCGTGAGCCCCGGTCGAGCCTTCACCAGCACGGTCTCACGACCCAGCGGCCCGTGCCAGCCCGCGGCGGAGCAGAGGATGTAGGTGAAGGCGCTGGCGTCGTCCCAGACCGGGAGCAACAGCGAGTAGCGGACCGTGATGCGAAGAGGGGTGTGCCGGACCGCCGTGGTGGTCCAGGCGTAGCCGTGATAGTGGACTCGCTCTCCCCCGGGGCCGGCTCCCTCCCAGCGTCTCGGATGGAGCGCCGGCGACTCGCCCCCGGCGCTGACCGTGAACGCCGTGAGCCGGGCCGCCCCGGTGTACTCCGACAGGACGTCCTCGTCGTAGCCCACCGGAAAGGCCATGGCAAAAGTCGTCCGGGGCGACCGGGACTCCACGGCGAGCATCACGAACTCGCAGTCCACCGTGGCCTCGACCGCCGGCAGCCGCTGAGCCGGAGTCTCGCCGGGGATGGTGACCGGCGCCAGGTCGACGATCACCGCAGCGGTCCGCATGACGATGCGGACCGCCGGATCGAGGATGGGCAGGGCCGATGCCGTGTCCCGGCGGGCCACGACCGGGGAGGCCGGAGTGGAGACCTCTCCGGCCGAGGCCCCGACGACCAGGGCTCCCAAGAGAAGGGCCGCCAGCGGCCGGAGCGCCCGGGCCATCAGTTGAACGGGTCGTTCAGGTTCCTGTTCGAATTCGAGTCCGGGACCGGCGTACCCGTGGCGCCGGTGCGGCCCGCCGGGGTCTCTCCCTGGGTCGCGGTGCCGCCGGTCGTCCCGGCAGATCCCGGTCCGGTGGCGCCGGGCGCCGTGGAGGTCCCGGTGCCGGACGGCGCGCCTGCCCCGGGCGTCACCGCCTGCCCGGGGTAGAGGTAGCTGGCCCGCTTCCAGCGCCAGTAGGCCCAGGTGTACCGGTTGTAGGCGTCCACGTAGGCCCAGTAGGCGTTCGAGAGCGTCCAGTAGTCCCACGGGTTGGTGTAGTAGGCCATCCAGTACCGCCAGGTGGCCTGCTGGAGAGCCCGGGTCGCGCTGGCCAGATCGCTGGCGTAGGGGTTGACCACCGGTGGGCTGGGGGGCGGGTAGTGGTCGGGGGGCAACGGCGCGATGTCGGCCCACGCTCCACACGCGACGAGGCCTGAGAGCAGGGCGATGAACAGAAGGGACGAGCGGATCATCGGGTTCCTCCTTCTCCTCTTCTGCGGCACGCGGTCCGGGCGGCTTCCATTAGTATACGTCGATCCGGCGGGGAACGGTTTGATCGAATTCCACCGGGGACGCCACGGCGACCGGGAGCGCGAGGCCCTCCTCCGTGTAGAATGGCCCCTGCGTGGACCAGACGAGAATCGGCAACTACCTCCTGGAGGAGCAGCTGGGCGCCGGCGGCATGGCCGTGGTGTGGCGTGCCCGCCAGCTCTCCCTGGGTCGCCGGGTGGCGCTCAAGATGCTCCACCCGACCACGCTGCAGACCGACCAGGACACGCTGAGGTTCCGCCGGGAGATGCAGCTGCTGATGGGGCTCAAGCACCCCTGCATCGTCCAGATCCTCGACGCCGGCATCGAGGACGACGTGCCGTTCATCGCCATGGAGCTGCTGGAAGGGCGGTCGCTCCTGGAGTGGCAGCGGGCGGTCGGCGCACTGCCCTGGCCCGCGGCGCTCGCCATCGGAGCCCGGCTGGCCGAGGGGCTGGCCTTCATCCACGAGAACGGGCTGCTGCACAGGGACGTCAAGCCGTCCAACGGCTTTCTGACCACCGACGGGCAGGTCAAGCTGCTCGACTTCGGGCTGGCCCGTCGCGTCGACCAGACCGCCCTGACCCGGCAGGGAGACGTGGTGGGAACCGTCGGATACCTGTGTGCGGACGTTCTCGTGGGCAAGCCCCACACGGCCCGGTCAGACCTGTGGGCGCTGGGCTGCGTCCTCTACGAGCTCCTGGTCGACCGCAGGCCCGTGGAGCTGGCGGGCTGCTGGCGCCTGGAAGAGTACCTGGGGCGGCTGCTGTCGGGGAAGATCGTGGCGCCGGCGACGCTGGACCCCAGGGTGCCCGCGCCGCTGTCCGACCTGGTGCTGGAGCTGCTGGCGCCGACCACGGAGAGCCGGCCGATCACGGCCCAGGACACCGCCGGCAGGCTAGACGCCCTGCTCGCGCGGTCGGGCCACCGGAGCTCGGAGGTGCTGCTCGGGGTCGACGCGCCGGCGGATCGCCCCCGCGGAGCGGTCGAGCGCCCCGGTCCCGGCGGGAGACATCGCCACGCGCCGCCCCGGCCCGGACGACGCCGGCCCGGAGGCCCCGGCTGGGCCGGGGCGGCAGCGCTCGTGTCGGTCCTCGCCGTTCTGGCCTGCGGTCTGGCGATCGTTCGACCCCGGCCGGAGGTTTCGGTCGCGCCCCATCAGGTCCGGAGGCCGGCACCGTCTTGCGCAGCGACGGCTGTCCCGATCGCTGCGCCCTGGCC
>JACQZM010000207.1 GCA_016213885.1 Candidatus Rifleibacteriota bacterium | reverse complement strand
CGTCGATCTCGGCCTTGATCTGCTGGAACGGGGCCCGGGTCAGCTCGTCGAGCTGATCGAACAGCTTCAAGACATCCTCCTGGCTCTGTTCGGCCAGGAAGAGCTGCATCTGGTGGTAGTCTTTGAACCCCAGCTTGTGGGCCGCCTCGTTGCGGAGCTTCACCAGCTCCTTGAGCTCCTTCTCGACCCTGGCGCCGACGACCTTGCAGGCCTCCCAGACCGCCTTGCGCTCGTCGACCTTCTTGCTCTCCTTGAGCACCTTCCGGACCTCGCTGTCCGTCATCTCCTTGTCGCCTACCTTGGCGCGGGTGGTGTTGAACGTCTTCTCGATGGCGTTCGACTTGGCGGTCATCTTCTTGAGCAGCTCCGGGTCCACCTGCTTCTCCAGGTACTGGAGGTGGAGCACCTCGATCTGGCGGGCCAGCACCGGGTCCTGGACTTTCCCTTCCTTGATCTCCTTGAGCTGGGCGAAGGTCTTCTTGTCGGACAGCGCCTCGTCGAGGCGGTTCTGGGCCTCCTCCTTCGCCTTGAAGTCCTCGTCCTTGCCGGTCACGTTGGCGGTCCACCAGGCGCGGTTTACCGTTATCTCCAGGGGGCGGACCTTGCCCTCGTGGGCCTCGATGAACTTCTTGGCTCGGTCGTCGATCGAGCCCTTGGCGTCTTCGGCCAGACCGGGGGTGACCATGGACAAGACTCCTACGCAGATGGCCATGCACAGGCCGTTCGGTGAAGAGATGCGCATCTTGGAAAGCGCTCCTTTTCATGGGTTCGCCGGACCCGATGTCCCCGCGACACCGGCGCCACCCGGCGCTCCTGGCTAGCGATTCTCTCACAAGCGGGAGAGGCATGCAAACGTGGACTTCGCAAGACCCGGCGCCTCGCCGGGTCCGCCCCCGAGCGCGCCCTCAATCCGGATCCCCTCCTCCTCCCTCTCTCCCCCGAGCGCGACCTCGATCCGGATCCCCTCCTCCTTCCTCTCTCCCCCGAGCGCGACCTCGATCCGGATCGCCGTTGAATCGCCCGCGAGTCCGTGATAGGTTGTGGCTGTCGCAAGCCGCTCTCGAAGCCCGTTCCTGCCATCTGACTCCGGGAGGAAGAAACGATGGAGACCCAGCCGTCAGCGTCGGAATTCACCTATCAGGAGCCGTTTCCCCACGGCGAGAAGCCTGTCGAGTACAGGCTCGTCACGAGCGACCACGTGAGCGTGGCCCGATTCGAGGGGAACGAGATCCTGAAGATCGACCCGGAGGGGCTGGTCCGTCTCACGAACGAGGCGCTGCGAGACGTCTCGTTCCTTCTGAGGCCGGCGCACCAGCGTCAGGTCGCCGCCATCCTCGACGACCCCGAGGCGAGCGAGAACGACCGCTACGTCGCCCTGGCCATGCTGATGAACTCCATGATCTCCGCCCGGTTCGAGCTGCCGTTCTGCCAGGACACCGGGACGGCCACCGTGGTGGCCAGGAAGGGACAGCGCGTCTGGACCGGCGTGGACGACGCCTGGTTCATCTCCAAGGGCGTCCACAAGACGTACACCGAGGAGAACCTGCGATACTCCCAGACTGTCCCGCTCTCGATGTACGAGGAGCAGAACTCCGGGAACAACCTGCCGGCCCAGATCGACATCTACGCCGGGGAGGGGATGGAGTACCGGTTCCTGGTGTTCGTGGTCGGGGGCACGTCGGCGGAGGCGTGCATGAAGACCGTCAAGCTCGCCTCGGCCGGCTACCACGACACGCTGCCCACCACCGGCAACGTGGGCGGCCGGGCGTTCCGCGACCTCGAGCTCGAGGCCCAGCTGCTCCACGCCGCCCACACGATCGGGTTCGGGGCCCAGTTCGGCGGCAAGTACTTCGCCCACGACGTGCGGGTCATCCGGCTGCCTCGCCACGGGGCGTCCTGCCCGGTCGGCATGGGGGTCTCGTGCTCCGCGGACCGGAACATCCTGGCGAAGATCGATGCCAGGGGTCTCTGGGTCGAAGAGATGGAGCGACACCCGGAGCGGCTGATCCCCGAGAGGTACCGGGGTCGTCACGAGGTGGCCGGGGTGAAGGTCGACCTGAACCGGCCGATGAAGGAGATCCTCGAGACTCTCTCCAGGCACGGGGTCTCCACCCAGCTGTCGCTGACCGGGAAGCTCATCGTCGCCAGGGACATCGCCCACGCGAAGCTGAAGGAGCGGCTCGATCGGGGGGAGGACCTGCCCCGGTACTTCAAGGACCATCCGGTCTACTACGCCGGTCCGGCCAAGACGCCGCCCGGCAAGCCCGCGGGCTCGTTCGGACCCACGACGGCCGGTCGCATGGACTCCTACGTGGACCTGTTCCAGTCGAGGGGCGGCTCGATGATCATGATCGCCAAGGGCAACCGCAGCCCCCAGGTGACCGAGGCCTGCAAGAAGCACGGGGGCTTCTACCTGGGCTCGATCGGCGGTCCGGCTGCGCTGCTGGCCGAGAAGAGCATCAAGAAGGTGGAGGTCGTCGAGTACCCGGAGCTCGGCATGGAGGCGATCTGGGCGATCGACGTGGTCGACTTCCCCGCCTTCATCCTCGTGGACGACAAGGGGAACGACTTCTTCCGGCGCTAGGGACCAGATCAGGGGCGTTCCGATCCCTGGCCCTGGATC
This sequence comes from Candidatus Rifleibacteriota bacterium, assembly GCA_016213885.1. GTDB lineage: Bacteria > Muiribacteriota > UBA6191 > JACPRK01 > JACQZM01 > JACQZM01. The sequence goes on along the minus strand of JACQZM010000207.1, from coordinate 46,845 downwards.
AGCTTCTCCACGTCGGCTGCGCCGGGTAAGCGTCTCTGGAGCATGTCCACCAGGTTGGCCGCCATCTCCATGGTGCCCACGTTGAGGATGGCCGACGTGCCCGAAAAGCTGATCCTGAGGACTCCGGGGTAGACGTCGTGCTCGGCCCCCGGTATCCACGTGTCCGGTCCGGTCGTCCGGATGAGCTCCACGTCCTCGATCAGTTCGAGCGGGATCCGGAGCGGGTCCTTGTGCCAGCGCCAGTTGCTGTTCTCGGGGAGGAACCAGAGCGCCGACCGGGTCAGCACGGTCATCCCCCACACGAACACCATCCCCTGGACCCTGTACGACACCAGCTCGAGCACCCGACCCTCGGCGTCGAGCCCCGGCGGACTGGGCAGGTACTCCCTGGGATGCTGGAGGAACCGCTCCACCTGGGTTCGCAGGAAGCGCCCCCACAGCAGGCTCTGGAGGTACCCGGTGACCATGCCGGCGGCCGCGCTGACCATCAGCACCGTGAGGAGCGCTCCGAGGTGATCGAGAAAGAAGGCGAGCCTGGGCAGGATGATGGCCACGAAGATGCCGCCACCGAACGCGAGGCACATGGCGCCGGCGAACCGGCGCCGCATCCGGTTCACCGGCTCCATGTAGCTCTCCTTGGAGAAGGTGACCGGGGCGGAGCGGTCGGTGCATTCCAGGATCACCACGTCGGTGGAACCGCCGGCGCTCCGGTCCGGCTGTTGCTCGCTCATGACTTCAACTGTATCATCGGGCCGGTCCGGAGGCCACGAAGCCGCCGGCTACCGAGGCGGTGTGGAATGCCCGGCCCGAAGGGCTCGTCAGCCGGGCGGATCGGAGGAACCGTGCAAGAGATCGCGATCGCCGGATTCGGGACGCTCAGGCTGGAGCACCTGGTCCTGGACTTCAACGGGACCATGGCCTGCGACGGACAGCTGGTCGCCGGGGTCGAGGAGCGGTTGACGATGATCGCCAACTTCCTGGAGATCCACGTGGTGACCGCGGATACGTTCGGAGTGGTCGAGACGGCGCTCGAGCGGCTGCCCTGCACGGTCGAGGTGCTCTCCGGCGCGGACCAGGATCTGGCCAAGGCGAGGTACGTGGAGAGCCTGGGGAGCGAGGCCACCGCCTCCATCGGAAACGGGCGAAACGATCGTCTCATGCTGAAGGAGGCGGCCCTGGGCATCGTCGTCCTGTCCGAGGAGGGCACCGCGTCGGAGGCTCTGCTGGCCGCCGACATCGTCTGCCCGACCATCGCGTCGGCGCTGGACCTCTTTCTGAAACCGCTGCGCCTCCGGGCCGTGCTCCGGACGGCATGAATGACCCGGCGCCTCGCCGGGTCCGAGTCGCGCCCCCGAGCGCGACCTCAATCCGGATCCCCTCCTCTTTCTCCGTCCCGAGCGCGACCTCAATCCGGATCCCCTCCTCTTTCTTGGTGACTCCGCAGCCAGACCGAGGCCCGATCACATGCCCGACTCCGCGAAACGGGTGCAGGATCCTGGTCCTCTCCCCGTATTGACGGAGGCCGGGTTCCTACTTATTGTTATATGCTACCGGGGATGTTCGACCCCCAAAGGAGCCTCCTGTGGTGAGAAAGGCCTCTGTCCTCTTCGCCCTCCTCGTCATGCCCGCCCTGGTCTGGGCCCAGGCCAGCGGTGGGCCCGGCTCGATCAGCATCCTCGAGGTGAACTCCGACGAGCGCGGAGGCGTCGGCCAGGGGGCTTCGGCATCGGTGGCGCCGGGGGCGCCAGCCCCTGTCCTTCCGAGATTCGTGACCGGCTTCAACCAGGCCTGGTGGCACAACCGGTACGGCGGCGGCTGGTGCTCCTTCGACGAGGCCGAGGCGACCCGCCTGGTCAAGGCGTGCCACGATAACGGCGCCCGGGTGCTGAGGGTCTGGCTGTTCGAGGGCCTGTCGCCGGAGGGGGTCGTCTGGGATCACGACCCGCGATCCAGGCCCGGCAGCACGAATCGCACCGTGCCGACCGGCATCGACGAGCGGAAACTGGCCAGCATCGAGAAGCTGCTGACGATCGCCGAGTCCCAGGGGGTGCTGATCTACCTCACCTTCTTCGACGGGAACATCTACAGCTTCAAGACCGACAACTTCGACCGGCGCAAGGACGAGTGGTGGAACGTCCTGAACGACAAGTACGGCGCTGGCACGGGCTTTCTGCAGAACGTGGTGGCGCCGATCATGAAGATCGCGGCTCGCCACAGGGGCGCGGTGTTCGGCGTCGACCTGGTCAACGAGTTCAACGCCCTGGTGAAGAACTGGTGGTTCGAGGACCGGTGGACCGGGGGCCTCGCCTTCATCCGCAAGTGGCGGACCGCCATCAGGAGCGTGGCCGATGTTCCGGTGGGGGTCAGCTTCGGCCACCACGACGCGGTCACCACCATGCTCGATCGGCGCGTCCCTGCGGACGCGGTGGACTTCTACGACTTCCACGTCTACGACAACTCCGGCGCCATCCCCTCCGCGGAGAAGGTCAGGCAGTTCGCCGCCTCCTGCGGGAAGCCGGTCTACCTGGGCGAGTTCGGGCAGTCGAGCTCGGCGTTCGACGATGCGCTCCAGGTGAAGACCACGGAGGCGTTCATCGAGAACGCCAGGTCGCTCGGCCTGGCCGGAGCGTTTGCCTGGCGGCTCTCCGACATCCGTCCCGGGTTCAACGGCGAGGCCCGGTTCTCCTTCGAGGCGTTCGGAAAGTGGCGCCCCGCCATGGAGACGTTCAAGAGGCAGTCGGCCCGGTAGATCGACCCGACAGCGCCACGGTCGACCCGGGGCGCCGGGTCGCGCCCCAGTCGATCCATCTTCTCCGGACAAAGGCCGCTCGATGAAGGTGACCGTTTTCGGTGGCGCGGATCCACGGCCTGGAGAGCCGGCGTACGAGGAGGCCCGGCACCTCGGAGCGCTTCTCGCCCGGGCCGGGCACGTCGTCGTTACCGGCGGCTACATCGGCACCATGGAGGCCGCTTCCCAGGGCGCCTGCGAGGCCGGTGGCCACACGATCGGCGCCACCTGCGACCAGATCGAACAGTGGCGCGGGGTGAGGCCCAACCGGTGGGTCCGGGAGGAGTGGCGCTCCGGCACCCTGTTCGAACGGCTCCAGGCTCTGATCGAGCAGAGCGACGCGGCGATCGCCCTGGCCGGCGGGGCCGGCACGCTGGCCGAGATCAGCCTCGTCTGGAACCTGGTGCTCATCGATGCCCTGGCCCGACGTCCGCTGGTGCTGGTGGGCGACGACTGGCGAGTCGTGTTCGAGACCCTGTTCGACCGCTTCGGAGCGTACATCCCGACACGCTCCAGGGAGCTCATCACCTTCGCCCCCACGGTGGAGCGGGCCGTGGGGCTGCTGGCTCCGGTGCCGGCGGACTGAGCCTGCCGGGGAAAAGGAAACGACCCGACCCCGAGAGCGGGGCCGGGTCGTCGACCCGGTCGTCAGTCCGCTAGCGCGTCGGCAGCGCCACTTCCTGCTTGATGATCGGGATCAGGTTGGGGCCGGTCACCGTCACCAGGAGAGCCTTGGCGCGACCCTCCGGCAGGGTCACCTTCACGAGGCCGTCGTCGCCGGAGATTCCCACCAGCGCCGCCGCCGCGTCCATCAGGACCACCACGCGGGCGCCCTTGACCGCCTTGTCGCCGGAGACGACCTTGAGCGTCAGCTCGCGATTCGTCAGCGACTCCACGGTCAGCTTGGCTTCCTTGGGGATGTCGTTCCTGAGAACCACGGAGCAGTCGCCGAAGAAGATGCACTGCTCGGCCAGCATGGTGCCCTCGGAGGAGGTCTCGGTCCCGTACTCCTCGAACGCCTTGAGGAGGCCCAGGTAGTGCAGCGCCCCGCCGGTGAAGGCCACCTCGGGGACGATGAACTGGGTGACGATCGCCTTCTGCCACACGCAGGGCGGCACCCAGGACATGTTCGTGCTGGCGCCCACCATCCCGACGGCGCCCTTCGGATCCGCCTTGGTGCCCGACTTGGCCCAGCCCTCGCAGAAGCAGTCGGAGCCGCTCACGAAGTCACCGTTCACGCAGGCGACGCTCCAGACCATGGGCCACATGCCGGCGCCGTTGGTCAGAGCCTTGGCGTCGGAGGTGTTGAACGAGCTGGTGACCCACATGTTCTTGGAACCGTGGCCGATGTAGTTGATCAGACCGCGGCCAGCGTTGACCGCTTCGGCGACCTTGGTCTTGTTGGCGCCCGGATCGTAGATCTGGTCCACCTCGGTGTACCGGAACGCCAGGAGGGCGTCGCGCAGCTCGTTGCACCGCGCGAAATCGGTGGGGTTGCCCTCGTCGGAGGCGATCCCCGTGGCCTTCTTGTAGAACGCCGCGGCCTCGCCGATCACCGGGTTCTTCTCGTAGGAGACGGCCCGGGCGACCTGCACGTCGATCTCGGCATCGGTCTTGGCGGAGAACCGGCTGATGAACACGTCCGGAACGTGGTCGTCGCCCTCGAGCTTCACGTAGCAGGCGTCCGAGTCGGCCTGCTCGTTCTCGCCCGTGAGGGTCGGCATGGTGTCCGCATCGCCCACGAGGAGGATGTAGGTCAGCCCACCCTTGTCGTACTCGCCCTTGATGAACGTCTTGACCTGCTCGGCCGTGATGGCGCCCGTGGCGATCTCGCTGGTCTTCACCAGGGTCGTCGCCAGCCCCTTGACCGCCCGCCACTCCGTCAGGGGAGCCAGGTTGGCGACCCACTTGTCGGGGCAGAGGATGATGGCCCGGCCGGCGTTCTCGCTGGGCTGCCCCAGAGTGGACGCCGCGCTCTGGAAGTTCGCGAAGACCTTCCGGTACACTGGCGCGAAGTCGAGGTCCATGGCCGGGCTCTTGCGGGTCTTCTCGTTGACGCCCGTGAGGCCCTGGGCGATCTTCACGTGGAGCCTGGCCTTCTTGAGGACCTTCAGCTCGTTGGTCACCGGGTTGTAGCAGGTCGGACTGATCCGGACCGCTGCGCCGCGGATGTCCCTGAAGATGTAGGGGGCGCTGATCGTGGCGGAGAAGCTCTCCGGGTAGAAGGCGTCCTTCTTGTAGGTCGGCCCTTCCACCAGCGGCACCGACGTCAGGGCGACGTTGCGCTTCACGTGGCCACGGCTCGGGATCACCTTGGTGGTGAGCTTCACCGTGGTCTGGGCGACCACCTCGAGCCTGACCTGGGGCGTGCCCCTGTCGGGCAGCACGAGGCTGGCGGAGATGAGCGGCAGCTCCGGGTTGCCGGGGATCATGGACGCCGGATTGTCCGGGATGACCACGGTCGAGTAGCCCTCCTGGGCCCCGATCCGGATGCCCGGGACGTCGATGTCGATGGTTATCTCTTCCTGCAGGCCCGCTGCTCGCACCGCGGGCTGCCGGTCGCTACCCTTGTCGAACCCGATCCACCGGCTGTCCGCCGCGGTGGCGTTCAACGTGAAGGCCAGCACCAGCACCAGAACGCTGATCACCTGGTTTGAATGCCGCTTCATCACCTGTGGCTCCGCGGTCGCCCGATTGCCGGGTCCCCGGGGCCTGCCTCCTTTGATCTGACCGGACCTTTTACTAGCTACTGGACACGCTACTGCGCACTGTCGCGTTCTTGATCGCTCCGACCTCGGAACGGCGTTCGAAAACTCCTTCTCCGGATCGGAGCCCAATAGCATAGAGCCGGGTCGACACGCAGTCAAGTGGGATAATGGCTTCAGCTCCTCTCCGTAGCCGCAATCCGATCGTGCTCCCGGTCTTGTGTGACCCACGGCACCGACACGGCCGGACAGGCGTCGAGTCGCCGCCGAGCTTTGTCGTTCCTCCCCGGCGGTGCTGATGCTATAGTCCCTGTCGCCGACGGGAGCCTTCAGCCCGCGCCAGGGCCCGGACCGCCCGCGGCTGATCCGGGTCATGGCGAGGGCTTCGAGAGAGGGAGGAGCCATGGAACGTCTGGGTGCGATCCAGGAAGCGTTGCGAGAGGCCCAGCTGGACGGCTGGCTGTTCTACGACTTCCACAACAGGGACGTCATCAGCTACCGGATCCTGGGTCTCGACCTTTCCAGGATGACGACCCGCCGCTGGTACTACTTCATCCCCGCCACCGGCGCACCCCGGAGGCTGTGCCACAGCGTGGAGCCCCACAAGCTGGACCAGCTCCCCGGCGAGAAGAAGATCTACCTGTCGTGGCAGAGCCAGCACCAGCTGCTGAAGGAGTCGCTGGCCGGGGCCCGTCGCATCGCCATGCAGTACTCCCCGAACTGCCTCATCCCCTACGTCTCCCTGGCCGACGCGGGGACCGTGGAGCTGGTCCGCTCGTTCGGCGTGGAGGTGGTCTCCTCCGCCAACCTGGTCCAGCGGTTCGAGGCCCACGTGAGCGAGACGGCGTACATGACTCATGTGGAAGCGAGCAGGCGCATGCACGCCCTCCTGGACGCCACGTTCGCCCGGATCGGCGAGCGAGTCAAGGCCGGCGCGCCAACGGAGCACGAGATCCAGCAGTTCATGCTCGATCAGTACAGGGCCCACGATCTGACGTTCAGCGACGCACCGATCGTGGCGGTGAACGCCCACGCTTCCGACCCCCACTTCGAGCCCCGGCCCGACAACACCGTGGCCATCAAGCGGGGGGACCGGGTGCTGATCGATCTGTGGGCCAAGCTGAACAAGCCCGGCTCGATCTACTTCGACATCACCTGGATGGGGTACGTGGGCGACGACGTCCCGGCCCGGTACGCCGAGGTGTTCGGCATCGCCAGGGACGCCCGCGAGCGCGCCGTGGCGCTGGTGGAAGAGCGGATGTCCAAGGGGCGACCGCTGGCCGGGTGGGAGGTCGACCAGGTGTGTCGGGCCCACATCGAAGCCCACGGTCTCGCCCAGTACTTCGTCCACCGCACCGGCCACTCCATCGGCGAGGAGGTCCACGGGAACGGCGTCAACATCGACAACCTGGAGACCCGGGACGACCGGTTCATCGTACCCGGGACGCTCTTCTCCATCGAGCCGGGAATCTACCTGCCGGAGTTCGGGGTGCGCACCGAGATCGACTGCTACGTCGATGCTGACCGGAAGGTGCGGATCGCCGGCGCCCGGCAGAGCGAGATCGTCAAGATCGCCTGCTGAGTGGCACCGGTCCGTCAGGGTCGATCGTCCGGGTCGAGGCAACGCGGCGACCCGGCGGCGTCACGTCAGCCAGCGACCCTCGACGATCAGGAGCGCCGTCTCGATCGCCGCGACCAGGCTCCGGCAGTCCGCCACGTTCTTGCCCGCGATGTCCAGGGCCGTGCCGTGGTCCACGGAGGTCCTGACGAACGGGAGTCCCAGCGCCACGCTGACGCTCTCTGCGAAGCCGTGGACCTTGACCGGGATGTGACCCTGGTCGTGATACATGGCCAGCACCACGTCGAACTCGGCGGCGATCGCCCGGTTGAACACGGAGTCCGCCGGGTGGGGACCGTGGGCGTCGATCCCCTCGCTCTGCGCCGCCCGGATCGCCGGGGCGATCCGGGTCGCCTCCTCGTCGCCGAAGAGACCTCCGTCCCCGCCGTGAGGGTTCAACGCCGCCACGGCGATCCTGGGTCTCTCGAGCCCCCAGCGCTCGAATGAACGGTGGGTCAGTCTGAGCCTCTGCAGGATCCGGTCCGTGGTGACCAGCTCGCAGGCCTGGCGGAGAGAGTGGTGCGTGGTCAGGTGGACCACTCTCAGCCGCCCGGAGACCAGCATGGTGGCGTACTCCTGGCTCCGGGTCACCCGGGCGAAGTACTCCAGGTGACCGATGTCCCCGTAGCCCGCACGGTGGGTGGCCTCCTTGTTGATCGGCGCCGTGACCACGGCGGCGACCCGGTTCAAGAGCGCGAGCTCCACGGTGCGCTCGATGGCCTCCATGGCGGCCCGCCCGGTGGCGGCGCTGACCTGGCCGGGCACGATGGTCTCCGGGGCTGCGTTCGCAAGCTCGAGCACATCGATGCCCGGCTCCGGGGAGCCGGCGTCCGGGGGCGCTGTGCAGGGTCTGATCACGAGGTCCAGACCGGCCTGCCGGGCCGCACCGGCGATGACCCGGGAGTCACCCACCACGATCAGCCTGGCCCGGGCGAGCCATCGGCCCGTGGCCAGCGCCTTGACGATGACCTCGGGGCCGACGCCGGCCGGGTCGCCCATGGTGATCGCGATCAGCGGAGGAGCCTCCATGCGTTCGCCTCATCTCCCGGGGTCGTCGCGAGCCGGTCCGGCTCGCGATCATGCAAAAGACGGCCGGTCTCGACCGGCCGTCTCCACGGTCCAGCTCCTGGCGCTGGCTACCGGATGCCGTGCAGCGCGTCGAAGGGGCTGTTGCCCGGAAGCGGCGCTCCCAGCGTACCGGAGAGCAGCTCGTCCCACTTCGAATCTTTCGCGAAGGCCAGCCGCCGGTAGGCGGACCACCAGCCGCCGGACCTGGGGAAATAGACGGCGAGACCGTGGATGTTCTTCGGGTCGAACGGGATGGCGTGCACCGCGTTGGCGGTCACCACGATCTGCTGCTGCCCCAGGACCGCGTCGGCCGCCGCCTTGAGCGCCGGCTGGGTCACGGCTTTCTTGAACAGCTGCACCAGGTCGAAGAAGTCGGCGTTCTCCGCCACGGCGAACCTGGCCACCTTGGTCTTGGCCGAGGCGATCGCCTGCTTCGCCTCGCCGCTGGTATCCTGCTGGATCGCCGTGACGAACAGGTCGGTCTTCTCCCGGAGACGCTCCAGCGCGGGGCAGAAGATGGCGGACTGGGTCGCCTTGGAGATCCAGTACGAGGAGGCGTACGCCTTCACCATGGTGGTGGCGAGCTGCATCGGCGCCTGGGTCGGCGCCTGGGTCAGCGACTTGAGCCAGGCCGAGTAGGGCCAGCCGTCGCCCGGCTCGGTCTCCTCGGACCCGACCTGGAACGTGACGTTGGCGCGCACCTCGTAGGCCACCTCGAACATGTTCATCAGGCAGGCGTCGAACCCCAGGATGTCGAGCCTCCGGCCGAGGTGGGTGGCGATCTGGCCCATGGCCACCCCGAGCTGCTCCGTGGTGATGTTGTTGCCGGAGCTGTCGTCGTAGGAGACCCCGCGCACCGCGACCCGGCCACGGCGCTTGTCCCAACCGCTGCCGTGGTTCCAGACGATGACCATGGTGCGCTTGGAGGGGTACTGGGTGGCGCCCCACTTCGCGAACTCCACCAGGCCCTTGTAGTCGCCCATGTCGACCTCGCCCAGATCGGCGAGCACGTCGGCCGCCCCCTTCCTGACGAAGTAGCGCTTGGCGCCCTCCTTGAGGCGATCCATCTGGACCACGACGTTCACCTGGTCCGTGGAGCCGACCTTCTGCATCTCTCCCAGGTCCTTGACGCCGAACGAGTCGAGGTTGTTGTCGGCGTTGAGAAAGACGAGGATCGTCCACTCCTTGACCGGGAGCGACTTTCCGACGGCCTGGGCTGGAACGAACGCGAGGATGGAAGAAAGGGCGAAGAGGAGAACGAACGCGCGGTGGGTCATACGGTGCTTCCTACTCCCTGGTCCCTGTTGATCCCTCCGGATCGGCTGCGGCAAGACCGACTGCCGCGCCGCCCCGAGGATGGGCAGGATACCACGGCGCGATCGTTCGAAGCAACCAGCGGCTCCGGATCTCACGTGCGTCAGCGGTGTCCGGATCCTGGAATCTCGGGACAGGGCAGGGCGCCTGTTCGTCACCGACATCCGGAGGAACCCGCGGACACAGGCCGGAGGGGCCTGGTCCCACTCGGCTCAGGCGGTGGACACGGGAACCGCCGCCGACGGGCTGCTTCTATCGCGGTGCGAGGACACCCTGCCGTGGCTCCCAAGAGGAAGACAACGCTAACGCGCGTACATGCGCGCGATCATCACCAGATGGTGTGACAGACCATCGGCTCAGCGCTCCCCACGAAGACAGCGCTGGCCGAGCCGATCTGCGTGGCCCATGTCAGGAGCGTGGAAGGTCAGGGTCCTCAGTCGCGTCCCGCCCCCGGAAAGCGGGACAGGTCGCAGCTGCCGGCCCCGCCTGGCCCCTCACTTCCCCGGCGGGCGGGCGAGGCCGGGCGAGGCCGGGGCGCTCCCGTGAGACCCTGGAACGGGAGGGTACTCCCGCCTCAACGTCGCGAGGAGCGTCTCGAGCCGGTGGGCCCCCCGGCCCACGGCGCGGGCCACGGCCGGGGCCAGCTGCCGGCGCACCTGATCGACAGGGTCGCTGCCAAGGCGGGTGAGCGCCTGGACCACTCTCTCGTCCGAAGGCGCAAGTCGAGCCAGCGCCTCTCCGGCGACGCGCCGCACGTCGTGGTCGGGATCCTTGGTGGCCGCGATGAGGCAGGGAATCGCCCGGGCACCGCCGGCGCCGGCCGCAGACAGCAGGTTGATGGCGCCGTTACGCACCAGCGGGTCCGTGCTCGACGTGGCGGCCTCGAGCCAGTCCAGCTCCTTCCTCGTGAACGTGCGCCTGGCGTCGGGATGGCGGGAGAGAGTGTCCTCGATGGCAGCCCGCGCCAGGACGCGTTTCATCTGATCGGTGCTCTGGAGACCCTGCAGGAACGGCAACGAAGGGTCGGCCGACAGCCACGCGGGGGGGCCGGGCCGGATCGTGCTGTCCACCGGAGCGCCGGTCAGATAGAGCACCAGCACGACCACGACGGCGACGGACATGACGGCGATCGAGATCTTCAGTCGCGTGATCATCGCTGCTTGAGCTCAGGCTGTCCCTCGAGAACGATGCGCCACTCTCGCTCGGCCGGCGGGGGACGGGTGTCGTTGGGGTACGCCCTGGTATCGCGAACCAGCGCCCGGAGAGTGTGATCACCCGGCTGTCTCAGGTCGGCGGCGGTGACGGTGACCGAGAGGATCGACTCGCGGCCACTCAAGGACGGCCGCCCCGGGCGGGCCAGTAGGTTGACGCCGTCCAGCAACCATTCGGCCTGGAGCCCCTGAACCCCACCGTAGGGGGTCCGGATCGCGAAGTTCTGCTGGCCTCCAGCAGCGATGCGCACGGTCTCGTCGCTGGAGGGCAGGGTCTCACTGATCAGATCCACCTTCGCGAAGATGCGTGCCACACCGGCCTCCCGGCACACGACACAGCACCCACCGACGGTGTCACGGTTCATCATGCATTTGGGCGTGGGACGGTAGATCGGCGAACCGCTCACATAGCCGCCACCGCCCCGGTAGCATCCGATGCCGGGCGACTGATTCGCCCACCGGGCCCACTTCGCCTTGGTGATGTCGGGCGTGAAGTCCAGGTTGGGCGCGCCACCAGTCTAGCTGGCGCAGCTGGAAGAGGTACTGGAGCGGGGAGGTGTTCGAGATGACGTCAGCCAAGCTGGGCCTCGTTCTCGAGCTCCTCGCGGGTCAACGTGAACGTGTCGACCCCGTAGTCGGCCAGCTTGGTGAGGAAGACGGTCCTCGGGACCCCCGCCACCTTGGCGGCAGCTCCGGAGGAAAGGCGTCCCAGCTCATACAGTTTGACGGCTGCGGCCATCCGGATCTCCCGAGCGAAGGCCTCGGGCGTGGCCTTGAGCGCCAGCAGGCTCTCCTCGGGGAAGTCCATCTCGATCCGACACATGTCAACCAGCCCTCCGGGCGGATGCGAGTCCGCTGCAGTCATGATACCTCAGTGGAGCACCAGGTCGGTACTCGGAGAGCTCTTCGCGATGTGCCCCTTCGGTGGGCACCCCCCGGTACCCCAGGTCGTCCCACCCGCGGTCCAGCGTGGCGCCGGAATGGGACTCTGAGGCGCTGTCGGTGGATTTCCCCGAGAAAATGCCCTCTGGATGGGCTTTCGCTGAGGTCGACGTAGGCTTCGCCCCGGTCGGCGCGCTTGTCGATGATCGCTCTGATCTGTTCTTCCCAAAGACCGGTGATGTTCTTTTCGGAGTCGTAGCCCTTGTCGGCACTCAGCTCCTCACAGGAAGCCACGATCTCGGGATGGAGATCTGGCATGAATCTCGATGTCCACCCCCTTCTCCCTCGGAGAACCGCATGAACGTGGGGTACGAAAGGTCGGCCCCCCCTCGGAGATCTTGATCCAGAGCCCTTGGCGCGATAGCGCGAATGGCTCTCCACAGATCTTTCTCGACTTCCGGGATGACTCTGGTGTATCTATCCACTTCCTCACCCTTGCCCGACAGGGCAGGGAATACCCCCGTGCGGGGGGCGAGGCCGGGCCGGAGGGCTCTTGAGCTCTTGAGTCGAAAGCCCTCCCAGCCGGCTCACGCCTCGGGCATCGCGGTGTCCGGTTTCGATCCTCGGTGGGTGCCTGTGGCTGACTTTCGGAAAGACTACGAAGTCATCGGCGAGCTGGGTCGGGGCGGAATGGGCCTCGTCTACCTAGCCCGCCAGCGCTCGCTGGACCGGCTCGTCGCGGTCAAGGTGATCCTGGATGAGCAGGGGTGGCGTGTGAATGACCTCCGGCGGTTTCGCCGGGAGGCCAACCTCGTCAAGGACCTGGTCCACCCGAACATCGTGCGACTCCTGGACTTCGACACGACCTGGCCCGAACCCTACCTGGTATTCGAATACATCGAAGGGGAACGAACGTTGGCCCACCTCATCGACCAGGCGAGCATCCCGGTGGGAGAAGTGCTGGCCCTGGCCGAGGAGATTGCAGCGGGTCTCGCCTGCATGCATCAGAAGAACATCCTCCACCGGGACCTGAAGCCGGCCCACCCCGAGGATCATCGACCTGGGCCTGGCCCGAAGCGTGGGTTCGGAGGCAACCCGCGTGACGCAGGAGGGTCAGGTGGTGGGCACCTTCCCGTACATGGCTGTCGAGCAGCTCCTGGGACAGGATGCGACCGCCCGGTGCGACGTGTACTCCTTCGGTCTCATGCTCTACGAGCTCGCCGCGGGCCGGGCGGTTTTCAGCGCGCAGGCCGAAAGCCCCGTGACACCCATCCAACGGCTTGCGGGAACCATCCCCCCGATCTCTGACATGAATCCGAGAGTGCCCGCCTCGCTCGACCAGCTCATCACCCGGTGTGTCTCGCGGGAGCCGGCGGCCCGGCCGGCGGACGGGATGGCTCTCGCTGCGGAGCTCGCACGGCTGGAGGCGAGCCGGGCCAGGCAGAAGACCGTCACGCTGCAGATGCAGCTCATGTCGCCGAAGTCGCCAGCGACCCCGGTCACACCCGCGTGCAGCGCGATCGGTGCCACACCCGCGCCGCCGGCACGTGCAGGCCGGGAGATGACACCCACGGGACCCGAGCGAACGCGCCGCCTCGTAGCGCGCGACAACGTCTCTGTGGCCGAGGGCGTGGCAATGCAACGTCCCCAAACGCGGGTGCTGGTGGGAGGGCTGCTGGCTCTCGGTCTGGGAGTGACGTGCTATCTCGCCGGAAAGTGGTCTGCCGGGGCCTCGCCAGCGGGCGTTGAGCCCAGCGCGAGAGCGCAGTCCAGCCCGGCTCCGGGCGTCCGCGCTCCAGGTACGCCTCGAGCATCGATGGGGCTGGCGGAGCTGGGACGCGCGGTATCAGAGAAGCTCATGCTGGTCCGGAGAGAGCTCGGGACCGGCTGGCTGAAGACGTTCGCCTTGCAGCACAGGGCCGTCCTGCAAGACGCGACCAAGAGCTCCAAGGATGTTCCATCCCCGGGTCGCACGCAGGCCGCGCTCCGGGGTCTCTCGAAAGCGCTCAGGGACCATCTGGAGCGTCTGGGAGCTCTCGAACCCGTGGAGGCGTTGCTGGCCCGGGCGCCGAAGTACTTCGGGGACGCCTCCATTCCCGAGCGCGAACGCTGGTTGACTCGATCGTCGCTGTGCGACCTGGAGATGCTGCAGTACTTCTGCATCGAGCACAGAGTACCGTGGTGCCTGCGCGCCTCCGTCGAGGGGTGCGCAGGGGAGTGGGACTGCCCGGCGCAGCCTCAGACCGTCGACCTGAAGTCCAACCTCGCAAGGAGCTGGGCCCGTGATACGCGCTCGGGCGTCGACCGCTACTTTCCGGGGGGCAGCTGGCTCGACGTATGGCCGCTCCCTGATCTGGGGGAGGATCAGAGGGCCCTTCTCTGGTTCACGACGCTTCGCTGGCCGTCGAGGTTGGTGCTCGATCTGCTGGTCAACGGCGCTCTGCGGAAACTCATCCGATTCTCGAAACCCACGGCCGGCGAGGACACCATGCTCGTGAGAGTGTTGGCGGAGGCGCCTGGTGCCACCTCGACTCCACCGGCAGATCGTCTGTGGACGGTGACCGGCACGAGCATGGATCCGACGATCCGGGGCTACACGGGCATCTGGCTTCCTCGCGTCTTCGTGACGCGACGGTTGGAGATCCGGATCCGTATGGTCGATCTTCCACTGACTGCTCTGGGCATCGACGATCCTGCGCTCATCGACCGGGTGATCAGCTTCGTCCCGGACCCTCGAAAAAAGCGCTCCGGTCCGCATTGAGCGGGGGAAATAGAGTTGACTGCCTGGCCGCGCGGCCCGAGACGTTGGCGATGACGTTCGTCCACGCTTTTCCCAGGTGTCTGCTGTTCCTGGCGTCATCCTACATGGTCTGCCTGATTGCCAAGGGAGGCCTCGCGTTCGATCTCGGTCCGCTTCACGTCCAAAGCGAGAAGGTCATCATTCCGGGAATGCTGGTATGGTTGCTTGCACTGCTCGTGTCCATCAAGTCGGGAGGGAAGGCACCGAGAGAATCCGCGCCCGCACAGCAAGAGCTCCATCCTCCGATGAGAGTCACGCCCGTTCGGATCCTGGTCGTGGTTGCAGGCTCCGCGAGCCTGGCCTGGCTCGCCGTGGCACGAGGCTTCGACCACCCGCTCCATTGTGACGACTTCTCGCTCATACGCCACGCTCTCTCCGCCTCGTGGAAAGACCTGCACGCCGGTCTGTTGACGACGATCTGGGGGTTTCCCGGCAGTGGCTTCCTGAGACCCGTGCCAGACCTGAGCTGGTTTCTCAGTGTCCGTCTTCTTCCCGTGTCACCACATTGGCTCTACTTGGAGAACTACTCGATTCACGTGCTGACGAGCTGCATCGTTGGCCTGGCTGCGGCCCGGCTTGGTCGGTCCGGCGCCACGGGTCTCTTCGCCCTGTTCCTGTTCGCTGTGTTCGGCGCGCACGTGGAACCTCCGATGTGGCTCGTCTGCCGCTACGACTTGATGGCGACCTTGTTCTCTGTGCTGGCGATCTGGTTGTTCACGCTCAGCCTGGAGTCGAACAGACCGTGGTTCACCGTGGGAAGCACGCTGTCACTCCTGGCAGCTCTTCTCTCGAAAGAGTCCTCACTTGCGATGCCGTTCGCTCTGGCCACTGTGGCGGTCGCGCGGGGGCATGAGCCATCCCTCCTCAGGCGGGTGGGGAGAGCCTGGTCCCCTCTTTGCGCCCTCCTCCTGGTTCTCGCCTTCCGGTTATGGACGCGTGGGGGACTGGGTGGATATACCGTCTGGCCCGACATCGAACCGGTGAAGCTAATCCTGCTTCCGCTGACCCCACTGGCACCATTGACCTGGCCGATCAACGTGGCGATGATCCGGGACCTCTGGTGGGGAGCGCGAGTCGTCGTGGGCGTGGGCCTGGCCCTCATCCCGTACCTGGCGGTGCACCATCTTCGCACCGCCCCCAGGAGGACAGCCATCCTTCCTTATGCCTGCCTGCTCTGGGCAACGGTGCCCGTCTTCAGCGTGCTCAGCCTGTCCCACACTCTGGACCAGAGCCGATACCTGTACTTGCCGGCCTCCATGTTCTCGATCGTGGTCGCGTGCCTCTTGGACTTCCTGCCTCCGCGGCGTGCGACGCTGCTCTGCTCTCTGATCGTGGCCTGCCACTTCGCTCTGCTCCGAATGAACTCCGAGCCGCGAGTCATCGCAGGACACGTGCAGAGTCTGGTCTACTCGCAGATGCCACCCGTGGTCAAGGCCCTTCGCAAGGGCGAGACGGTCTGTGTTCTGGGGCTTCCGGAGGCGTTCAGAGGGGCGCCACTCTTCGCCGGAGGCAACCTGGGGAAGGCTCTCGAGTTCGCCCATGGAGTTCCACACGAGAGGCTGTACGATGGGGGCTTGGATGGCCGGGAGGTCCCTCCCACAATCGATCGCACGTTCCGCTGGAACTCTCCGGATACCCTCGTCGACGAGACGCGTCGGCCGTGAACTGTCGAGCCGATCGACCGGATGGGCCGCTCCGGAGGTCCCGGGCGGTGTCGACGAAGCGCCGGAGCTCGGCGCCGTTCTCGCAGAACTCGAGGCGGCATCGTTCGTCGGGCTCGGGCCAGGCGCAGGCCGGGCAGTCGAACCCGTCGACCTGGTTGATGGTCGCAAGCACGATGGCGCCGCGCTTCACCCCGGCCTCTCTGTACATGTGAGACATCGCCGATACGATGGCGGCCGGCCCTCCGGCGTACGCCCTGGGCGCATCCTGCCGGATCCCCAGGCGCTTCCCCACCGATTGCCGCGTCCAGGAGCCGCCTGGACGGTAATCCCCGGGCCCCATGCAGCCGATGACATGAACTGGCCTTTCGTGAGGGTTCATTTTCCGGGGTTGCACCGTGCCCGAACGGTCCGGCCCATCGAGGAGATGACGATCCATGCGGGTGGGCACTCTGACGGCTGTGCTGGTCCTGGCTCTGGTGACCCCCGGATCCGGCGCGGGAAGAACCAGGGCGAGGCGCGCCGCCAAGGCAGCCGCGGTCCGGGTGGAGAAGGCGGTGACCGTGGCGGAGAAGGCGGCCACCGGGATGTTCACCGACGTGCCGGTGGGCCACTGGGCGTATGCAGCCGTCGAGAAGGTGGCCCAGGCCGGACTGCTGCAGGGCAGCGATGGCAAGTTCCACGGACGGCAGCCGGTCTCCCGGTACCAGCTCGCGCTCTTCGTGGCTCGCCTCCTCGACCAGATCGGCAAGGGAGGGATCGGAAAGCTCGCTGCCGACGACCTGGAGAGCGTCGAGGCTCTGCTCAAGGAGTTCTCCGACGAGCTGGCGTACCTCAACATCAGAACCCAGAAGCTGGAGGAGTACTCTGCCGAGACGAGACGCGAGCTCGACCACCTGAAGGCGGACGTCCACGGAGCCCCAGGGGCTCGACGGCCGGTCTCCGCCGGGGTGCACGGCCTCGTGGCGGTCCGGGCGGTGAGCACGGATTCCAACGGGCCCGCCAGCGCCCCCCATCTGTCAGGGCTCCCGTACCTGAACACCCTGTACTTCCCGTTCACTCGATACTCGGGGGCGGTCCTGGGGAACGGGACGTTCTCGTCGAGGTTCTTCTTCACGATCCCTCAGGTCTCGCTCTCGGTGGACCGGTGTCTCGACGAAGGGGTCGGCCTTCACCTGCAACTCGACTTCGACGGCGACTCCGTGGCGCACCAGAACAACGGGGCGGGCCTGCCGCTGCCGTCGGCGCTGGCAGGGATCGGCACCCAGGTGAACGAGGCGTTCATCGACATGGAGCATGTTCTGCCGGCGATCGGGATGCGGGTCGGTGGATTCGCCGTGCCGTTCTCATGCGAGCACAACGGCCCGCAGCGGACGCTTGACTACACGATCACGCCGTCCGCGGCCAGCTGGCGAGTCGAGTCGCTCCGTCCGATCGGCATCGAGTTCAGGGTGGAGCCCGAGTTCTGTCCCTGGGACGTGCGGCTCGGGGTGTTCACCGGGCTGGATGGTCCTGCCCTCACCGGCACGACCGTCGGGGTCACCAGCGCCATGGCCAACATCGCCGGCGGAACCGACGTGAGCGGCGCCCTGTTCCTGCCCGCCGTGTTCGGCAATGCGCCCTACACCGATGCGCCGTCGGGCCTGCGAGCGCTCCAGCCGCTCTCCCAGACCGGCGGAGTCGGCGCCTATCTGAGAGTGGCGGACCAGCCGGACGAGGGGTTCGGCTGGGACCTGAACTACCTGATGAACGGGGGCAAGATCGCGGACCCCACCCGGCAGAAGGGCACGGCCTCCGAGTTCAGCCTGGGAGTCGCCACGCTCCGTTACGCCTGGTGCTGGTTCGACGTGATCGTGCAGTACTATCAGGGCACCACCAAGACCGCCTCGGCCGTGGGATCCGTGCAGGATCCCTTCACCGGCGTCACGACCACGTCCACCGCCACCGATCCGATCGACTCGAGCCTCGCCTACATACTGTTCAACTACCGCTGGTATCCGGAGAGCACGCTGTCGCTCCGCTACGAGAGCGGTCAGGACGAGGTCAAGTCGCTGGGCAAGATCCAGGTGTCGGCGATGACCGCGGCCTGGAACCGGCTGATCACGGACCACTCCCTGTTCCAGCTCGAGTACATCCAGCCGACCGGCAAGATCACCGTTCCGTCTGGCGCCCAGGTGTTCGCCGACCAGAAGAACAGCATGATCCAGGCGAACTTCAAGTACAAGTTCTAGCCCGACGAAGGATCGCCGGCACCGGTTGTCGCCGGTGTCGGGTGCCGGCGGGCGGGGCGAGGCGGCCGCCCCGGACCCTCCGGTTGCGCGGCCCCGGGGGCCGATGTACAGTCGGACCAGGAGGTCGCTCGCCATGTCAACGACCCGATCGCCCAGCACGGTTCGCATGACCTCGGAGCAGGGCGTGAGGCTCGTGGTGAGGCTGGAGTCGCTGCGGGTCCGGGTGCTCTCCGGAGCCGACGCAGGGCTCGACCGGTTCTTCGCGCTTCCGGTTCTCCGCATCGGGACCGGCCCCGACAACGATCTGGTCCTGACCGATCGGACCGTCTCTCGCAGCCATCTGGAGGTGCGGCTCGCTCCCGAGGGGATCCACCTGAGAGATCTGGGCTCCACCAACGGGACCTTCGTCGGCGAGGCACGGATCAAGGAAGGGTACCTCGTGACCGACGGCCAGTGCCGCCTGGGACAG
The DNA here is from genome assembly GCA_016213885.1 of Candidatus Rifleibacteriota bacterium. Classification (GTDB taxonomy): domain Bacteria; phylum Muiribacteriota; class UBA6191; order JACPRK01; family JACQZM01; genus JACQZM01. The sequence goes on along the minus strand of JACQZM010000207.1, from coordinate 28,098 downwards.
GTCAAGATCGAGCTCCACGTCCAGAGCCAGGAGAGACACGGCCACGTCGGTCCGGAAGACCATCTCGGCCCTCTCACGGGCTCCAGTCCGGCCATGCGGGAGCTGTACGCGATCGTCAGAGCCGTGGCCCCCACAGCGGCGACAGTGCTCCTCACCGGTGAGTCCGGCACCGGGAAAGAGATGGTGGCGCGAGCGATCCACGAACTGTCGGGACGCCCGGGTCCTCTCGTGGTCTTCGATGCGGCCTCCACCGACCGGGAGATGATGCGCAGCGAGCTGTTCGGTCACCGCAAAGGCGCGTTCACCGGGGCGCAGGACGATCGGCTGGGAGCGTTCCGGAAGGCCCATCGGGGCACCCTCTTCCTGGACGAGCTGGGCGAACTGCCTCTGGAACTCCAGCCGAGGCTCCTGAGAACCCTCGAGACCAGGGAGGTGTCGCCCCTGGGCTGTGACGACCGGCTGCCGGTCGACGTGCGGGTCGTGGCGGCCACGAACCGGGACCTGCAGGCGATGGTGAAGGCCGGCACGTTCCGGGAGGACCTCTTCCACAGGCTCTGCGTCGTGCCGGTCCAGCTGCCGCCACTGAGACAGCGGGCGGACGACATCCCCCTCCTCGTGCAGAGACTCTGCGAGCAGCTGAACCTCTCGGTGACCCTTCCTCCGGAGACGCTGGAGGCTCTGTGCCGTCATCCCTGGCCAGGCAACGTCAGGGCGCTCAGGAACGCCCTGGAGCGTGCGGCGATCCTCGGAGCAGGTCGGGAGGTGCGGCCCTCCGACCTGGGGATCGAGCCTCCCCGCGGACCCGTGCAGCCCGAGGAGCTCCAGGACCTCGAACGACAGGCGATCCTCAGGGCGATGAGAGACCACTCGAACAACAAGACCGCCGCGGCCAGGGCGCTGGGGATCTCGATCTCCACCCTGAAGAGGCGGCTCAGACAGTATGGCGTGACCGATTGAGACCGATCTGACATGTCCTTCGTCGAGCCGCCGGACGGACCGGGTCTTCCCGACGCGTTGAGGGCGAGGTACCGGTCCCCGAGCTGTCTGGGAACCGGAGCGACCAGCTCGGTCTTCCGGGCGTGGGACAGCGACCTGGATCGACCGGTGGTGGTCAAGGTACTCCGAAGGTCCGCCGACGCGGACCCCGAGCTGGACCGGCGCTTCCTGAGGGAGGCGAAGATCCTCGCCGCGCTCAAGCATCCGCGGATCATCGGGATCCTGGACCACGGCGTGGAGTCCGGTCGCGCGTACCTGGTCTACCCCTGGGAAGAGGGAACCTCGGCCGACAACGTCCTGGGGAGCCGAGGCCCGCTCGCCCCGGGATGGTGCCTGAAACTGGGTCTGGAGCTGCTGGAGGGATTGTCCGTGGTCCACGGAGCCGGCATCGTCCACCGGGACCTCAAGCCGGGCAACGTGCTGCTGCGGGCCGACGGATCGCAGATCATGGACTTCGGCCTGGCCCGTCCGCTGGACAGATCGACCCTCACGACTCCGGGCACGTTCGTCGGGACCTTCGTGTACGCGGCTCCGGAGCAGATCCTGCTCCAGCCGGTCGACCCCAGGGACGACCTGTACGCCCTGGGGGTGATCCTCTACGAGGCGTGTACCGGACAGCTCCCGTTCGGCCGCGAGGAGAGCCTGGCGCAGTTCGTTCACCGTCAGCTCAACGAGATGCCGGAGCCTCCGTCGCGGCTGGTGAGCCACCTGCCGACGGCACTCTCCGTCCTGATCATGAAGCTCCTGGCCAAGCAGCGCGAGGACCGTCCCGTGTCGGCTCGACAGGCGCTGTCGCAGCTGCGGTCGATCGGCGGGATCGTCATGCCCGACCGGTTGCTGCCGGCGGCCGGTCACGTCGGACCGGCGGAGCCCCCGGGCCTGACGAGGACGGCCGGGCCGTCCACGGCGGTGGTGCCGGCGCGGGAGGCCCGGACCCTGGCGGGCGACGCGGTGCCGATGGCGCCACGTCCCGGGGCGGCACGGAACCGGTTCGAGCGCCATCGGCTCCTCGTGTGCACGGTGGTGGCGCTGCTGGGGGCCTCGATCCTGGGGGCCACGCTCCGCCCGGCCCGGACGGTCTCGGCGGACCCGAAGCGTTCACCTTCGACTCGGGTCGCGACCGCCCCGGCACCCGAGCCCCTGAACTTCAGGTTCGAGCTCGGGGCGGACCTGCGGCCCGTCGGGATTCGCTTCGAGACTGACCGGGACGTTCTCTCCCGCATCCGGTGGGAGCCGGGCCGGCCCGGGACGGACGGCCCCTGGCAAGGACCGACCCGCTCTCACCGGCTCGAGCTGAAGGAGGTGGAGCCCGAGGGGGGCCTGGGGGGCAGGATGTTCAGGGTCGCGTTCAAGAGCGGCGACGGCGTGGAGACCGCGAGCCGGGCGTACCCCGGGCAACCGCTGGCCTCTCTGTTCTCGACTCTCTTCGAGAGGTCGTGGCGATCCGATCTCTACCGGAAGATGGCCGGTGGCGCCGGAGCCCGAAACTCCGGCCGGCTCGACCCGGACGCTCTGCGGCGGTGGCTCGTCTCGCTGGAGCTGCAGCCGACGCTGGAGACCCTGACCTGGACCTCCGAGGACCTGCTCCGCGTCGGCTGGACCAGCACCGCCCGGCAGGCCGACGCCGTCAGCTTCCACCTGTTCGAACTCGCGGAGAAGCTCTCCGGGGCCGCCTGGCAGGCGAGGCGGGCAGGCCACGCTCTGCCGGCGCTGCTGGACGGGGTCGAGCGACTGGCTCCCACGACACCGTCGTCGCCGGTACGGCCGCCGACGCGGACGATCGAGGTGCTGGGAGCGCCGGTGGTGCTGGACTGGACCTCGCTGATCCCCCCGGGGCTGCCCTCCGCCAGGGACCGGGGCGAGCTGGTCCGTACCGTGCCCGGGCCTCTCCCGGAGCCGTCCGGTCGCTGGGTGGTGGCGGCCCGGCTCTCCGGGGACTCCTGGGTGGGCGTCTCCGTGACGAGCGGCCCTCGCGCGAAGAAGAGCGGACCGACGCGGCTTCGCCAGGAGCTGTGCCTCTACCCGGACCCCGCCGTGCCGGACCGCACGGTCGCCGTCGAGGTGCCGCTCTGTCCCTGCCTCAGGGCTCTGCCGTCGCTGGCGTTCACCCTGAAGCTGGGATCATCCAGGGAGGCGAACCGGCTCTCTCGTGTCAGGCTCGAGTCGTTGCGCCTGGTCGATCGGACCGAGCGCCCCGACGGCGTACGCTGACTCCAGCGACCCCGCCCGGGACTCGAACCGCAGGCCCGCTCTGTCTCGTTCCCTGGGCCTGGCGCCCGGCGTCGCCGGGACCGGGGGCCGCTCAGACGCTGATCAGGTTGTTGTACAGCCAGAGCTTGAGGTCGCACCAGACGTTGAAGAAGACGCCCTGGGCCACCGCCCCCGCAGGGACCTGGATCGCCGCCATGCCACGGTCCACCGGGTCGTATTTCATACCCTTGACCAGCGCAACCGGGATCGCCTGGTCCGTGTTCCCCATCACCAGGGCCGCCGCGTTCGACAGCATGTCCGCCAGGCAGTCCACGCCGCCGATCTTGGGCTTGCCGTAGAGGTCTTTCTGGCCGAAGTGGGTGGCGATGGTGGGGATGCCCCAGCTGCCCACGGCCTGGTCCACGGAGCCGAACCGCTGGTACCGGATGTCCGTGTCGGAGATCAGCACGGCGATGGTCTTTCCGGTGCGGTCTTTGACCTCCTGGCGGATGCGCTTGCACGCCCCGTTGATGCTCTCCGGGAGCAGCATGGCGTTCTCGGTGCCCTCCACGTTGGACGAGTCGATGCCCGCGTCGGTGACGATCAGGCCATTCTCGACCTCCGACAGGATCATGGTCGGCTCCTTGTCGAACAGCTCTTCCACCGCCTTCTGGCCCACCGGGAACGCCTCGGGCATCCGGGCCGCCCAGGCCCGGCCACTCCGGCCGGTCGGGACGATGCCGCAGATGTGCTTGGAGTTCTTGATGATCAGCTCGCAGGTCCGGGGATCCCGCCCGGAGACCTTGGCGAGCGCCCTGGCCTGGCGGGAGGGGACCACCGTGGAGAGCGGGATCATGCGGCCCTCGGCCTTGGAGACGACCTTGGAGGTGATGAGAAGGACGTCGTTCTCGTCCACGGAGACGCCCTGCTTGCCCATGCGATCGAGGATGATGCCGGTCAGGTCGTCGCCCTTCTGGATGAGACCCATCTCCTTGACGGGGATGATCTGGATCGTCCCGATTTCCATCCGACACTCCTCCTCGAGTCGCGGTCGTCGGCCAGCGTGGCGGCTCTCGACCCCCAGTGCTCAGGGCCCCGAGAATATCACGGCCCCCGGTGAGGGGCAAGAACGACCGTTTTTGAAGACCCGGCGCCTCGCCGGGTCCGAGTCGCAAGACCCGGCGCCTCGCCGGGTCCGAGTCGCGCCCCCGAGCGCGACCTCAATCCGGATCCCCTCCTCTTTCTTCTCTGTCTCGAGCGCGAATCCAACCGGATCCCCTCCATTTCCCAGGCTCCGGCGCCTCGCCGGATCCGTGGTGCCTGGGCCTGCTGGCGGTCACGCCGGGTCCCCGACGCAGGCCAGACAGGAGTCGGCGCTCCGGCGAGACGCCCGCCGGCCGGGCTCCTCCAGCAGGAAGCTGAAGGCGTCGAAGAACCGGCTCTGTTTCAGCTGCTCCAGGTTGATCTCGACGACGATCTCCTTCTCGGCCAGACTCAGGGACGCCAGGTCCAGGATAGCTTCGGCAGCGGTCCGGGACGCGTCCCGGCCCACGAGGCACCAGGCCTCCGAAAGGACGGTGAGGCCCAGGAGGTCCGTCGATCCGGCCGCGCTGTCCGATCTTCCCGGGTCCGGTCCGCCCCAGGCCGAGAAACCCTCCTGGATCAGCCTCGAGAGCGACCGTCTCACCCAGTCGTGCACTTCCGGGGCGAACCGCTCGAGGCCCAGGAGGCGGAGCGCCCGCCGGTAACGCAGCGCGTCAAGGTAGGGCCGCCGCGCCGCCTCGTCCAGCACCGGCACGATCGAGAACGGCCGCCCCGCCGGACCGACGCCGAGGAGGATCGCGCCCTGGACCGGGTCGTTCCGGAACAGGAACAGGGCGTCGATGACGTCGCCGGTGCGCCCGGGGCCGGACGAGCTCGCCAGGCACCCGAGCTTCGCAAGATCCGCCTCCCTGCCCGCGGTTCGAAGCTCGTCGACCAGCAGCCGGCACCTCCGGCGCGTCGCGGCCGTGAGCCCGCCGAGGGGCCACGAGGCCATCTCGGTCACGATGGAGGTGGCGTGGCGGACGTAGCGCCCCAGCTCCTCGCACCGGGTCAGACCGAACCTCGCGATCGAGGGGGCGAACCGGGACGAGCCGGCCTCGAACAGCACCCTGAGCCCGGCCCTGGCCAGGGAAGGCCTGGGACTGACCAGCAGCCGCTTGTGCGCCGTCACGACCGCGGTCAAGACCTCCCGCTGGGTGGAGAACCGGTAGGCGTCCCGGATGAGCCCCGCAACCCGATCGGGGTCGGCGTCGTCGGCCGTCAGCGTCGCCCGGAGGGCGGCCAGCCCCGGGGCGTCCAGCCGGTTCTCTCTCACGGCCCGCCCCGGATCGAGCGGATCGTCCGACGCCGAGGACATCGCTGTCGGGGCCCGGGTGCCGGGGAGCGCCGTCCCCGTCGAGGGCAGGTCGCCTATGGAGGTGTCGGTCCAGGCCAGCCCGTCCCAGGTCCCGTACCGCTTCTCCCGGTAGATGCCCCAGAGGTTTCTCACGTAGAGGGAGTCGAGCTGCGTCAGGACGAAGAACACCGGCGTCGAACCGACGAGCAGCACCACGGTGATCTCCCCCAGCCCCCACGACGACGGCACCAGGCTCAGCCCCCCGGAGACCAAAAGACCCGCCACGGACATGACCATCGACGCCAGGAAGGTGATGGACTGCTGGTGCCGGCCCGGCGCTGGCACCAGGCACTGCCGCGACACCGGGAGCTGGACCGACCGGTTGATGCACTGGAAGAACAGCATCAGGGCCACCACGCACCAGAACGGCGACAGCACCAGGCTCGCGGCGCCCAGCGTCACGGTTCCCACCGGGAGGATGCCCAGGAGGAACGAGAGCGGCCTGCGGGCGATGACCCGCTCGGCCAGCACCTTCTGCAGCGCGAGCGACGCCGGAACGATGGCGAAACCCAGGGTGCTGACGAACGAGCCGACCTCGGCGAGCGTTCTGAATCTGAGGCCCGCCGCCTGGTAGAACAGGTACTCGACCAGGAACTTGGCCACGTGGGTCCAGACCATGATCATCAGGGCGGCCCGCATGAGCGGGTTGGAGGCGACGAACCGGACCGTGTCGGCGAGCATGGCGGTCCCGGGCCCGGCGGGTCGAACCGCCGGTTCCGTCGGGGGATCGGCCCGGCCGGTCCGTGCGATCGTCACGAAGGCGACGAGGTGCGCCGAAAGGAGCGCCCAGCCGGTCCAGGGGACCAGCCGGAGAAGGCCGCCGGCGCTGAGCGCCCACATGAGGCCCGCAGACACGACCCGGGCCGCGAGCTCCAGGGTGACGATCTGCCCGAAGATCTGCTTGAACACCGCGGGCCGGGCGCCTCGCTGGAGAAGAGTCGTGACGACGCTCGGGCCGACCAGCTCCAGGAGCAGGATCGAGGCGCCGAACGCGTACAGGACCACGGCGTTTCCCGGGACCCGCCAGAACGCCAGCGAGAGCGCGAAGGCGACGCCGGCGATGAAGAAGTAGCCCCGGGCCACGGTCCGGGGAGACGCCAGCATGAAGAGAAGGTAGACGGCGATGCTGCCCACGGTGGCCCAGAAGTAGAGGCTCGAGTAGCTCCTGCCCCCGAAAGCGGCCACCAGGGACGAGTTGACGAAGATCAGGCTCAGGTTCGTGAAGCAGCTCCGTGAGAAGGCGGCCGCGAAGTACGGCCAGAACGGGCGCTCCGCCATGAACCGTACGGTGCCTATTCCTCGACCTCCGCCCTGGCGATCCTGTCCGCCTCGTCCTCGGCGTTCCAGAGATCCCCGAGGAACCGGTCCTTCTCGAGCTTGGCGGCGAGGTCGTCGACGAGTCGCGAGACCGCTCCGACCTCGTCGTCGGCCCGGTGGCCGATCCGGTGCGAGAAGTTCCCGGCGATGAGCTGACGGATGCCGTCCGCCAGGGCGCCCAGCGGCCGGGCGAGCCTGTTCCCCAGGTGCACCGAGACCAGGAGGCTGGCCAGCAGCCCCGCCACCAGCGCCAGAAAGAAGTACTTCATCAACAGGTTTCTCCTGGCCGTGATCGTCGCCGCGGCCAGGCCCAGGGTGACCACGATCTCGAGCTCTTTCACCGGCACCGACAGGAACACGTGGGACCGGCCGGCGATGGCGTCCTCCACGAAGACCGGCTCCTGGCCGGCCCTCGGCACCCCCGCGAAGAACCGGGACGTGGCGGCCCGGAGGTGGTCGGCCAGACCGGCCACGGACTCCCCGGGGCTGATCCCGCCCCGGCCCAGGACGTTGCCCCTGGCGTCACAGACCACGATGCAGTTCCCCGCACCCAGGTTCAGCCCGGTCAGCAGCGGGTCGAGACGCTTCAGCAGCGGGAACACCCCGCCGCTGAGGATGCCGAACACCCGGCCGGGCTTTTCGGGGTCGGCGATCGGGACCAGGTACGTCTGGTAGAGCTCCCCCGCCGAGGTCGAGAACGTCCGGGTGGCCAGCGGCACCCGCCCGGCCAGGACCCGGTCGGCCCGCTGGATGTACTCGGGGTCCGGCTTGCTGCGGAAGCTCGGCTCCACCACGTAGGGAGCCACGGAGGCCCGGCGCCGGGCGAAGAGGAGCCGGCCGTCGCTCCGGTACACGTGGACCGTGCCAAAGATGTTGTCGAACTGGAGGAACTCCTCCACGGTGCGCTGGGCGCTGGCCTGCTCGAACGGCGAGAAGCCCCGCATCGCCGCCAGCCGCTCCGCGGCCTTGAGCTGCTCGAGGTACGTGCTCTTGATGTTGAACGCCACGAACGAGACCAGGGTGGAGCTCTCGTCGAGGATCGAGTCGTGGATCGTCCGGTCCACGACGAAGGCGACCACGGCGGCGGCCGCGACGAAGAAGCCGAGGACGCTGGCGAACAGGCCGGTGAAGACCAGGGTGCGGATGGAGCGCATCGCCCTGCCTTCAGCGTCCCGGCTGGTGGTCGACGATGATCTTCAGGTAGTTGTGGACGTTCGCGTCGCCCTGCACGGACTCGTCGTACAGCCTCAGCAGCGGCACGATCGCCGGACGGTCGAACACGGCGTCGTGGAACCGGCCCGACACGTCGCAGGCCTTCGGGCTGTCCAGGCCCCGGATCACCGTGGTGGAGACGCCCCTGTACACGCTCTCGTCCCCCAGGAGCAGGTCGGCGTGGAGCTCCGCCGTGGCGCTCCGGGCGTCGGCTTCCACGTAGCCGGAGGTGCCGAGGAAGGCGATCGACTTGGGCGACCCGTCCACGTCGTGGTTCATCAGCCTCACCGACCCCTCGCGACGATGGGTCGTCTCCAGGTCCACGGGCCCCACGGTCGGCCGGGGATCGTCGGGCCGCATGTCCACGCCGGAGAAGAGCAGGACCACGCCGTTGTCCTTGACGAGCCTGACCGCGTCGCGGGTGCTCGCCTCGGCGCTGCTCGTGGCCACCACCACCAGATCGTACCGCCTGATCGGGTCGTGCTGCTCCAGCACCGTGGCCTTCAGGTTCTTCACGGCCCGGGCCAGGTTCCTCCTCTTCGGGTCGATGTCGTAGAGGTCCACGGCGGTGCCCGGGAAGCGCTTCTTCAGGTGGATCGCGTGGATCACTCCCATGGGACCCGCGCCGAGGACGAGGGCGCTCCCGATCATGCCCCGCCGGAAGTACTCCTGGGCGGCCAGCAGCTTGTAGCCCCGCTGCACGCAGGCCAGCGGCTCCACCATGACCATCTGGTCGTGGTACATCCGGTCGTTCTGGAGCCTCTTCCGGACCGTGTCGCTGTCCGGGATCTTGAAGATGTTGGACCCGGAGAAGTCCATGGTGTCGGCGAACACCCCGTCGACGTGGAGCCCCAGGTGCTTCATGTCCGGGCTGAGGTTGGGAAGGCCCTTCTTCAGCATGGGGTCATCGCCGCGGACGAGGTGGGGCAGCAGCACCACGAGATCGCCGGGCCCGAGAGCCCTGTCGCCGCCCCCGGGTGGGAGCTTCTCGATCGTGCCCAGCCCCTCGTGGCCCAGCACCACCTTCCGCGAGGCCAGGGCGCTGGTCTTGGTCCCGGCCAGGACGCGGCGGTCGGAGTTGCAGATCTCGGAGCGGAGCATCTTGACGCGGTAGTGTCCCGCCGGCGGCACGTCGGGCAGCGTCCAGCGCCCCACGGTGACGCGGAAGGTGCCTCCCTCGACCACCGGCTCCGAGAAGACCGCCGTGGTCGTGACCTCGGCCAGGCAGGCCGGAGCCACCAGCGCATGCCCTGCGAACCAGATCAGTAGCCCCAGCGACCCCCAGACGGCGATCCGCTTCACGACGCCCTCCTTCCGGGAACAGGCCGATCATAGCAGGCCGGACCGGACGTCTCCAGTGCGGTCACGGGAGCGCCGCGGGTCCGGACGTTATAGAATGGGGGCAGGAGGCGACAGGCTTCACATGAGAGTACCCCACGTGGCGTTCCTGGGAGCGGGCTCGTTCGCCGCGGCCCACGCCTTTGCCCTGTCGGCGCTGGCCCATCACTACCCGGACGCGCCCCGGCCGGTCAGGGTGGCGGTGGCGTCCGGCACCGGCCCGAAGGCCCGGAGCTTCGCGGACCGGCACGGGTTCGCCCACGTCCTGTCCAGCGAGGAGCTGTGGGATCGCGACGACATCGACACGCTGTTCGTCGTGAGCCCCAACCGGCTCCACCACGACCACCTGACCCGGGCGCTCGCCTCGGAGTCGATCGAGCGGATCTACGTGGAGAAGCCGGTCTGCGTCACCGAGGCCGAGGAGGCGAGCCTGGCCGGAGCGGTCCGCTCGCCCGGGAGGGTCAGGGTCGTCCAGGCGGGGTTCCAGTTCCTCCAGATGACCTCGATCCGGCGGGCGCTCATCCTGTGGCGTCGGGGCGAGCTGGGGCGACCGGTCCACTTCGTGGCGCGGTACCTCCACGGCGGCTACCTCGACCCGGAGTACAGGGCGGTGCGCGGCCCCAGGCTCGCCCCGACCCCGGAGGGAGGCGCCCTGGTCGACCTGGGCTCCCACGCCCTGAGCCTGCTCGTGGCTTTCCTGGGCGACGGGCTCGAGGTCGTGGCCGCCCGGTCGAGCGGCCGGTTCCCCGACGTGCCGCTCCGGTCCGACCTGTGCACCACCGTCATGCTCGAGGACTCCAGGAGCGGCGCCGGCGGCACGGTCACGGCCAGCCGGGTCTCGGCCGGTTCGGGCGATCTCCTCGAGCTGGAGCTCTGGTGCGAGAACGGGTGTCTGAGGGTCTCGACCGGGCGGCCCGACGTGGTGGAGATCCTCAGGGGGCCTCACTGCGGCGAGAGCTCCAGGATCCACTGCGGCAGCGACTACGGCCCGGTCTCCAGGTTCCCCGCGGCCACGGCGCCGCCGGGCTGGCTGAGATCGCTGGTCCACGCCCACTACCTGTTCTTCGGCGGGTCGGACCCGGACGCCCTGGTCCCGGACCTGGGTCACGCCTTGGCGGTGCAGCGGCTGCTCGGGCGCTCGGCGACGCAGCTCGATCAGCGCTGGAACCGCACCCCCCAGAACATGTAATATGTAGCGACCGTCCGATCCGCACCGCCCCATGACCACGAAACGACCGGCCCGACTCCCCTGGCCTCTGCTGCTGATGCTGCCGATGCTGCTGGTTGCGGGCGTAGCGCGCGGCCAGACGCCGGCCCCGGTGGCCTCGGTCAGGCCCGGCCCCGGCTCGACCGCCCCGGCGCTCGTGGAGAGCCTGGTTCGCGGCTCCATCCTCGACGCCGGCGGCCGGGTCATGGTCTCCGACGTGATCTGCTGGGACGTGTCGGTGCGCTACGAGGTGCTGGCGGCCCATGTGGACGAGGCGGCGGAGGGCGAGCTGGAGGGCTACCTGAAGCGGCTGGCCCGCTCCCGGACCGGCCCCAGACCCCTCCCGGAGCCCGCCGACCTGGCCCGGGAGGTGGCGCGGCTCGGGGTGCAGGTCGACGGGATGTGGAAGAGGCTCCCGGAGCTGGCCGGCGTGACCGACGACGAGCTCTCCAGGAAGGCCCGGGAGGCGGTCGGCACGGTGAAGCTCCGCAAGGCCGCCGTGGCCAGGGCTCGCGGCAAGGAGATCGTCATCTCGGAGGAGCGGAGCCCCCGCCCGATCCTGAGAATCGAGTCGGTCGATCGGGGCGCCACGCTCGAGAAGCAGCTGGGAACCCTGCCCTGGGTCCGGGTCGACCAGGGGCGGCAGCGGATCTGCAAGGCCGCCGACCCCATGGTCTGTGTGCTCGGCAGGGTGGGGACCGCCGACGCCAAGCGCCTCGCCAAGGACCCGCTGGCCGGCGACCCGTACCGGGCGCTCCGCCCCGGGAGCCGCTGCGGCATCTCCGGGGTGGAGCGGCAGGCCGACGCGGTGCTCAGACCGGCCCGGGGCCTGCCCGGCCAGGAGCGGCCCGGCAGCGACGTCGTCCTCACCATCGACTCGGAGCTCCAGGGGAGCCTCTACAAGATCCTCAAGCAGGGCGTGGATCGATCGCCCCACCCCTCCGGCGGCGCCGCGGCCGTGCTGGACGTGAAGACCGGTCAGATCCGGGCGCTGGTGACCTACCCGTCCCACCCCTACCAGCTCCTGGCGGCCCAGCGGGCCCGGCTCGCCAGGGACAGCAGGTGGATGCCGCTCCGGTTCCGCACGGTCTCCAACGTGCTGCCGCCGGGATCGACGATCAAGCCGGTCACCCTCTATGCCTCTCTCGCCGAGGGGGCGATCACCACCGGTATCAAGGTGACCTGCAAGGGTCTGTTCCGGCAGGGGATGCCCGACGCGTTCCGCTGCTGGATCTACACGCGGGGAGAGCAGACCCACGGTGTGATGAACGTGGAGACCGCCATCAAGAACTCGTGCAACATCTTCTTCTTCACGGCCGGCGACCGGCTGGGCGCCCCGCGACTGGTCAGCTGGTTCGAGCGGTTCGGTCTCGGTCAGACCCAGGGCACCGGCCTCATCGAGGAGAGCCCCGGGTTCCTGCCCACGCCCGCGTGGCTCGCCAAGCACCGCCCCAAGAAGCCGACCTACGAGCTCCAGGACGCCTGGTACTACGCTTTCGGCCAGGGCGAGCTGGGGGTGACGCCGCTGCAGCTGGCCAACCTCGCCGCCACCATCGCCCGGGGACAGTTCCTGCCGGTGACGCTGGCCAACGACGCAGCCGGTGCCCGGATCGGGCCCTCGAAGGAGGCGGGCGTCCCGCTGGACGACCGGGTGTTGGCGATCTCGCGGAAGGGGATGTGGCGGGTCGTCAACGAGAAGGGCGGGACCGCCGACAGGGCCAGGCTGGGCCTTTCGGGCTGGGTGCTGTGCGGGAAGACCGGGTCGGCCCAGGACTCGCCCCGCGTGGTGGGCAAGCGCTACACGTTCCAGCTGGAGAACGGCGAGGAGCAGGAGGTGGAGGCCGGATCGGAGGACGAGGCCAGGACCCAGCTGGACGAGCCGGAGGCGCCGCTGGTCTCCCGCCACCTCTCCACGTGGCCGCCCCGGGAGGAGGACACCCCGCTGCCGGCTCACGCCTGGTTCATGGGCTACACCCAGCCGGCCAGTACCCCCCGTGGCGAGAAGGCCGGCTTCCCCAGCCTGGCCATCTCCGTGCTCGTCGAGTACGGCGGCGCCGGAGGCGAGGTGGCGGCGCCGATCGCCCGACGGATCGCCGAGCACATCCTGACCCCCTGGTCGAAGCCGAAGCCCAAGGTCGACCGGCCCCGGCCCAGGGGCAAGCGCCGCGACGCCACGGCGAAGACCGCACGCTCCACCCGGAATCGGACCGGCGGCGATCCCGGGTCGGTTCCCCGGCCCTGAACGCCGCTCCAGCAGCGGTTCCATCGCGGTCCGACCGCCGGGAGCAGCGCATTGACTTCGTCGGCGCCCCGGGTCTACAATCAGCGGCCTCACCCACGAGGCTTATCGAGCGGTCCAATCCCGGACAGGAGCGCCACATGCGGGTCGTCAAGAAGATCAACGAAGCGGTTCTCGCCAAGACTGTGAACCGATGCCGCGAGCGGAAGATCATCATCCCCACTTTCGCCGAGCAGAAAGACCCCACCAGGGTTCCGGAGAAGATCAAGCGAAGGCTCAGGGACGTGGGGCTCTGGGACGTGAACCCGCTCAACCTGTTCCGGATCACCTGGAAGAACGAGCCCAAGGAGAAGGGCGGGCTCTACAACACCGGCAACTGGCTGGAGTTCCCGCCGGAGGTGACCGGCGTGCCCGCCCGGATCGTGGGCATGATCGGGAAGTACTTCCCCACCGGCGCCCACAAGGTCGGCGCCGCGTTCGGGTGCCTGGTGCCGCGGCTCGTCTCCGGCGAGTTCGACTCGGACGCCCAGAAGGCCGCCTGGCCCTCCACGGGCAACTACTGCCGCGGCGGCGCCTTCGACTGCGCTCTCCTGGCCTGCAAGGCGATCGCGATCCTGCCGGAGGAGATGAGCAAGGAGCGGTTCGAGTGGCTCAGGGCGATCGGCACCGACGAGATCATCGCCACGCCCGGCTCCGAGTCCAACGTGAAAGAGATCTACGACAAGTGCTGGGAGCTGAAGAAACAGCGCAGCGGCGCCGTGCTGATCTTCAACCAGTTCGAGGAGTTCGGCAACGCCCTCTGGCACTACAACATGACCGGGGCGAACGTGGAGGGGATCTTCGGCCAGATCCGCAAGGCCGACAGCCGGCTCGCCGCCTACGTCTCCGCCACCGGCTCCGCCGGCACGATCGCCGCCGGGGACTACCTGAGAACCAGGTTCCCCCACGTCAAGGTCGTCGCCACGGAGGCGCTGCAGTGCCCGACGCTGCTCAGAAACGGTTGGGGTGCCCACCGCATCGAGGGGATCGGCGACAAGCACGTGCCCTGGATCCACAACGTGCGAAACACCGACATGGTGGCGGCCATCGACGACGAGCAGTGCATGAGCATCCTCAGGCTGTTCAACGAGGAGGAGGGGATCGGGTATCTGGAGAGCCGCGGGGTGAAGCGGGCTTTCCTGGACCAGCTGTCGCTGGTGGGCATCTCGGCGATGTGCAACCTGGTGGCCGCCATCAAGGCCGCCAGGTACTACGAGCTGAGCGGCCGCGACGTGCTGTTCTTCCCGATGACCGATTCCATGGACCTGTACAAGTCCAGGAAGCAGGAGCTCAGGGACCAGCACGGGGCGTACACCCGGGACCTGGCGGCGCAGCACTTCGGCCGGTACCTGATGGGGGCCCAGACCGACAACCTCAGGGAGCTGGGGTACTGGAACCGCAAGGCGTTGCACAACCTGAAGTACTTCACCTGGGTGGAGCAGCAGGGCAAGTCCTCCGCGGACCTGGAACAGCTGTGGGACCCGGACTTCTGGACCGACACGTTCTCCCAGATGGACGAGTGGGACAAGCTCATCAACCAGTTCAACCAGCGCACCGGCGTTCTCGAAGCGCTCGACTGAGGCTTTTGCCCGTCAGCAGGAGGTCAGAATCATGTCCAAGAAGAAGCTCGCGATCCTGGCGATCGGCGGCAACTCCCTGATCCTCGACAAAGATCACCAGACCGTGCCCGACCAGTACGGCGCCGTGGAGCAGACCTGCTCCCACATCGCCGGGCTCGTGCAGAAGGGCTACAACGTGGTGATCACCCACGGCAACGGCCCGCAGGTCGGGTTCATCTTGCGCCGCAGCGAGCTGTCCAAGCACGAGCTGCACGAGGTCCCGCTGGACTCATGCGGAGCCGACACCCAGGGCTCCATCGGCTACCAGATCCAGCAGGCCATGATCAACGTCACCAAGGGCTGGAAGGAGCAGCCGCTCACCGCCACCGTGGTGACCCAGGTGCTGGTCGACCGGAACGACCCGTCGTTCCAGAAGCCCAGCAAGCCGATCGGCTCGTTCATGTCCAAGGAGGACGCGGAGCACCACAAGGCCAAAGAAGGCTGGGACATCGTGGAGGACGCGGGCCGGGGCTTCCGGCGCGTGGTGGCCTCTCCGATCCCGAAGAAGGTGCTGGAGCTCGAGGCGATAAAGACGCTGCTCGACAAGAACATCATCGTGGTCGCCGTCGGCGGCGGCGGGATCCCCGTGGTGGAGAAGGACGGCCGCATCGTCGGCACCGCGGCGGTCATCGACAAGGACCTGGCGTCGAGCCTGCTGGCCAGGGAGCTCGAGGCGGACCTGCTCATCATCTCCACGGCGGTCGACGCGGTCTACCTGAACTACAAGAAGCCCGACCAGAAGAAGCTCGGCAAGATCACCATGGGGGACGCGAAGAAGTACATGGCCGAAGGGCACTTCGCTCCGGGCAGCATGAAGCCCAAGATCGCCGCCTGCATCGAGTTCCTGGAGACTGGCGGCAAGGAAGCGCTCATCACCGACCCCGCGCATCTCGTCGAGGCGCTCGACGGCAAGGCGGGCACCTGGATCGTCGCCAAGTGAGCACCGTGAACACCGTCGGCCTCTGCTGCGTCCTCTGCCAGAAGAAGGCCCAGATCCAGGACACCCTGTACGTGTGCCCGGCCTGCGGCGGCAACCTCTCGGTCCAGTACGACATGGATCGGATCCGCCGCACCTGGCCGCGGAAAGACCTGGACGAGAGTCGCGACTTCACCCACTGGCGCTACGCGCCGCTCTTGCCCGTGAGGGGGCGGATCGACGACCCGCCGGTGGGCTGGACCCCCCTGGTCAACGCGCCCAAGCTCGCCCAGGAGCTGGGGCTCAAACGGCTCTCGATCAAGGACGACGGGAAGAACCCGTCGGCCTCGTTCAAGGACCGGGCCAGCTCCGTGGCGCTGCTCAGGGCTCTGGACATCGGCCGTGACCTGGTCACCGGGGCGTCCACCGGCAACGCCGCCTCGGCCACGGCGGTGCTGGCCGCGGCGCTGGGGGTCAAGACCCGGATCTTCGTTCCGAAGACCGCCCCCAGGGCCAAGATCGCCCAGCTCCTCACCTTCGGGGCCCAGGTGCTGGCCGTCGACGGCACCTACGACCAGGCGTTCGATCTCTGCCTCGAGGCGACCCGGCGGTTCGGCTGGTACAACCGGAACACCGGATATAACCCGTACACCCGCGAGGGCAAGAAGACCGTGTCGTTCGAGATCCTGGAGCAGCTCGACTGGCAGGTCCCCGACCTGGTGGTCGTGCCGGTGGGGGATGGCAACATCATCTCCGGCGTGTGGAAGGGGTTCGTGGAGTTCCAGAAGCTGGGCTTCGTGGACCGCACTCCCCGGCTGCTGGCGGTCCAGGCGGAGGGGTCGGCGGCGATCGTGAAGGCGGCCGCCGGCGACGGCACGATCAAGGCCGTGGACGGGAACACCGTTGCCGACTCGATCAGCGTGAGCCTCCCCCGCGACGGCGACGCCGCGGTGCAGGCGATCCGGGAGTCCGACGGGTTCGGCATCACCGTGTCCGACGACGCCATCCTGGCCGCGATCGGCGAGGTGGCCCGGGGCTCCGGCGTGTTCGGAGAGCCGGCGGCGGTCACCTCCTGGGCCGGCCTGAAGGCCGCCACGGCCAGGGGGCTGGTGAAGTCTGAATGGCACGTGGTGATGCTCATCACGGGCAACGGTCTCAAGGACGTGGCCAGCGCCATGAAGGTGGCCGGCGAGCCCACGACCATCCCGGCGGACCCGGCCATCCTGGACACGCTGTTCGCGGGGCGATAGCTCCGGGCGAGAGCCGCGCCGCGCCGTCGGGGCGCGGCCGGAGAGATCCTCGGTGGCGAATGCCGACAAAGTCCTGCGTCGGCATCCGGCGTCTCGGTTCTAAACTGTTGACAGCCGCCACCGAGGAGTGGTTTGAAGACAGACACGAGGGAGGGCCCGGCTTCCAGGAAGCGGGCCCGGCTGGCCCTCGCCCCGGATCAACCCTGCGACGCTTCCACGCTTCGGCCGCCGGGCCACCCAGGTCAGCGTGCGAGCACGAATCGAGAGGAGAATGGGATGAAGAGCTTCCTCGGCCGTGACATCCTGTCGCTGAGAGAGTTCGAGCGCGACGACTATTACCGGATCTTCGAGGTGTGCGACATGCTGGCGCCCCACGCGAGGAACCGCCGGAACACGGACCTCTGCGCGGACAAGACCCTGCTGACGGCGTTCTACCAGCCGTCCACCCGGACCCGGATGGCCACGGAGGCGGCCATGCACCGCATGGGGGGCCACGTGCTGGGGTTCTCCGACGCCAAGATGACCCGGGCCGGCGACTTCTACCAGGAGTCGATCAAGGACACGGTCCACATGCTGGAGTACTACGCCGACGTGATCGCCATGAGGCACTTCCAGCAGGGCGCTCCGGCCGAGGCGGCCCGGTACTCGTCGGTGCCGATCATCAACTGCGGCGACGGCTGGGGCGAGCATCCGACCCAGGTGCTGACCGACCTGTACACGATGTTGAAGGAGCTCGGCCGGCTCGACGGGCTGAGGATCCTCTGCGTCGGGGACATGCGCATGCGCACCATGCACTCCATCGGGTACGCGGCGACGCAGTTCGACATCGACCTCGACCTGGTGTACCCGCCCGAAATGGCCCCCACGCAGGAGTACCTGGCGGAGCTCGACGGCCGGAACACCAGGGTGAACCTGTTCAAGTCGGTCCACGACTGCGTCGACAAGGCCGACGTCATCTACATGGAACCGGTGGTCCAGGCCGACTACACCAAGGCCCGGGTCGACGCTGCCGATGCGAAGAAGGGGCTGACCCCGCCGGAGTATCAGATCACCACGGAGGTGCTGAAGAAGAAGGCGAAGCGCGGCGTGATCGTCATCCACTCGCTGCCCCGGATGGACGAGCTGACCATGGACGTGGATTCGACCCGCCACGCCCGCTACTGGATCGAGGCGTTCAACGGCGTCGTGCTGCGCATGGCTCTGATCGCCCTCGTGCTGGGCAAGGTGGAGTGAGCACCCTGCCCCGGCCGTCGCCCTGACTGCGAGGTCCACCGGAACGGCTGGCCACGGGAGCCGGGGCTCCGGCCCCGGTGCCCGTGGCCCTCTCTTTCGGGGCCCACCGACCCGGGAGCCCGGCTCCGGCCGGAGTCGCGCTCGGGGGCGCTACCCGGACCCGTCCTTGACACCCCGGACCCTGGTCGCTACGATTGGGTCCACCGCGGCGCCGGTCCCTGTCGTCGTCACCGTGGCGGGTGACCGGCTGGACCGCCGTCAGCCCCCAAGAAACCACTCCGTCGAAGGGAGATCTGGATGAACACTCTGCTCAGAGGCAAGGACTGGATCGAGACCAAGGACTGGACGGTGGAGGAGCTGGAGACGATGCTCGAGGTCGCCTGGGATCTCAAGCGCTCCTTCGCCCTCGGTCGGCCCCATCGGTTGTTGCGGGACAAGACTCTGTTCATGATGTTCTTCGAGGCGTCGACCCGCACCCGGAACTCCACCGAGGCCGGGATGACCCAGCTCGGCGGCCACGCCCACGACCTGACGCCGGACAAGCTCCAGATCTCTCATGGCGAGACCCCCAAGGACACGGGCAAGGTGCTCTCCCGGTACGGCCACGGCATCGCGATCAGGAACTGCTTCTACGGCGTCGGGAACAAGTACATCAAGGAGGTCGCCCACTGGTCGTCGATCCCGGTGGTCAATCTCCAGTGCGACGTGGACCACCCATGCCAGGCCGCCGCGGACCTGATGACGATCCGGGAGAAGTTCGGCACCAACCTGAAGGGCCTCAAGTTCACGGTCTCGTGGACCTACGCCCCGTCGTACGCCCGGCCGCTCTCCGTGGCCCAGGGCCTCATCTGGCTGTTGCCGCGGTTCGGCGTGGACGTGACCCTGGCCCATCCCAAGGAGTTCTACCTGATGCCGCATACGGTGGAGCTCGCCAAGAAGTTCGCGGCCGAGAACAAGACCAAGTTCCAGATCGTCCACGACATGGACGAGGCGTGCAAGGACCACATCGTCATCTATCCGAAGTCCTGGGGCTGCCACCAGTACCTGGCCGACCAGAACGTTCCTGAAGACGAGAAGAAGAAGGTCGGGATGGACCTCATCGCCAGGTACAAGAGCTGGATCTGCGACCAGAGGCGGATGGAGCTGGCCGCCAAGGAGGCGGTCTACATGCATCCGCTGCCGGCCGACCGCGGCTCCGAGGTGACCGACGAGGTCATCGACGGTCCCCAGTCGATCGTCTTCGACCAGGCCGAGAACCGGCTGCACACCGTGAAATCGATCATGGCGCTCACGATGGGAGGAAGGCCCTAGCACCGCTGGGGCGGGAGCCTCGAGGAGGGGCGCTCCACAGGGTCGCGCCGGAGCGGGCCCGCTCAGCGACGAACGGCCAGGTCACGGTCGCCCAGGGCCGACTCCGACGTCCAGGCCCCGGCGGGCCAGCGCCTCGAACAGCGCCGGGACCACGGTGAGCTGCACGGTCAGCCCGGGCCAGCCGACCAGGAGTGCGCCCGCGACGGCGGCGAACGGATCGAGCCTGAAGCCGAACGCCCTGACCAGGACCGAGTACACGAGCCCGGTGGTGATCCGCCCGGCGACGATCCCACCTGCGATCGCCAGGGGAGGGCGGAGTCGCCACCGGCGGTGCAGCAGGGAGACGGTGGCGGCGTGGGCCGAGAGCTCCAGCGCCATCACCAGGGCGACCGGCATGGGAGCCAGCGGGGGCATTCCCGTGAGCAGGGAGCTCACCAGCGGGGTGAGAGCTCCGACCGCCAGCGCCGCGCGCCATCCGACCAGCAGGCCCGCCATGGCCACGGGCAGGTGCATCGGCAGAAAGACCCTGCCCGCGAGGCCGGCGGAGTGAAAGGCGATCGGAATCACGATGCCGCTCGCGACGAGCAGCGCCGCGGTCGTGACCTCCCGGGTCTTCGAGCCAGGCAAGATCAGGGTCGCACCAGCCCTCCTCGCCCCGGACGAGCGGCCACACCCCCCGGCCACGGACCTCCGGTCGCTTCACCGGTGGACCGTCGGTCCATCGTACATCGGTCCGATCCGGCTGTCGAGACCGGACGGATCGCCCGGATTCGTGGCCTTTCCTCCTCGTCGACCCTTTACATTCGAGGGCCATTCATGGTCATGCTCCCGGAGGGGGGACTGTCGAACGTTCCTGGAGGGGATGGTCGATGCTGGCGTTTGTCTGTCTGATCATAGTGCTGGCCCTGATCTTCGACTACGTGAACGGCATGCACGATGCGGCCAACTCCATCGCCACCGTGGTCTCCACCCGGGTTCTGTCGCCGCTGCAGGCCGTGGGGATGGCCGCCCTCTTCAACGCTCTCTCCGTGATCATGGGAACCCATGTGGCCACGGCGATCGGCAAGGAGATCATCACCCCCGAGAGCGTGAACCAGGCCACGATCTTCGCCGCTCTCGTCGGAGCGATCGTCTGGAACGTCCTGACCTGGTGGCTGGGGCTCCCGTCCAGCTCCTCCCACGCCCTGATCGGCGGCCTGGTCGGCGCCGGAGTGGCCAAGGCGGGCTGGGGTGTCCTGGTCTGGAGCGGTCTGTCCAGGGCGCTGCTCTTCATCGTGATCTCGCCGCTGCTGGGCTTCGTGCTCGGGGCGGTGCTGATGGTGGCGGTGTTCTGGATCTTCCGCCATGCCTCCGCCGCCCTGGTGGACCGGCTGTTCCGCCGGCTGCAGCTCGCCTCCGCGGCGGCCTACAGCTTCGGACACGGCTGCAACGATGCCCAGAAGACCATGGGGATCATCGCGATGGTGCTCTACCTCTACCATCTCCAGGGCGATCCCAAGGCGGTCTTCACCATTCCGGCCTGGGTGAGAGTGGCCTGCCCGGTCGTCATCGGCCTGGGCACCCTCAGCGGGGGCTGGCGCATCGTGAAGACCATGGGCTCCAAGATCTGCAAGCTCCGCCCGGTGGGCGGCTGCTGCGCCGAGACCGCGGGCGCCTTGACGCTGATCGGCACGGCGCTGTTCGGGATCCCGGTCTCCACCACCCACACGATCACCGGAGCCATCATCGGAGTCGGCTCCACCAGCAGGCTCAGCGCGGTCCGCTGGGGCGTGGCCGAGCACATCGTGGTCGCCTGGGTCCTGACGATCCCGGCCGCGGCGCTCGTGAGCTTCCTCACGTACTACCTCCTGCTGCCGGTCCTGATGCTCCTGCGGATCGGCTGAGCCCCGCCGGCAGGGTCGATTCCGGGCCTCGCGCCCTCGCGCCGACAGGAGCCACGGCGATCCTGGTACCCCGGGCCCGGGTGGTGGCTCCCGGCGAGTCTCCTTGGCCGCCGGTCACCGGGGCCCGGTGGGACCGTCCGGCACGGTTCGCGGACAAAGAACGGCCGAGAGCCTCTTCAAGAGGCTCTCGGCGGGATGAGCCGTTCGCTGTGCCCGTCTAGACCGAGGTCTTGAGGGCCTTGCCGACGACGAACTTCACGACCTTCTTGGCCGGGATCTTCATCTTCGCCTTGGTCTGCGGGTTGATGCCGGTGCGGGCGGCGCGCTTCTTGGTCTTGAACGTCCCGAAGCCGACGAGGGTCACGTCCTCGCCCTTCTTGAGCGCCTTCTGGATGGCGCCGGTGAACGCGTCGATCGTGGCGGCCGCCTGGGCGTGAGTCAACTCGACGTCCTTGGCGATGATCTGGGCGAGCTCATGCTTGTTCATCTGGAAACTCCCTTCTGATCGTGATTCGAGGCTGATCGGTTCAGCGAGTATCTCAGGAGATCCCGGGCAAGTCAAGGCCAAGCTCACCGGGAGGCGGGTCCCCTGGCGACCCCGGCGTCCGGCAGAGCGTCGCCGACGTCGATCGCAGCCAAAGACTCAGCGCGTCACGACGCGCCGGCCGCCCACCCACACGGCGGGAATGTCGCTGGGCGCCGCAAGCCGCACGATCTTCTCGAAGATCCGCGCCTCGTCGTCCAGCCCCTCGTACACGTGCAGACCGGACTCGCGGTCGTTGGTCCGGACCACGAAGGCGTCGAACAGCTTCCCCGGCGCCAGAAGGCCCGCGGGGATCCCCAGCACGCTCGCGCCACCCACCGTCGCGGCGTGGAACGCGGTCACCACGTCGACGCGAGAACCCGGCACGCCGCGTTCGGCGGCGCCCCGGGAGCCATCGACCCCGTCCTCCAGCATCCGCGACACGGTCACGGCGTGACCGCACTGCGGCAGCAGGCCGGGGTGGGCGCCACCGGCCACATCGGACCCCAGGCCGACGGCGACCCCCTGCTGCAGCGCTCGCCTCAGCGGGAACACCGCGTTGGAGAAGTAGGAGTTCGAGAGCGGGCAGTGCGCGACGCCCGCCGCCGCCGAACGGATGACCCCGAAGTCGCCGTCGTCCAGGAGGTTGCCATGCGCCAGCACCGTGCCGCGCCGCATCAGACCGAACTGCTGCAGCATCCAGGCGTCACGGCGCCCGAAACGCTCCAGCACGTGACCGTGCTCCCAGTCCGATTCCGAACAGTGCGTCTGCACGAGCGCGCCGGTCGACGCCGCCAGCTCGCCCAGGCCGCTCAACAGCTCGTCCGTGCACGTGGGAATGAACCGCGGCGTGATGATCGGCGCCACCAGACCTCTCGCGCCCGGCAAGCCTGCGATGGTCTCGATCGACGCGGCCGACGCGGCGACACCGGCCTTGGCGTCGACGTCGCGATACCAGCGAGGCGTGCCCTCCGGGTGGTCCATGGCGACCCGGCCCACGAACGCCCTCTGACCGTGCCGCACACAGGTCGCAGCCAGCAGTCGCGTCGCCTCTTCGTGGATGGACGAGAAGTACACGGCGGTCGTCGTTCCGTGACGCAGCAGCGTGGGGACCAGGCGATCCCAGACCTCCAGCGCGAAGCCCGCATCGGCGTATCGCACCTCCAGCGGGAAGGTGTAGTCGAACAACCACTTCTCCAGCCCAAGGTCCAGGCCGGTGCCCAGCTGCGGCCACTGCGGCGCGTGGACGTGCAGGTCGATCAGCCCGGGAAGCAGCCGTTCGTGGGCGTTCAGCCGCTGGACCCGCGGCGCAGCAGCCCAGGCGTCTTTCGCCTCCATCGACGCCGCCGGATGCACGGCCTCGATCACGCCGTCGTCCCCCACCACCACGGCCACGTCGCTCGACACCGCCAGCGTCCGGGGCGTGGGGGTCTGCAGCACCGTCCCGACCACGACGAGGGAGCTCATGGGTCACTCTCTGGCGGGAAACGGGGAGAACTGGTCGGCGACGACCCACCAGCGTCCC
Source organism: Candidatus Rifleibacteriota bacterium (assembly GCA_016213885.1). Lineage (GTDB taxonomy): Bacteria > Muiribacteriota > UBA6191 > JACPRK01 > JACQZM01 > JACQZM01. The sequence goes on along the minus strand of JACQZM010000207.1, from coordinate 4,860 downwards.
CGTTCCCGGTGCATCACGAACAGGTCACGACCCCGGAGCTCGACCGGACGGCCGTCCATCTCGCACGCGGCGCAGTAGGTGTAGGCCACGACCGCCGTGTCGCCGTGGATCTCGACCCTGGGGTCTGTCTCCACCCACGAGAGCCCCTTCGCCAGCCTGGTGAACCGGCGCCAGGAGTCGATGCAGGCCTCTTTGCCCACGAGGGGCTCCCGGTCGGCGGGGGTGATGGCGATCATCCTGGGGTGGAAGTGGTCGCCGAGCTCATCCACCCGTCCGGTGGTCCAGAGGGCGTTGATGGACCGCACGACGTTCCAGACGTCGAGCTCTTCAGGTGTCATCGCCGAACCGGTCTCCCTCCCTGGTCCGTCTCGCACGGATGCGCGATCATACCACGTCGTCGCCGGAACTTCCCAGCGGCGCGCGGGCCCACCGGCGGGCGAGCTGCTGGTCGACCATCCGGAGATCGAACGAGGCGCTGTGGACCACCAGGATGGTCTCCTGAAGGACCAGGGGGGCCTTCCGATCCGCCGGGCTGAAGAAGGGGACAGGCCACGCTTTCGAACTCCAGGAGACCCCGGCGGACAGCGCCCCCTTCCGGGAGGCACCGTCTTCCCGCGGACAGACAACTCTTGCGCCGGTGGCGGTTCGCTGATACGGTCGCTGCGTCTGGAACCCTGACCGCCTGTAAGGAACCGGTCCCATGCACACCATCAGCCGGATCAAGGACATTCGGAGCAAGCTGGACGATCCCGTCGTGGGTCGGTGGGCTCTCGAGCGGCTCTCCATGAAGCGTCGGTACGGGGCGAAGGACGTGTCGGAGCTCGAGAGCGCTCTGCTGGACGAGACCACGGTGGGGAGGATCCTGTCCTCCGGGGTGAGCGATGTGCTGTTCCATCTCTTCCGGGCGGGCTCCCCGGAGGCGTTCCGGCCGTTCGTGCCGCTGCTCGTTCAGCGATGGCACCGGTGGCCGGCACCGGTGGTGCACGGGGCCGCGACGACCCTGGCCCAGCTCGATCCGGAGGCGGCGTTGAACCTCGTCCGGGAGCTCTGGGAGCAACCACCCCCGGCGATCGATGCGGATCGCGCCGTGGCGGTCCTCGGGGCGCTGGACCTGCTGTCGCCCGGTCAGGGACGGGAGCTCGCCGCGACCGTCGTCGAGGCGATCCAGGGCCGGCGAGCGAACGATCGACTTCTCAAGGGCGTACCGCGGGCCGTGGCGCTCTGCCGGAAGCACCACCTCGACGGCGCCGCGGAGCTGATCGCCCAGCGGCTGGCCATGCATCTCGCCGACCACGACCCGGGTGTCGATCTGCTCTGGCTCTACGAGCTCACGACCGGGGGTCTCGGCTTCCTCGAGTACTTCATGACCCACGGCGACGACGGGCCGCCCCTGAACCTGAGCCGGATGAGCGACCTGTTCGACCCCGGGTTCCGGGCCGAGACGATCGAGGTCGTCTGGGCCCGCCCGGGCCCGGATCGCGTGGCGGCGGCCCGCGAGCTGGCCCGGAGCGAGGCGTCCGGGCCCTTCGAAGAGGAGATCTCCGCCTGCGCCGGGCTGCTGGACGACCCTTCGACGCCCGCCAGTCCTGCCGTGGCCGCCTTCGCCCTGGCGCTCGTCCTGGCCAGCCGGTGCCGGACGATGGAGCCGGAGACCATGCCGATGGACCGGCTCCTGGACCTGGCGTGCGTCGATCTCCGATCGATCCCCGTGCTGGAGTGCGTGAGGCGTACGCTGCTGCGGTTCCCCAGGGACGGGCTCCTGGAGGGCATCGGCTCACGGTTGAGGTCGGCTGGCCCGACCTGGGCTGCGGTCCACCTGGGGCGGGTCGTCCGCGACGCGGGCCTCGCGGAGCTGGCAGGAGCGCTGGTGGACCATCTGCGGGACGATCACTCCCCGGAGATCGCCGAGGAGCTGACGGACGTCTTGTCCACCATGGACGAGCCGGCGTCGACCGCACTCATCGCCCGGTGGCAGACCCTGGACCGGACCGGGCAGGTCTACGGCCTGGACGTGATCGCCCGGGTGGGAGACAGCCGGGCGATCGACCATCTCGTCGAGATCCACGGGAGCTGCCAGGAGTCGAGGCGCAAGGCCGAGGCGTGGGCCGACAGCGCGACCTTCTGCCCGGATCCCCGCTTCGTGGGTCTCGTGGAGGCGCGGCTGGGTCAATCGTACGACGTGGACCGGCTCTTCGTCCTCGCGGCGGTGTTGTTCGAGATCGATCACCCGAAGCTCGCGGATCTCCACGCCCGGCTCGGCGAGGCCGAGACCTGGGACGAATCGGGCTCCACGGACGGGTGCGAGCACCACCACTCCGACGACGCGATCCACCTCGAGCTGGAGTGCTCCCGGTGCCACAAGGCCGACTGCCACGAGGTCGGTTCGGTGATGCTCTCCCTGGACGAGCCGTTCGAGAGACCGTTCATCGGGGACGAGATCCGGTGCTGGTCGTGCGGCGTCCAGACGGAGTTCGAGATCACCGACGCGTCCTGGGAGCTGCTCCTGCCCGCCGTGAAAGAGGCCTGGGAGAAATCCGAGCGCGGAGAGGCCAGTTCCGGGCCGCTCCAGTTCGTGAGGAGCCACCTTCCGGACGGGGCCCCGGCGCCGCACCGGGTCGCCCTGGAGGCCCATCGAGAGGCGGTCTTCGCACACCCTACCGACCCCGGGAGCTGGCTCGGGCTCGCGGAGGCGTCGAGGACGGTGGAGCGTTTCGACAGGGCGAGCGAGGCCTACCGGAGGGCGCTCCGGCTCGACCCGACGCTCGCGGAAGCCGCGTACGGTCTGGCCTTGATACTGGACTGTCAGGATGAGCCCGCAGCCGCGTTCGAGGTGCTCGCTGCCGCGCTTCTCCACCGGGAGAGCTGGAGCTACCACGAGCCGTGGCTCTACTCGAAAGAGGAGGTGAACCGGTACTTCGCCGATCTCCACAACACCCTGGCCGAGAGGCTCGACCGCCGGGACGTGGCACCTCTCTCCCTCGACCCTGACCCGGCGAGACCCCAGCCGCAGGCGGGTCGCAACGACCCGTGCCCCTGCGGCAGCGGCAAGAAGTACAAGAAGTGCTGTCTCGCCTGACCGCGGCGGTCCAGGCTGCCGCGACTCGGCCCTCCATCGGCTCTTCCAGGTCGGCCGGGGGTCTCGCCAGGATCCTGCGCCTGTTTCGCGGAGTCGGGCCTGTGATCAGGTCTCGGCCTGGCTGCAGAGTCATCAAGAACGTGGAGGGGGTTGGACCGACGGGTCACCGTGTGATAGGGTGGCGCCACGGTCGGCGCGCCGGACGCCCGACCCCCGATGTCTTCCCCGTCGTCCGGATGGTCGAACTGGAGGAGAGCGATGAAGACGACTGGATTCCTGGTGTGCGCGTCCGTCCTAGGCCTGGCGGTCCTGCTGGTGACTACGACCCGGACCTGGGCCGCGGACCCGAAAGAGAAGGAGACGACGGTCCAGGACAAGGCGCAGGTCGGCCGAGGAGGCGGCGCTGACGAGAACATCAAGTCCGACTCCGACAAGAACGATCCCAAGGTGCAGCGTCCCGCCCCGCCCGACAAGGGCGGCGAGAAGACCAGGGGCCTGTGGGCGAAGCTCCACGTCGACAACCGGACGCCCTGGTTCGTCAAGATCTACACCCAGAAGGAGTACGACGGCACCATCCGTCCCTACGGTGACGGCTACATCCGGTACAGCCCGGGCCGGGTCACCCTCTACGCACGAGCCGATTTCACCGACGGGTCGGTCAAGACCTGGGGGCCCAGGTACGTGCTCATGGAGGCCGGAGAAGTGACCACCTGGAGCCTGTACCCGTAGGGTCCAGCGCCGGGAGCCTGGCCTCTGGGAAGCCGTCGGAGTCTCTCTCCGACGGCGCGCCCGGGCTCCCGGGGGCGACACCGGCTTCTCCGCCGAAGGCCCCGGTCAGCTCCAGGCAAGCGTCACGAGGGGTGCCATCCATGTCACGACACAGCCACCCGTGGTCCGCCATCGCGCTGGTCGCTCTGCTCCTCACGGCCCAGGCCTCGACCCTGGCAGCCGCGACGGCCAGGGCGCTTCTCATCGGGATCAACGAGTACGAGCAGCCCGGGGCCCCGGCCGCTCCCGGCGCAACCGGCGCCGGGTCCACGGTGCTGGAGGACAGGCCGTCCCCGACCCGGGGCGGGCCTGGCCAGACCGGCTCGACCGACACCCGGGTCGTCTCGTCGTGGTCGCCCGGCCGGGGCGCCTGGACCAACCTGGATGGCGCGGTCAACGATGCCACCGCGTTCGCGGAGATCCTCGTATCGCGGTACGGCTTCGGCCGCTCCGACGTCCGTGTCCTTCTGAACGGAGACGCCACGAGGAAACGGATCCTTGCGGAAATCCAGACGTGGCTCCTCGACCCGGCCAAGGCTGGCGACACCTGCGTCTTCTTCTATGCGGGGCATGGCTCCCAGGTCACGAACTCGCTCTCGCCCGAAACGGACCGCAGGGACGAGACCCTGGTTCCGGTGGACTCCTGGACCGGTGCGATGGACGTGCGGGACAAGGAGCTGGCCCGCCTGTTCAACCGGCTGCTGGACAAGAAGGTGACCCTGACCGCCATCCTCGACAGCTGCCATTCCGGCTCCATCGCCCGCGGCTTCCCCGCTCCGGGCAAGACGAGGTACCTGGCCCCGGATCCCAGGGACGCCCGCGATGCCGGCGACAAGGGCCCCTCTCCGGAGCAGCGCGGCGCCTTGATCCTCTCGGCTGCCCAGGACGACCAGGTCGCCGGGGAGCAACGAGACGCCCGGGGAGATCCCCACGGTCGGTTCAGCGCGGCGCTGATCGCGACCCTGGCCAGCGCCCCGATCTGCGACCCGGCGGAGCAGATCTACCGCCGGGTCCGG
>JACQZM010000657.1 GCA_016213885.1 Candidatus Rifleibacteriota bacterium | reverse complement strand
CGATCGCCGGTGCTCGTCGGGCCGGTGGCGGCCCGGATGAGCGCGGCGGTGTCGGACGCCCGCCAGGGGCCGGCACCGTCTCCGGCGCCCCTCACCCCGGTCGTCCCCGCGCCGGTCGACCGGACCGGCCCGACGGAGGCGCCCGGGCCGCTCCCGTCCCCGCCCGGCCCGAACAGACCCTCCAGGCCGATCCTGCCCTCGCCGGCACCGTTGAGCCCGGTGCCCGATGTGCTGGACTCGCCTGGGCCGGTGATCGTCGAAGCCGGCGACGCCTGCTCCCAGGACGTGTGCATCGCAGAGGTCGAGGTCTCCCAGGATTCCCTGACGGGCCGGCCCGTGAAGGAGATCAGCGACCACGCCGCGCTGCAGCGGGAGTACCAGAAGATCCTGCTGGCGTTCAGGATGAACGAAGAGCTCAAGAACATCCAGAGTCTGCAGAAGCTCCTGAAGCGCGCCATGGATGCGATATTCCAGATGTTCCACGTCACTCGCGGGGCGATTCTGCTGCTCGACGATCGGGGCCGACTGATCCCCAACATCGTCAAGCGATCCGACGGCGTCGACAGCGTGGCGGACCTCAGACTCTCCTCCACCTTGTTGAAGCGGGCCCAGGACGAGCGGCGATCGATTCTCACCACCGATGCGCTGAAAGACATCGGGACCAAGTCCGTGGTGCTGGAGAACGTCAAGTCGGCCATGACCGTTCCACTCATCGCCAAGGGGAAGCTCCTCGGCGTGCTCCACGTGGACAGCTCTGCCGGCCTGTCCACGTTCACCCGGGAAGACCTGGAGATCGTCACCGGAGTCGGCACGCAGATCGCCTTGGCCATCGACGACGCCAGGTTGACGTCCAAGGTCGAACGGGAGGTGGAGGCTCGCCGACGGCTCGAGCGCTACATCAACCCCGCGCTGGTCGACCAGATCATGACCAACCAGATCAAGCTGGAGCGTGGCGGTCTCACCCGCAAGGCGACGATCCTGTTCTCGGACCTGCGGGGATTCACGTCCATGTCGGAGCAGATGACGCCGGAGCAGGTGGTGGAGCTGCTGAACGAGTACTTCGAGCTGATGGTGGACATCGTGTTCAAGTACTCGGGCACCCTCGACAAGTTCATCGGCGATGCCCTGATGGCGATCTGGGGCGTTCCGATTCCGACCGACAACGACCCGCTCAACGCCGTGAAGGCGGCGCTGGACATGCAGAACGAGGTCGCCCACTTCAACCTGCGCCGTCGCCAGAGGGGACTCCATCCCATCTCCGCCGGGATCGGCATCAACACGGGGGAGGTCCTGGCCGGCAACATCGGGAGCTCCAAGCGCATGGAGTACACGGTCATCGGTGACCACGTGAACATCGCCTCCCGCCTCTGCGGCATCGCAGGGCCCAACGACATCGTGATCTCCCAGGACACCTACGGAGAGATCAGGAGCCACGTGAAGGCGAACGAGCTGCCCAAGGTCAAGCTCAAGGGCAAGCTGGAAGAGACCCCCATCTACAGGGTGCTGGGGCTGTTCCAGGACCAGTCCACTCCGGAGGCGGAGCGCAGGCAGTGGCCCAGGATGAAGGTCTCTCTCTCGGTGATGTGCTCCCGTCACGGGCAGGACGAGAAGTGCTCCGCCATGGTCGAGAACATCTCGGAGACAGGCGCCTTGGTCCAGGTCGAGATGAAAGAGGAGAACGCCTTCAGGATGGGCGACCCGATCGTGTTCGACTTCGACACACCCGAGGGGGCCAAGGTGGCCGGGCTTCTGGGCACCGTGGTCGGCGTGAAGTACAGCTGCAACTCCCGGTCGAACGTCTACTACGATCTGAACGTCTGCTTCAAGGACATCACGCCTGAGAATCGGGTTGCTCTGCGGAAGCTGGTTGCGAGGGAACCTGCGGCAGCGTCAGAAGCCTCCGTATAGACTCCTGGAATCCGTTCTGCACACCCGTGATGAGCACCACGACCCTGGGCTGCCGCTGGCTCCGGGTGCTCGCCACGTAGTTGATCCGTCCCACGTATCCGGAGGCGTTCAGCGGGGGCTCTCCCGGCTCCAGGACGAACTGGACCTGCACGGGATCGTTGACCGAGAACTCGTGGCCGGGGCCGTGAAGAACCTGGACGGACATGCTCTCTTCCGTGAGGTCCTCGATGACCCCCATCTCCTCGAAGCTCTTGACCACGTTGGTCACGCGGGCCGGTATCGAGACCCTCATCCTGCGGTGCTTCCGGCGGTCGAACATGGGGTTGGTGGGGCTGTACATGCCCCTCACCAGGAACGGTCTGACCTCCTGCGACTTGCCCTTCACCTTGGTCACCGGCATCGGATCGGCTCGCAGGTACCCCACCACGTCGGCGGCCGTGTTGGCGCTGATGATGATCTGCCCGGCCTTGGTCAGGTGCTCGATCCGGGAGGCCAGGTTCACGGTGTCACCGATGACCGTGTACTCCATGCGCTTGGGAGAGCCCAGGTTCCCGGCCAGCGCCGGACCGGTGTTGATGCCGATGCCCATGTAGATCGGCGGCTTGCCCTGCTTCTCACGGTTCATGTTGAAGTGAGCGAGCTCGGTCTGCATCTCGATGGCAGCCTGGATCGCGTTGAACGCGCCCAGCGGATCCGGGATCGGCGAGCCCCACACGGCCATGATGGCGTCGCCGATGTACTTGTCCAGGGTGCCTCCGAACTTGAAGATGCACTCCACCATCAGCTCGAAGTAGTCGTTCAGCAGCTCCACGACGTCTTTCGGGTCCAGCGACTCCGAGAGAGTGGTGAACCCCCGGACGTCGGAGAAGAGCACCGTGACCTTCTTCGTGTCGCCACCCATCTCGATCTCGATGTTCTGGCTGACGATCTGGTCCACGAGCTCGCGGGAGAGGTAGCGGCCGAGCCTTCCCATGACCTCGTTCTTCCGCTCGATCTCCTTGTTGAGCAGGGAGTTGTCGATCGCGATGGCGATCTGGTTGCCGATCCCGGTCAACAGGTCCAGGTCTTTGGCCGAGAACGCCTTGCCCTCGCCGCCGGAGCAATCCACGTGGAGTATCCCGACCAGCTTCTCCTTCCGGAAGAGCGGAACGCTCATGGCGGAGGCCACGTTCTCCAGGAGGATCGACTCGGTGCCGACCGTCCTTTGGGCATCCTGGATCAAGATCGCCTTTCCGCGCTGGTGGACGTACTTCAGCAGCGTCTTGGAGACGCGGATCTCCGCATCGACGCCGGCCTTCTCCCGGACCTTGTGGACCCGAGGCGTGAACGTCCCCTGGTCATCGGCCAGCAGGATGATCCCCCGGTCCGCCGGGAAGATGTTGAAGACCATGTCGAGGACCTTCTTCAACACGGACTCGAGGTTGACGGCCCCCATCAGCTCCTCGTGGATCGCGAACGCGAGCTCCAGCTTCCGGTAGGCCCTCTTGACCGTCTCGATGTCCTCCTCCACGTCGATCTGGTGCCGCGACGGGACCTCTTCCCTGGCATCCAGCTCGGCCTGGATCAGCGACGCATCCTCCTGGACCTCCACGACCGTGACGTTGGGGCGGGCCCGCGTCCCGGGCCTGCTGAGCCGGCCCGCCACCGACGTGGCCGGGGCCTGGACGGCGAACGCGAGCACCGAGTCGCCCATGCGGATCCTGTCGCCGTCGCACAGCACGACCTCTCCGACCACCGGCTTGCCCTCGTCGTTGATGTAGCTGCCGTTCAGACTGCCCATGTCCCGGAACAGGTAGGTGCCGCCTCGGATCTGGATGATGGCGTGGTGCCTGGAGATCCGATCGTCCAGGATCTGACAGGTGTTCTTCGGGTCCCTGCCCAGGGAGCAGTGGTCTCCCAGGGACATGGTGAACCCTCGATTCCGCCCGTCCACGATCGTCAGGGTGGCCTTGGGGCCGGCCGGAGCGGTGATCTGCCTGATCCCCTGGGACCCGCACTTGGGACACGAGACGACCTTGCCCGCCGCTGATTCCGGAACATCGAGTCGCAGGCTACACCCTGGACACTCAAGCAGCATGTGAGATACCCCGTGCTACTTGCACTTGATCGAGTAGTTGACCGAGATGTCGCTCATGGCCATGCCGCCCTGAGGGTAGTTGGCGTTGTCGAAGATGAGGAAGTACTCCCCGCCATCCCGGTTGCTGAACGTCATGGAGTGGCTCCGCGCGTTGCTGGACCGGCCCCTGATCTGCACGCTGGCGGCTCCGCCGTTGAACCAGCCCTGGTACGCGGTGGGCCCGTCGCCCGGCGTGATGAACACGTTGAACGTGTCGTCGCCGGTCACGGAGATCTGGAACTGGCTGCCCGGGGGCAGCGGCACCCACTGGCCGCCCCCCTTGGGCACGGAGACCGCCGACGAGGCGCAGTCGGTCCAGGCGGCAGCGGGCCGCTGGGTCGGAGGAGCGACGCTCTCGGGGACGTCGGTCGGTCTGACCGGCGGCCTCGGTCTGGTCGTGGGGGGCTCCCTGGTCGGCGGCTCCGGCGACGGCGTGGGAGGAGCCGCAGGCCCCTCGTAGACCACCTCCCTGGTCTGCTCCTGGCTGCGGACGCTGCCCAGCGCAGCCCAGAAAGTCACGGTGTTGGCCCCGGCAGCCAGCTGCAACTGCCCGGAGAATGTCCCGCGGGCGGCCTTCTTGTTGAACGCCGTCCGTCCGTTCACCTGGAACACCACGTTGGTCCCGGGTGCGGCCTCGCCGCTGACCGACAGGCGAGGCGTGCTGCTGGTGCCCGGGAGGTCGCTCGCCAGAGTCGGCGGATCGATCCTCTCCACGAACGTGACCACGGCGTCTCCCCTGTCGCTCTCCTCGGCGCCCCTGGCGGCCCAGTACGAGATGCGGTTCTTGCCCTGGTTCGCCTTGGACAGGGTCAAGGTGGTGTTGAACTTGCCGTTGGTCGCCGTCACCTTGACCGGGGCGCCGTCGTTCACCTTGATGAACACGTCGCAGCCGCGGTCCGCCTGGCCGGAAATCGGCAGCTGGACCGTGGCGTGCTCCGCCGGCAGGTCGATCTGCGGCGTCTGCGGTGGCGGCGGCGTGCACGTGACGACCCTGGCGACCATCTCGCTCTTCTGGCCGGCCCGCTCCGCGTAGACCTGGATCTGGTTCTGCCCCACCTTCAAGGGCAGCGCGTAGACGCTGTAGCGGCCCTTGGGAGCCT
>JACQZM010000656.1 GCA_016213885.1 Candidatus Rifleibacteriota bacterium | reverse complement strand
GGCGATGAGATGACCAGGGGGGGGTAGTGCCAATCGAAAAAGCTCCTTCCGCTCCCAGCGCGACTTCCTCACATACGACCTGTCGAAGTTGCGCTCAGCCACCGCAGGGGTCTTCGTTCCCACCGGAAGATGTCCGCTCCGTGCGGCATGTGCGGCGGCAACTCTCCGCGTAGCAGCTCTTGCAGGCCAGAGATCCTCACGATCTCGCCGCGAGCCGACTTCCAACTGGCCAGCAGTCTCCCGAGATCGACCATGACCTCCGCGCGCAGCCCGGGGCGTAGGACATAGGCCAAGGTGATGCACTCCGTCCACGACGGGCCCTCGATCGGGCCGACTGGAACCACTGGAGTTTCCGCCCAGATGGGGTCGACCCCGACCTGGCGCGGCCGCGGCTCCCGGGCCCCGGCGGTGGAGGTCAGGCCGCTCTCCCGGAGGTCGCAGGCCACCTCCTCCATGGACTGGTAACGTCCCAACGGATCGTCCCGGAGCATCTCGCGAACGATGCGATCGAACCGCGGCGGCACCTCGCGGTTCCTCTCGCTGGGCGCCCGAGACTCTCCGTGCGAAGGCCTCACGCCGGTCAGGAGCTCGTAGAACAGGACGCCGAGGGAGTAGATGTCGATCCGGTGGTCGACTCTGCGCCCGCCCCAGAAGTGAGCGTTTTGCTCCGGCGCAAGGTAAACGTAGGCTGGCGGTAGCACTGGAGCGCCAGGGCGATCCAGGTTGGCGTCTCGCAAGAAATCTCCGACCAGCGACCTTTCGTAGCATTCGTCCATAGCCCCAGGGGGAGGGCAGTCGACCTGAACAGGGCTTTCCTCCAGCAGGCCTGCCATGCCGAAGTCGAGGAGCTTCACCTGGAGTCTCTCGCCGTCCTCCTTCACCAGAACGTTATCCGGGTTCAGATGTCCGTGGATGATGTCCAGGGTGTGGGTCTTTGCCAGCGTCTCCGCAAGATCAAGGACGATCTGGACACGCTGCGCGACGGTGAACATCCCCTCGCGGATGACGCGGCGCAGGGAATCGCCCTCTGCGAGTTCCGCGGCAAAGAACAGCCTCAGGTCACGGGTCGTGCCGTGGTCGATCGACCAGGCAACGATCGACGGATGAGCCATCTTCGAGAGGTCCTCCTGCTCCGCCAGAAATTCTTTCACGAGCGACTGGTTCCTGGAAAACTCGCGGCAGACTAGCTCCCGGCCGGTCCGTGGCATCAGTTGCAGGCGCCTGGAGAGCTCCGGAGAGAGCTGCCTCGAAGCCAGGTAGTCGGAAAACTCCCGCGACAGGACCTTGATGGCCACCTGACGGCCTGACCTCTCTTGATCGGCCTTGAAGACCTCACTCATGAATCCACGGCCGACGGAACCTGTGATCCCGTAGCCGTCGATGACGGGTGCCTGCTGGGGACCGTCGGACGCCGGGTGTTGTGCCGAACCATCGCGCTCCCCAGGAGGAGCCGATTGACCGGCACCGGTGGAGGAGAACCGATGGCCGCAGGCAACGCAGACAAGCGTCTCCCCGGTCCCGTTGGGGTTGCTCCGGGAAGAGAACAGCCGACTCCAGAGGCTCGGGACAGCGGACTGTGTCTCCCCCGCAGCGGCTACCCTGCAACGAGAGAGACAGGACGGACACCTGTGATCGGGCATAGCCACCCGTGGTCAGCGGACCTCAGCTCTTGATCCGGACCGGGTCAACACCGTTTCCGAAGGAAGACTCGAAGCAGCATAGCCCGATGTCCGCAGCACGGCCAAGCCGAGTACCCGATACCCGCTGTCGTGCCTCCGTGGCACGGGAGGCCGTCGCTCCAGCGGCGGCCTGGCACGGGTCAGGGGACGCCGGAGCCTGTGCGCGCCGACCTGGCTCCCCCGGGGAGCGACGCCGGCGGAGGAGCTCACTTTCCTTCCCGGAAGGTCGCCGTTCGATCTGGCCGAGGACCCGATCTTCGACGAGGTCGCCCCCGGGTGGACAGACGAGGACTGGCGAGCCGCGCGGGCCCAGGCCGGGGTCTTCACGCTGTTCACGGTCCCCCACGGATTCAAGGCGGCCTCGGCCACCCTGACCGCTGACGCGGTCCGCGGCCTCGCTCCGGTGGCTCACCTGGGCCTCAAGGCGGCCTACGTCGGGTGCTGCTTTCTGGACCCCAAGTCCGGCGTGCTGCTGCTCGGCGCCGACGGGGCCGAGGCGCTCGGGTACCCACGGGTCGCCCGACCGCTTCGAGTGATCGGGGTCGCGGTCTCCTTCCGGCACCTCGCCGCGGCAGGGCTGAGGCGGATCGCCGGTCTGGGAACCGCCGATGCCGCCGCCATCACGGAGCAGGTCTCCGGGCTCGCTGGCTCCACGCCAGTGCTGAGGATCGCCACCCCCGGCGAGACCGTGACCCAGCTCAACGTTCGCCTCGCCCAGCTTTCCGCCGAGGCGAGAACAGAACACTCCCTGGTGGAGCTCGCCGATGGCCAGCTCGCCATCGTTCGAGGAAGCGCCACCGAGGGGTGTGCTACCGGCTCCGGAAGCGTCCGCCGGGTATTGACGGTTGGGCGCGGCACCCTGGCCGCCGCCGAGGCGCTCGTCTTGGTCGAACGGGCTGCCCTGGAGGCAGCCCAGTCGGTCTCCGGTCTTGCCAGGCAACCCCAGATGGCCGCAGCGGTCGTGAGCGTCCAGACCGGGAAGACCTACGTCGGCTTCTCCGCCAACGGGGCCCGGAACGGCCTGGTGGAGACCCTCGCTGAATCGTCGGCCCAGCGTCAGTTGGTGGCGCTCAAGCGGGAGGTCGAGGCAGCCAAGTCCGCCCTGCCCGACAACAGCTACGGGCGGAAGATGATTGCCAGGCAGTTCGAGAACTGCGCGGAGTTCGAGGCGGTTCGCAAGGCCCTGGAGGCCGGCTGTCGTCTGGAAGACCTGGTCATGGTGGCCTGCCGGACCGAGGACCTGGCGATCGTCAAGGCGTGCTATGACTGTGGCGCCTACAAGAGGTTCGGCATCAAGATTCCCCATGGCGTCGAGACGATCTTCAAGGAACCGAAGTGAACGCCGGCCGAACCCGTGGGTGTTGGAGCAAGGAGGCTACACGCGATGGCCGCGTTGAGCACCGGCGCCGCGGAGCTCCTGCGACGGGCTGGCTGGACAGAGTCGTACCGGATCGACACCGGGCGATTCCGCCAGGTGCTGGAGAGTCGGGGCTACACCGTTCACCGACCGGTCCTGGAGTTCCTGGAGCAGTACGGTGGGCTTCGTGTCCAGATGCGCTTCCTGGGGCGGCCGGATCACGTGGAGCACTGGCATCTCGACGCCGAGGAAGCTGCCGGGAGCTTCAACGTCAGAGACGTCCACGAGATGGGGCTGCAGGTGGGGGCCCAGCTCTGTCCGATCGGCAACGCCTGCAACGGGCACTGGCTGCTCCTGATGGACGAGCGCGGTAGGGTGTTCGCGGGCGGCGAGGGGGACGTCACCCTCCTGGGCGACTCCGGCGAGGCGGCCATAGAGGACATCTGCCATGGCGCCGGTTGACGCGCTCCGCGAAGGCGCTTCACCCGGTGCGCCTCGGCCCGGAGGCCGGGCCGTCAGCCTGGCCAAGCCGAGCCGGTGACGCCATCCAGCGTTCACCCCAGGCGAGGCGGTCCCCCACCGCGGCAATTCACCGGGTGCCTCCATTGACAAGGCGGGGCGTCGTCAAGGACTCCGAGAAGGACCTCTGCTGTGGCATCCCTGTTGGGGTTCGCCCCGTGTTCCCTGAACTTGCGTCCTTCGAAAGGGGCCACGAGAGGTCGGATGTCGGCGGCCGTGACGACGGTGTTCCCGGTCACGACGATCCTGCGAACGAAGATGGTCGCCGCAGGCCCGGTTGACGAGCGGGTGGGGAATCCTGGCACTCCGGCCGTGTTGATCCCGCCCGGTCGAGGTGGCAGAATGGTCGACGGCGGAGTCGATCGGGCTCCGGGTGATCGTGAGGTGTCAACCATGCGCTCCTTCTTGCCCGTGCTCGTTGCGCTGACGCTCGTTCCGACCCTGGCGACGGCCGGCGAGCCTTCGACCGCCCTGTCCAAGGCGACCACCCAGTGCTTCTTCGTCAAGGTCTGGTCGACCGATGGGCCGAAGAAGGACTGGGAGCTGGGAACGTCGCTGATGCCGGGCGACAGGGCCGCTGTGTCGGTCGGCAAGGTGCTGTGCGTGCTGACGCCGGCCGGAGCCGATCGCAAGGCCGCTCCCTCCGGCGTGCAGGAGGTGCAGCTGGGTCTCCAGCTGTCGGTGAACCTCGACCGCGTCGAAGGGTCCGCCTTCACCGCGAGGCTCCACTGGAGCGCCGACGGCGAGATCGGCAGGGGCGAGCACCACGTAGACCGCAAGTCGATCCACCAGACCACACGGGTCGCCGGCAAGGTGGGGCTCCCGCAGCTGGTGGGGCTGATGAGCACCGGAGGCGGCGCCGAGCGCCAGGTGCACCTGCTGGTGGAGGCGCAGTAGCCGACGGGTCGCCGCACCCCGCGGACGGCCCCCACCCCCCGGCGGGACGTCAGCTCCAGGAGCGTGTAGCAGTTCCCCTCGGGGCTCGGCGGCGACACCGGCGAGGAGTCCCCACCGGTTCCGGGCGACGGCTGGGTCGCTGCACCGAAGCCGCTGAGCGTCCGCATGCGAGCCCGGTGCTTCTCCACGATCGCCACCGCCGAAGCCGGGATCTGGCTCTGCCCCCGGGTGAGCTGCTCGTGGGCAGCCCTGACCGCCTCGAGCTGGGCCCGGATCGCGGCCTTCTGCTCCTCCGGAAGGCCCGGCTGGTTCAGCATCTGCTCCATCTCTGCGGTCTGGCCCCCCAGCGCTCCGCCGGCCTGGAGCATGGCCTGCCGGATCTCGATGTGAGCGAACACCGTCCAGACGAGGTTGAATTCCCGGGAGAACGTCTCCCGGTTCATCCCGATCACCTGCTCGAGCCCCGCCGCTTCTTCGCCGAGCTGCAGGCCCTTGAGGATGTCGGCCGCGGTGGGGACCGTCTTGCTGTCGACGCTCTTGGAGAGCTCCTCGGCCTTCTTCTGGAGAGCCGGCGCGCGCTTTTGCAGCTTCTCGTAGGCGTCGAGCACCTTGACGACCCTGGTTTCCGTGAGCTTCTGGAAGTCCGCCTCGGTGAAGCCTGACGCCCCGACCGGATTGGCCGGGGAGACCGCGACCTCCGCGTCCGGGGGTGTCTGGGCCGTCAGCGGCACGGCCAGGGCTGCGAAGAGGACCAGGGCGAGACGGACTGCGCGTTTCATCGTTCCTCCAGGGTGGAGCCTCCCGGGACGGCTGCGGCCACCGTCGCCGGCGATCCGATTCGTGACCGGCACAGGGTACCGGCTCGCGGGCGGCACGTCAAACCGAAAGCGGATCTGCGGCCTATTGTGCCATCGCCACGGTCACGCCGGCGTCTCGACCTGGAGACGCCTGCGACCGCCCCACAGCACGGCACCGCACCGTCCTGGTGCGCCACACCGGTCAGCGGCGGTACGATGCGGACCGGAACAGGTACGCCGGGCTCGGCCAGAGC
>JACQZM010000206.1 GCA_016213885.1 Candidatus Rifleibacteriota bacterium | reverse complement strand
GATCAGGATGTCCTTGAAAGACTGGGCTGAGAACGGGTGGCTCCAGCGGCTCGACTTCGATCGCGCCGACATCCTGAAACTGCTCGAGGCGGTCCAGAGGGACCTCGACACGGCGCGGCTCCCGGGGCTGCATCCCGACTGGAAGTTCAACATCGCCTACAACGCCGTGCTCGGCGCCGCTGCCGCGGCCTTGGCCGCCGAGGGCTACCGTCCGGCGAGAGACCAGCATCACTTGGAGGTTCTCGACAGTCTCCGATTCACCCTCGAGATCGACTCCAAGTGCAGCCGGAAGCTCGACCTCTGTCGGAAGAAGCGGAATGCGGGAGTCTACGAGCAGGTGGGGGCTGTGTCGGAGGAAGAGGCGGCGGAGATGGCCGAGATCGCTGCGAGCCTTCGATCGGCCTTGCTGGCCTGGCTTCGCATCCGCCATCCGGATCTTCACCCGGGCTCGTGAGCCGGGTGGCCGCAGGGGGATGGCCCTGAGGTGGGCGTGCGTCCCCGGAACCCTTCAGGTCACCCGCACGAACCTCGCCACGGGGTCGGTGGCTCCCCTCCGGAGGACTTCATCCGCCACGGCTTCGGGGACGACGATTCTGGCGCCGGCCTCCTTGAGGATCTCCGTCAGGCCCGCTCGCCCCAGGAGGATCAGCGGCGAGGCGTTCACAACAGCCAGTTCATCCACGGGACAGTTCCCGTTCGAGGTCCTTGATGTCCACGTGGAAGACGTCGATCTGCTCCCGAGAAAGGACCAGCAGGAAGTCAGTCCGGTCCAGCCGGGCGATCAGAGCGGCTTTCTCCTGCGGGAGCAGGGCGAAGCCGCCGGCGAGAGCGCGACGGACCGGCCGGCGAGGAGCCCCGGCTCGGCAGCGAGAAAGACCGGCCCGAGGACGAGCGCCGCGACACCCGACTCGCCTGCCGCCGTCCTGGCGTGCTTCATCAGGGCGCAGGAGAGGGGCGACGCCGCTGCCGCTGCGAGGCTCATCACGAAGGAATCGAGGGGCGAGTTCGAGAAGAGCGCAACGGCCATGACCGCGGCGGAGCTCAGGGCGGCCGGGGCGCAGTTTCGTGACGCCGGGTACAGGCTTGCCAGCGAGACCGCTTCGGCAGCGGTTTTCCGGTCTGCAAGCGGGTCGGTCAGGCTGGTGCTCACCCGGGAGGACGGGGCCTGGCGAATCGATCCCCGCCGTTCCGACGACCTCAACGAAGAGTGACCCGGAGGAGAACCCTTCTGAGGGTCGGCTGAACGTCTGAGCTCAGCCGTGAGCTCGCGGAGACCCGATCGAGGCGGGTCTTGTCAGGCAGCAGCCGGGGCGCGGTGGATCGCGAGGCCCTCCCGTCAAGGACGGTGGGGAACGACGTGTTGAACAAGCCAGGCGTGCAGAGCGGTGCGGTCAAGCTGGCCGTCGGCGACGGCGAGGATGATGGCCTCCTGGTCGTCGACGGTGGCGTTCAGTTCGTAGCCGTTCAGCAGGAGGAAGGTCTCCATGGCGGCGTGACCAACGCGCTTGTTGCCATCGACGAAGGGATGGTTGGCAATCAGGGTGAAGCCGACGGCTGCTGCCTTGTCGAGGACGGTGGCGTGGAGGTCTTCGCCGCCGAAAGTCTGCCGGGGCTGCGCAAGGGCGGACTCAAGAGCGGGGAGATCGCGAAGGCCGGGCGCGCCCCCCGTCTGGGCTATGACCTGGCGATGAAGCGCAAGGACCTCCGCGACGGAGAGGTAGCGCATCAACCGAGCCGCCTGTAGAGCTCCGCGTTCTTCTTGAGAACGTAGCGCGCGGCCTTGCGGAACTCCTCGTCTTGGTCGGAGAGGAGTTCGGTGACGACGGCGCGGGCGAGATCTTCGTCGCGCACGCCGAGGCGTTCGGCCTCCTGGTGCAGGCGATCAGCCTCGTCGTCGGACAGTTGGATGAGAAGCTGCTTCGGCATGGTGCACGCGGTGGGCCGGCCAGAGAGAGCGACGGGGAGGCCGACCGAGTCCGTCAAGGGGGATTGTACCACGGGGACGAGAGAGCCTGAGGCGGAATGTGCACGTGCAGGACGAGGCGTGCAACGGAGGCTGCTGCCTGACGTACCAGTGCCCTGACGACCGCGTCACTCTCCCGGTGCGCCCGCCGGCCGGGTTCGCACACTCCCGGCCCGCTCTCCGGCAGGCCGAGCACCGATCACGGCAGAACCCGCCTGCGGCGTAGAGCCTCACAGCATGCCAGCGGGTCACTCCTGTACTCCTGGATGATCGTGCTGATGGTGCCGGTCCCGTTCTTCCGGGCCTCCACCTCGAGCCACAAGGCGCCCGCATAGGGCCAGGTCGGATAGGCGCCGGAGGTGGCGTGCTCGATGATCCAGGCGGACGCCTGCGGGTCGTCGCGAAAGAGGTCGAGTTCCACCCATTCGGCCAGCGCCTCCTCGAGGGCGGCCGCCTCCGACCTCGCCGGTGCGACCACCCCGGTCCGCGGCATCCCCTCCTCGAAGATGGCGTGAAAATGCTCGTGGGCCAGCACGTCCGTGAAGAACTTGCCCAGCAACTCCGGCCCGCCCGGCTGTCCGGCGCCTTTGCAGCTGTCGATGATCGGCCCGGGACAGAGCACCACGACGCCGCTGGTCCGATTCAACCTGGCAGCCTGGCGGGGCAGCGTGGTGGTACCGACGCCCCTGGGAATATAGCGGCCGAGGTGTCTGACCTTGGTGGGTGCACCACGAAGTTCCCCGTGAGGTTGTCGTCGAGGGTGGCGGCGGTGACGACCACGAGGTTCGCGCCGGCGCGGCGGGCCGCATCGGCGGCGAGGCTGCGGAAGGTCGCCGGATCGAGGCTCGTGTACCAGCGGGCCTCGCCGACCGTGGCGGCGGTGTAGGCGGCCTCGAGCGCCGAGAACATGGCATCTATCGGGGTCCAGGCCTCGACCTCGCCGTGGACCTCCTGGCCCTGCAGCTCGGGGCAGGTCAGATACCGCGGTTCCATCTCACCCGTCTCGAAGAACCGGCGCAGGATCGGTCCCAGCCCCTCGGCCAGCCGAACGAACGGCTCCGGGTACGAGATCTCCTTCCCGAGCGCACGGACGTGGAACGGCAGGCTGAGGACGTTGGTCAGGTCGCACGCCGCCGTGAGCTGCCAGGACAGACCGGGACGCGGCCCTTGCGGGCGCTGTAGCCGCTCGACGTCGGCGAGGTCGACCAGGACCGTGGGCACGGGATAGTATCGCAAGCCCGTGAGCCTCTCGATGCGCTCGATCACCGTCGCGTACGAGTCCGACATCAGCGAGAGTGCCTTCCGGTCGATCCTGGTGGAGCAGCAGAGCAACGGAAACGACGGGCTCCCCGAGCGAGGGACGGCCGGCGCCACCGACTCGACCAGCTCGCTTCGAAGCTCGTGGGTCCGGACACGTTCCAGCGTCGCCGCGACCGCGGCCTCCAGGCCGTTCGAGCCCTCCGGCCCGACGACCACCAGGTGCAGGGTGACCGGTCGGGAGAGCTTTGACAGCGCCAGGTCCACCTCTTGCCAGCTGGAGAGGCGCCGGCTGCCCCGATCCTTGTCATCGGTGATGATGACGACCTGCCGCCGATCGTAGTTGCCGCGGCGGCTGGCGACGATGCGGGCGGCCCGGTGGGCGCTGCCGAACAGCACCGTGTCCCTGCCGGCGGGCTCCTTCTGCCGCAGGTCCCGGAGGCCCTCTCCGGCCTGGTCGACGCCCTGGAGCTCGAACGGCTCCACCAGGTCCGAGAAGGGGATCACGGCCACGCGGTCGTCCGGGGAGAGCCGGCCCAGGATCTCGCCGGCCGCGGACAGCGCCGATCGGTACCTCGACCAGGGCCAGCGACAAAGTCGCGGAGAGGCCGTCAGATCGCAGGCCCCGCGCCGGAGTCGGCCGGCTCGCCGGTGGCTCGTGACGGGGTCAGCTCGCTCGTGTCGGTCGTTTTCTGGGGCGTGGGAGTTGCGGCGTGGTGC
>JACQZM010000623.1 GCA_016213885.1 Candidatus Rifleibacteriota bacterium | reverse complement strand
CCGTACTGGTTGGGGTCGGTTCCGAGCTGCTGGGGATCGACCCTGCTCGGCGCCCGTCCGGAGAGGCCCAGCTGCTCCCAGCTCTTGTAGGTCCAGGGTTGCCTGAACGTGCCCGCGGCTCCTCCGGGCTGGACCTTGAGCCGCCGCCAGTCCGTCTCCACGTACTCCGTCACCACACCCTCGAGCACGCCCCCCGCGGTTCTGCGGCCCTTGCATTGATCCGAGGCCAGAAACGTCACGTCCCGCCTGAGATCCGCGGCCTTGATCGCCACCTCACCCGGCAGCGGTCGCAGATCGTCGACGGTGCGGCCGACCTGTGGATCCGCGCTCAGAGGGCACTGAACGATGACGATGACGAGCAGAACCGCCAGGAGATGTCGCATGGTCATACTCGATCCTTCCTGCTTCGACGACAGGAGTGATCCTAACAGCGAGAGTGGCCAGCGACAAGCCGGATCTTGATGCGTCGAGCCTGCCCGGCCCGATCACTTTCCCATCATCTTGCGGAACTGCTCCGCGTACTTCTCCGTCTCCTTGTCGGTGAGCTTGTCGTCCTCGGACTTGTTGATGATCTCGTTGACCAGGCCCTTGACCCTGTGCATGGTGTCGGACCCTCTGATGGCCTCCTCGGCCTGCGATCGCAGCTTCGGGTCGAGCCGGGTGGCAGCCTTCGAGTGTTCGAGCATCTTCTTCTCGGCGTCCGGCAGGCCCGAGCCGCTGTACGCTTTCGACAGCGCCATGTGGCAGGCAGCCCACTCGGGTTCCAGCTCCAGCGCCTTCTCGTAGCTCTTGACCTCCTCTGGCTTTCTTCCGGCCAGCCCCTGCGCCCGGCCCAGCTCGAAGTACGCCTGGGCCGACGGCCCGAGCGCCACGCTCTTCTGCAACGACTGCTCGGCCAGCGCGAGATCCTGGGACTTCTCCCGGTTGCGGTTCAGATAGGCTCTTCCGAGGAGCAACCGGAGGTCGACTGTGTCGTAGCCCTTGGCGACCGCCTTTTCCATGAACTCTATGGCCTGGGTGAACTCCTTGTCAGCCGGGCTGCCGGCGTTCCTGATCGCCGTGGCGTTGCTCACCAGGCTCGCCGCCTTGGCCTGAACACGAGCCGCCTTGGCCGGGTCGGCCGGTCCAGCCGGCCCGGCCGACCCTGCCGGAGACGGTCGGGGCGACTGGCCCGACGATCCCGCCGGCGTGGCAGCCGTCACCAGCACCGCCACCAGAAGAGCGATGCCCTTGCCGGGTGTCCGGGTCGTGCTCTGGCGCATCATCCACCCACCTTGGTGTCGATCATACATGGTCGCCTGCGATCCGGCGTCGGCCGGACCGGTCCGGTTCCAGCGTAGCTCGGATGCGCGGGGGTTGCACCTTGCGGCCCGCCAGGGCCGGCCGCTCCTGGTCGTCCGGAGGCCGGTCACCGAAGGGGGCGCCTTCTGGGCCCCGTGGCGCGCGAGCGCCCGCTCGAGCTCAGGCTTCGCCGCTTCCGAGGTTCTCGTGGAGCATGTTGCAGAACAGCGCCCCCTGCTCGATGGCGTCGTCCAGCGCCACGTGGGTGTGCGGGAGCGGGTCGAACCAATGCCGGGGCATGGTCCGCTTGGACACCTTGCCGAATTCGGTCCTGAGCATGGCCATGGCGTAGCTCTTCATGTCCAGCGCCGCGAACGAGAACGGACTCCTCCCTGCGAACCGGATCAGGTACCAGTACACGAAGAGGAAGTCGAACGTGGCCGGGTAGGCCACGAAGACCGGTCTTCCGGGCAGCGCCTCGAGCCACGCCACGTAGTCCTTCATCGCCTTCTCGGGCGTGACCTGGCCTCGCCGCGTGGCGGCATACTCCGCCGGATGCTTGCGCCACCACTCCATGGTCTCCGGATGACCTCTGGCCTCGGGCAACGTATCCAGGTTGACCGAGAACGTCCCGAGTAGCGTCTTTCCGACGACATAGGCCGCGGAGCCCAGGCTCAGCAAGGAGTGGGGGCCGGGGATCGGTCCGTCGGTCTCCACGTCCGTCGAAACGTAGATCTCTTGCATCGGTCACCTCGCGAGGTCGTCGGAGCCCACCATACCCGTGGGAGCCCACGGTGCCAGTCGGAGCCTACTGTACCAGGTGGAACCCGCGGCGCGTCCAGGCCGCGGAAGGCGGCAGCGCCTGTAACTCCCGGCGGACCAGGGAGATCCCCATGGATGAGAACCACGGGTCCGACGCCCCGCCCGGTATCCTCGCCCGTTCTTGCGGACCTTGGCCCGGGATCGGACATCGGCCTGGAGCCAAGGTCACCTGTGGAGCTGGAGGGGATCCGGATTGAGGTCGCGCTCGGGGGCGCGACTCGGACCCGGCGAGGCGCCGGGTCTTGCGACTCGGACCCGGCGAGGCGCCGGGTCTTGGGGGTCTGGGCGTGTTGCGCCGTCGGAAGGCGGGAGATACTATGAGGAAGAGCGACCATGGGTACGGACCATCCCAAGCAAGACCAACAAGAAGACGGTGGGTTGGCCACCGCCAAGCGAGAGAAGGTCAAGCGTCCTCGGCTGTACAAGGTGCTTCTCCACAACGACGACTACACCACGATGGAGTTCGTGATCCAGGTCCTCATGCAGTTCTTCCAGAAGGACCACACGGAAGCCACCCAGATCATGCTGAACGTCCACTACAAGGGAATCGGCGTGTGCGGGCTGTACACCAGGGAGATCGCTGAGACCAAGGTCGGCCAGGTCAACGACCACGCCCGCAAGAGCGGCTATCCGCTCCAGTGTTCCATGGAGGTCGCGTGAAGCTCAGTTCGGCCCTACAGGTGTCGATCCAGGTCGCCTTCGGCGAGGCGGCCAGGCGTGGCCATGATCTGGCCACTCTGGAACATCTGCTCTACGCCCTCATCCACGATGACGAGACCCGGGAGGCTCTCCGCCACTCCGGCGCCGATGTGGACAAGCTGAAGAACCTGCTCGATCGGTTCCTGGACAAGGAGATCCCCAAGCTCCCCGGCGGCCCTCCTCCCCAGATAACGCCCACGCTGGCGTTCCAGCGGGCGATCCAGATGGCGGCCGTGCAGCTCTCCAGCGCCGGGCGGAGCGAAGTGCGCGGACCCCACGTGGTGGTCGCGATGTTCGACGAGGACGACTCCCATGCCGCTCACTTCCTGCAGCAGCAGGGCGTCACCCGCCTCGATCTCGTGAGCTTCATCTCCCACGGTGTCTCCAAGGTGGAGGGAGACGAGGCCCCGGCGGGCCCGGCTCCCGACGACGACGATGACGAGGCCGAGGCGCCCAGGCCCGGCGCCAAGCGTGATCCGCTGGAGGCCTTCTGCGTGGATCTCAACGCCAAGGCGGCGAAGGGAGAGATAGACCCTCTGATCGGCCGGAGGCCCGAGATCCTGAGGGCGATCCAGATCCTCGCGAGGCGCCGGAAGAACAACCCGCTCTTCGTCGGCGACGCTGGCGTGGGCAAGACCGCCATCGTCGAGGGGCTGGCGAAGCTGATCCACGAGAAGCGGGTGCCCAAGCCGCTCGTGGATGCCACCATCTTCTGTCTCGACATGGGATCCCTGCTGGCCGGCACCAAGTTCAGGGGCGACTTCGAGGCGCGGATCAAGGCTGTGCTGAAGGCGCTGGAGGCCAAGCCCAACGCGATCCTGTTCATCGACGAGCTGCACACGGTCATCGGGGCCGGCGCCACCACCGGCGGCACCATGGATGCCTCCAACCTGTTGGAGCCTGTGCTCGGCGCCGGCAACCTCCGCTGCATCGGCTCCACCACCTTCCAGGAGTATCGCTCGCATCTCGAGCGAGATCGGGCGCTGGCCCGTCGGTTCCAGAAGGTGGAGATCGGCGAGCCGTCGATGGGCGACACGCTGAAGATCCTGAAGGGGCTGCTCCCCTACTACGAGCAGTTCCACGGAGTGACCTACACGAGGAGGTCGGTCCGTGCCGCGGCAGACCTGGCCGCGCGGCACCTCAGGGACCGGAAGCTGCCCGACTCGGCCATCGATCTCATCGACGAGGCCGGCGCGGCGGTGAAGCTCTCGACCAGCTCCAGAAAAGAGGTGAGGAGCCACGACGTGGAGGTCGTGGCGGCCCGGATGGCCCAGATCCCGGCCCGTCACGTCACCGTCGACGCCAAGGAGTCCATCAGGCGTCTGGAGCCCGATCTGAAAACGGTGATCTTCGGGCAAGACTCGGCGATCGAACGGCTGGTCGCGGCGATCAAGATGAGTCGTTCCGGCCTGGCCAACCCGGACAAGCCGATCGGCTCGTTCCTGTTCACCGGGCCGACCGGCGTGGGCAAGACCGAGGTGGCCAAGCAGCTGGCCAGGACGATGGGCATCTCGTTCCTGCGCTTCGACATGTCGGAGTACATGGAGCGTCACACGGTCAGTCGTCTGGTCGGAGCGCCTCCGGGGTACGTGGGGTTCGACCAGGGCGGCCTCCTGACCGAGGCGATCTCCAAGACCCCGCACGCGGTGCTGCTGCTGGATGAGATCGAGAAGGCTCATCCGGACGTGTTCAACGTGCTGCTCCAGATCATGGACCACGGCACGTTGACCGACACCAACGGCAAGAAGGCGGACTTCCGCCACGTCATCTTGATCATGACGAGCAACGTCGGAGCCAGAGACCTGGCCCGCCGACCCCCCGGGTTCGGGGCGGACGAGGTCATCGGCAGCGACGACAGGGCCTACAAAGACCTGTTCAGCCCGGAGTTCAGGAACCGCCTCGACGGCAAGATCGGCTTCTTGCCGCTCAACCCGGCGGTCATGCTGATGATCGTCGACAAGTACCTCAAGGAGCTGGCCGACCAGCTCATGGCTCGCCGCATCACCATGGACGCGACGCAGCCCGCCCGGGCGTATCTCGGTGAGAAGGGGTACGACCCCAAGTTCGGAGCCCGGCCGCTGGCCAGGGTCTTCCAGGACGAGCTGAAGCGGCCGCTGGCCGACGAGCTGCTGTTCGGCCAGCTCCAGGACGGCGGCCATGTGACCATCGGTCTCGAAGAGGGCAAGATCGCGTTCGTCTTCAAGAAGGAGCCACCCGCGGCTCCCCGGCCGCCGAAGAAGCGGACTGCCAGGCAACGGGCCTGACATCCGGGCCCGCTCGGTCCCCGTTGCCGGGAGGCCCTCCGGCGACCCGGGGCTGCGGCGTTTCGAACCCGACGCGAACCGCCGAGCGGGTCGATCGGTGAGCACGAACCGATTGGCCGGGGCTGGTGGACCGTCGGGACCGGAGGGGTGGCCAGCGTTGGGTCGTGGGTCTGGCGGACCACCCGCTGGACCGGCCGCGACGGTCGGGGCGCCCGGCGCCCCGGCAGACCGTGACCTGAAGGGGCGATCGATGATGAAGACCTGTCCCAGGTGCGACAGGCAGGAGCCGGACCGGGCGAACCGCTGTTCCTGGTGCGGAGAGTGGCTGGCCGAGTCCCGACCGTCCCTCGGAGCGGCGGCCGAGCCGGCGACCGACAGGCCCGTGGCCCGCGAGCGGGACGCCCGGGGTGGCGATCAGTCCGGGTCGTCAGCATCGGGTCGGCAGGACGATCGAGGGCCGACGGAGCCCGGCGCCAGTCTGCCGGAGCCAGCGTCCCCGGCCTCGTCTCCCCTGACCGACGATGAGACGCTGAGGGAGCTCGAAGCCCTTCTGGCCGAGGCCCCCGGCCGGGAGTGCGACGCTCCCCGGCCGTCCATCGACGAGGACGGCGCTGCCGGGAACGAGGAGCCGGAGTCCGACCTGGTCCAGCGGGCCAGGAGCCTGGCAGACGCGCTGTCCAGGGAAGAAGAAGCCGTTCGACGGCGGGACGGCGCTGGGCATGCGGGTTCGCAAGACCGGGGACCCGGGCGGGATCTCCCTCTGGACGTCGCTTCGGAGGTCGACGACCCTGGCGACCTGTTTGCCAGGACTCTGGCGGAGATCGCGGATCTGGAGCTCCGCTTGGCCTCCGGAGCGGAAGCTGCGCAGCAGGAGAGTGAGCTGGACCTCCCCGGCCCGTCCCCGGACGGGAGCCGGATCGACCGGTCCAGGAGAGGAGCCGGCAGTCCGCGGGTCTTGATCGGAAAGGTCCTGGGCAAGGTGCTGATCACCCGGAAGCTCGGTTCCGGAGCGCTCGCCGACCACTACATGGGCCTCGAGGTCGGCGCCTCCCGCACGGTGACTGTCAAGGTCTTGCCCCCGGCGCTCGCGTGCGAGCCGGACCTGGTGTCACGGTTCATGGCAGAGATCGAGACCACCCGGCTGCTGGAGCACCCGAACGTCCTGACGGTCTGCGGCTGGGGCGATCAAGACGGGTACCTGTACCTCACCAGGAAATACCTGACCGCGGACTCCCTGGAGAGCCGGCTCGCCGGGCCGGAGCGACCGACCAGAAGGCGTGCCTTGAAGATCGCCACCGACGTACTCGAGGGGCTGGCCTACTGCCACGCCAACGGCATCGTCCACGGCGATCTCGGACCGGCCAGCATCAGGTTCGACCTGGAGCAGCGAGCGGTCGTGGCCGGGGGCGCCCTGTCCGGAGCCAGGATCGGTGGCTCCGGCCCTGGACGTCGGGCCACGCTGCAAGAGCTCCGGCACCTGTCTCCGGAGCAGATCCGGGGAGACCGGGCCGTGGACGCTCGCTCCGACCTGTACCAGGTCGGCCTGATCCTCTTCGAGATGCTCGTGGGGTGGCATCCGGGCCCGGCCGGGGTCAGGTTCGCCGCGACCGTACCGGGCAAGACCGGTCTGGCCCCGCAGGCGTTCGTCCCCGATCTGCCACGCTACCTCAGCGGCATCGTGGCCCGGGCGCTGGCCCGGGACCCCGGTGACCGCCACGAGTCGGCCAGCAAGATGCTGGAGGAGCTGACGCTGCTCTCCACCGGCCGCGAGTGAGCCATGCCATCGGGGGCTCCGTGGGGGGGAGATGTGAAAACCGGGGTGGCTCCCGCTGGGGAGTCCGAGTCCCGGACGCGCCGGAGGGCCTCATGAAGGCACCATGACGCACGGCTGCGGCGGCGAAGGCCGGCGAGACTCTCGATTCGGAGGGTCAGGCCCCCTTGGCACTGCTCAGTGCTGGATGGACTTGACGCGTACGACCGGACACTCCCACGCACCCGATTCTCCATCTCTACATCCACGAGCTGGTGGGAACAGCGCCAGCCTCCACTTCACGCCTCTGGGCTTGCTGGATACGCCCTCGCCACCGGAGCACACGAAGCCGCGCGCCAGAGGCCCGTCCGCCGACGAGAACCGACGGGCTGTCGAGCACACCCACGGAAGAGGCACCAAAGGTCGTTGATGACAAGAAGTGGAACACGTCAGCGCTGAGTCGGCGGACCAGTTCGTCCATGTGGGGGATCGGAAGGTACGGCAAGCCGCCCGAAGCTGCGTCGAGCGGACTCCCGGAGTCGAACGACCGAGCCCGACGACCTGATCGATCTCGCGAGTGGAAGTCAGGTCAGATCGGGCTCCCATGGGCAAAGCCACGTTCGCCGTTTCATGAACGGTCGTCTCGATCCATCGTCACGCAACTCCATGAAACGGAGGCCGTCAGTCACATACCTCGTCCCGCACTTGCACGTGGCTAGCGTGAGATGGTCTCTTGGCTCCAGCGTGTAATCATCACACCTACACTTACCGTTCTTGCACATCGGACGAATTGGCCGGTAGCTGTAGTAGAAGAGTCCCAGACGGGCCACGGCAGCCAGAGCCCCCATCGCGAGCACCGCGCCGACCAAGAACCCGAGGACCCACAAGGCCGAGTTGCCGCTTGAACCTGCGAAGTACGATGCAATGCGGCAAGCGGCGGCCAGGATGCCCACGGCCACCACAAGCTCAATGATGGACCCCCCGCCCCCGATCTCACGTCTCACCGGATCGCTAGTGCCCGCGCCGTCACGGCCATCGTTCTTCCTCACTCAAACACCTCGTCCACAACGGAAGGCCTGCGCAGGTTGGCGGATACCTACTGCCCGCCACAGGGGGGGCGGCGACGGCCTAGTATCCTGTCCATGAGCTCCTCACGATACACCCACAGCGCTATCGTGCCGAGCCATCCGGCCGGCGTCGGGCCAGTAGGAATCGTCTTGGCCCATGTTTGCCCTGGAAATCTAACGGCCTCCACAGCGGCCAGGATGGCTTGCCACGGCGTACCAAACAATCCATAGATGCGCCACAAATGAGCGCCCTTTTCGAGTGCGTTCAGGCCGGCTATCGCATTGTGGACTCTGTCTGGCATGGTGAGTGATCCCCACTCGTAAGCAAAGGGGTTTCTAACCCACAGCGCCCATTCACTGGCAGATGGACGTGTCACGAAGGCAACCACGACTGCCGCAGCTTGATAGAATGCGCGGTCCTTCTCAGCCTCCGTCGCCGGCCGTCCAGGTCCGCCTGGCCAGAAGTCCTCACTCCAGACCTCGAGCCCTCGCGGATCCCGATAGCGAATGGGGTTGTTTCCGACATACCCGTAGACGTTGATGCCTCCAGCGAACCCAATGGGATCCCTGGAGAGCAACCTCCCCATCTCCGGGTGATACCAGCGATTGCGGAGGAAGAGAAGGCCGAACTCGGGATCAGCCTCCCTGCCCGTGTAGCCGATCCGGTTGGGCGAGCTCCCCATCAGCTGGAACGACGTGCCGAACGCCAGGTAGCGGTAGACGTTCTTCGTCGAGCCGGTTGCGTCTGTGAGCTGGTACGGAGATCCAAGGTGGTCGCTGATGTAGGTCAGAACCGCGGATTCCTGCATCTTGGCCAGCGTGTCGTCCATCGCAGGACCATGGATGTACTCGGCAACCAAGGCACTCTGGTCATTCAGGTCCTGCAGCAGGTTTCCGG
>JACQZM010000205.1 GCA_016213885.1 Candidatus Rifleibacteriota bacterium | reverse complement strand
GGTCGTACCCGCACATCAGAACGGCGTAGAGGGCGACGGAGAGGCAGTCGATCAGCGTGGTGGCGAGCTGACCGGAGAGCAGCAGCGCCACCTTGTCGTTCACGGCCACACGCGAGGCGATGTCCCCGGCGTAGCGCTGGGCGAAGAACACGGTCGGAAGGTGCAGCACGTGCCACAGGTACTTCGAAGCGCTGGAGAGGGCGAGCATCGTCTCCAGCCTCAGCAGGTAGGTCTGCTGGAGCCAGGTCAGCACGCTCCTGACCACCGCCGTGCACGCCATGGCCACGAGCAGAGGGACGAGCCACGTGTGCATGCCCTTGATGAGAAAGCTGTCCACGAAGATCTTCGTGAAGACCGGGACGATGAGCCCGGGAACGACCAGGAACAGCCCGGCGAGAAACACGTAGGTCACGGCCAGCTTGGCGTGACTCAACCGGGAGGCCAGCGCCGGCAGCAGCCGCCTGGGCCGGCCTCCTCTCTTGAAGTCCGGCCCGGGACGGAACGTCATGACCACGCCGGTGAAGCTGGCGTCGAACTCGGTCCACGATACCCGGGTGGGGCCGGCGGCCGGATCGTTCAGGTAGACCTTCCCGCCCCGGACCCCCTCGAGCACCAGGAAGTGGTTGAAGCTCCAGAACAGGATCATCGGCGGCTCGAGCTCCCGGAGGTTGCCCGGCTCGACCTTGAGCCCCTTGGCCTCGAGCCCGAACTTCCTGGCGGCCTTGACGACGCTCGACGCCTTGCTCCCGTCCCTGCTGACCCCGCACTCCTGCCGCAGCTCCTCCAGGGGGACGAACCGGCCGTGGTACCCGAGGATGATCGCCAGCGCCGCGGCCCCGCACTCCACAGCCTCCATCTGGAGCACGGTCGGCGTCCTGACCCGCCTCGTCCAGATCGGTCGCTCCGTGGCCGTCGCTGTCAAGGCGCCTCTCCCGTTCGCGCGGCGGTCATGGTCAGAGGCCGAGCCTGTCCTTCAGATACGGGGCCACCAGCTCGATGGGCCGCTGCTTCTCCACGACGATCTCCACTGTGCAGACGGTGCCGGCCAGGATCTGGGTCGGAGGCCCGCCGGACGAGGACCACTTGAAGCCGCTCGGGGTCGCCTTGTCGGTCACGAGCTCGGCGTACATCGTGAACGGCGCGTCCCCGCCGGAGAGCTGCTTCACCAGATCCGGGTTGCGCAGGATGTGCATCAGGGCGGACTGCGTCGAGGGCATCGACGAGACCGACGTGATCGTGCCGAACATGTAGCCGAACAGCTCGCGCTTGGCCGTCGCCGGTGCGATCTCCGCCACCATCCCGGGCCTGATGCGCTTGCCCTCCTCCACGATCAGGATCAGGGCGTGGAGGGGCGCGTCGTGCGGCTCGATCGACACGAGGGTACCGCCGACCTGGACGAACTCGCCCTCGCCGGCGGGGACCTCCGAGACCCGCCCGTCGTAGAAGCTCACGACCTTGGAGGTCAGCTCCAGCTGCTTGGCGATGGCGGCCAGCCTGGCCGTCAGATCGTCGACCTCCTTGGCCCGGCGCTCCAGGGCCTGGCCCTGGGCCGCGATCGCGGCCTGGTCCTTCACGGCCAGCCCGCTGATGCTGCTCTTGGCCGATTCCACCTTGCCCTTCTCCTGCTGGAGCCGGGCCAGCGTCTGGGCAGCCACGTCGCGGGGGATCAGCCCGAGGCCGAGCGCCTCTTGCTCCGCCTTCAGCTTGCCTTCCATGTACTTGATCTGCTCCTGCGCGGCGGCGATCTCGAGCTGCAGCTCGCCTCGCCGCTGCTCCGACTCCTTGCGGTTCACCTCGGTGTTCTGGCGGTCGTGGAGCTCCTGGATCTCCTTGTACCGGGCGGCTTGCGCGAGCTGCTCCCCGAGCTGCCTCTGCTGCTGCTCGAGCTCGGGCTGCTGCAGCCTGGCCACCACGTCTCCGTGCTTGACCCGATCGCCGACCTTGACCATCACGGCGGCGATGCGACCGCTTCCGGCGGCCTGCACGGCCTTCACCCCGCCCTTGCTCAGCAGGATCCCCCTGCCGCGGACCTTGGTCGGGATCTGCCCCTTGACGCTCCAGACCCCGGCTGCGGCCAGCAGCACTCCCACCGCGAAGAGCGCCATCCAGCCGACCGGGTTGGTCACGCGCATGACCCGGTCCAGCTGGTCCGGCGACGCGAGTTGATCCAGGGCCTTCTTTCGAAAGAGCTGCGAGGCGTCCATCTATCTGACTCTTCGGTGGTTCGATCCCTTTTCTGGAGCCCTCGAGAGGAGTTCACAGGACCGGGCACCGCGACCGCCTTCTCGTACGAGACAACACACGGCCCGGAGGCTCTCTTCTTGGCGGTCGCAAATCAGCGGCCCAGATCCAGGGGCCGACCCTCGCGCCCATCGAAACCCGCCTGGGATCGGCCCCGGTGACTCGAGACCGCGCTCTCCCCGGTCGGACCGCGGGGCCTGGGCCGGTGGGGACGGCCTGCAGTCCTGCCGAATCATGGCTCGAGGAAGGGGGTTCCACCGGGCGACCCATGGACAGACCGAACCGGCTCGCGGTGACGATGGCGGCGATGCTGCTGCTTCCCTGCTGGGGGCTGGCAGGCGCGGACTCCGTATGGCTGGCGGCGCGGCGCGACCTGGGAGAGCTCGAGGCCAGGCGTTGCATGTTCGAGAGCTCCGGGCGGGGTGGGGCCAGCGAACCCTACTCCGGCGTGGAGCTCCGGTTGCCCGCCGGCGGCCGCTGGTCGCCGGCGACGGAGTCGGCGGACACCATGATCGAGGGGCTGCTCGACCCGGGGGTCGACCCGACCGACGCCCGCGCGACGCCCGCCGCGGAGCCCGGAGCTCCCGAGGCCGCCTCGGAGGATCGGGAGGCGAAGGGCTCGCACCGACCGACCGTTGCGGTGACCGGGGCGGCCCGGCCGGTACCGCTGCCGGAGCTGGTGCTGACCGTGCTCGACTGGAACCTTGCGCTCCGGTCGGCCCGGGTGCGGCTCGAGAAGACCCGGACTCAGATCATGCGGGAGCGTGCCGTCTTCGATCCGACCGTGGGGCTGTCGGCGCAGAGGCAGCACGGCTGGCAGGCGTGGACCGATCTGCTGGGGCTCGGGTTCGAGCGCCACGGCGTCGAGTCGGAGCAGGTCGCCGCCGGCGTCTCCGGGCAGCTGGCCACCAGCACCCGGTACAGTCTGTCCGCCGAGGGCGCCAGGGCGCTGGATCGCGCCGGGGTGGGCGTGGGCACCTCCCCCGGCGAAGGCACCCGGACTCTCAAGGTCACCCAGCCGCTCTTGAGAGGGAGGGGCAGGATGATCGCCTGCGGCAAGCTGCGGATGGCGCAGCTCGGCCTCGAGACCTCGTCGCACCAGCTCGAGCGACTGATCGAGTCGACGATCGGCGAGGTCGAGGCTGCCTACTGGGAGCTTCACGGCACCGAGGCGACCGTCCGGATCGCGGGCCGCTCCCGCGCCATGGCCAGCAAGCTTCTCTACCGGAACCAGGAGCTGTTCAAGCGGGGACTGGCGACCCGGGTGGACGTGATCACGGCCGAGCAGGGGCTCGCCCAGAGGGATGCCGTGTGCATCACGGCGGCCCAACGGCGAGCGTGACCTCGTCGAAGCTGGCCGCAAACGAGCTTCCCCCGGATCTGAGCCTTGCGGGCACCGTCGTCGACAAGGGCTCCTGGAGCCGGACCGACGCCGGCGCCACGACCGTGGAGCAGCGGGAGGGAGTGCGGCAGACCTGGCAGGTGGAGGCGGCGCTCACCCTGCCCATCGAGAACCTGGCGGCCAGGGCCGAGAACGAGCGGGCCCGCCAGGAGGTCCAGGAGAAGAGGCTGGCCCTGAGCCAGGTCGAGACCACGGTGAGCCAGGAGATCCGGAGTGCCAGGCGGGCCGTGGAGATGGGGCTGGCGCGGCTCCGACAGACCCAGGTCGCGGCTCGCCACGCCGCGAACCACCTCGAGGCGGAGGGGCGGCTGCTCGACCTGGGGCTCACCGACACGTTCAGGCTGCTCCAGGTGGAGGAGGAGGCCTCCCAGGCCAGGCTCGCCGAGACCCAGGCGCTGGTGGACTACCTGTCGGCGATCACCCGCTACGAGCTCTCGCTCGGGATCATCGCCGAGAAGTACACGAGAGGGCGAACCGCCGCCGTGAGTCGACGCTAGTCGAGGCTCGAGGACGACTCCTGCAGGCGCCGGAACCTGTCTCCGGCCAGGTGGAGCCTCTCCAGCACCTCCATGTCCAGTTCCGCCTCCGCCGCCGGCTCTTTCTCCTTCATGACGTCGTCCTCGACCTGCCAGATCTGCCTGTCGGAGCTGGAGGCCCGTTTGATCCGGGTGAGAACGCGGTTCTTGGTGGCGAGCCGGTCCGAGAGCAGCATGGCCATGCCGCGGTAGAAGCGGGCCGCGAACCCGTCGTCGGTCTCGAGCTTCTCCAGGAGCAGCGGCTTCGGCAGGGAGAAGACCACCGACTCTTCCACGGCCGTGACCGTGGCGCCGGGCAGCGTCGCCTGGATCAGCGACATCTCCCCGGCCACGTCGCCTATCCGCATGTGCGACACGGCCTCCGGCGAGTCGATGGTGACGGAGAACCGGCCCCGGAAGATGACGAACAGGAAGTCGCAGGCGACCCCCCGGTGGATGATGACTTCGCCGGCAGGAATGCGCTTGCGGCGGCCGCGATGAGCCATCCACTCGATGTCCAGGTCTGACAGCTGGCCGAAGATGAACAGGGTCGTCGACACGTCGGTCACCGTCCCGCAGGTGAGACAGCGCCGGAAGGCCGGCGCGAGACCGCCCGAGTATATCACGGCGCGCGGGGTCTCCTCCCGGGCGCCCGCCGGTCCCCGCCGCGAAGCCTTCTACATTATCATGGGGTGAACCCCGGCGACGGGTCGGTCCGGCCCCGCGGCACGGGTCGGCTCAGCGAGCCTTGAGCCACTGATCGAGCCAGCCCAGGACCGTGTCGTACCAGAGCACGGAGTTGTGGGGCTTCAGCACCCAGTGGTTCTCGTCGGGGAAGTAGAGGAGCTTCGACGGGATTCCGAGCCGCTGCAGCGCGTTGAACGTGGCGAGACCCTGGGTCTCCACCACCCTGAAGTCCTGGCCGCCGTGGACGACCAGCATGGGCGTCTTCCAGCTCTTCACGCCGTTGATCGGGTTGTGCTTCTCGAAGCCGGCGGGATTGGTCCAGGGCGTGCCGGCGTGCTCCCATTCGGGGAACCAGAGCTCCTCGGTGTCGAAATACCCCATCCGCTCGTCCAGGATGCCGTCGTGGTTGACCAGGCACCTGAACCGGTCGGGCCAGCTGCCGGCGATCCAGTTGATCATGTAGCCGCCATAGGAGGCGCCCAGGGCGCCGACCCGGTCGCCGTCCAGCCAGTGGTAGCGGCCCACCGCCGCCGCAAGCCCCCGCTTGAGGTCTTCCAGCGGCTTTCCCCCCCAATCGTCGCGGATCGAGTCGGTGAACGCCTGCCCGTAGCCCACCGACCCATGGAAATCGACCATCACGACCCCGTAGCCGGCTCCGGCGAACGCCTGCGGGTTCCAGCGGTAGTGGAACTTGTTGCCGGAGGAGTCCTGGGGGCCCCCGTGGATCACGAAGGCGATCGGGTACCTCCTGCCGGGCTCGAAGTCCACCGGCTTCACGACGTAGCCGTGGACCTTCTCGTCGTTCCACCCGGGGAACGAGAACTGCTCGAACTCGCCCATCCGGGCCGCCGCGA
This sequence comes from Candidatus Rifleibacteriota bacterium, assembly GCA_016213885.1. Taxonomy (GTDB): domain Bacteria; phylum Muiribacteriota; class UBA6191; order JACPRK01; family JACQZM01; genus JACQZM01. The sequence goes on along the minus strand of JACQZM010000205.1, from coordinate 29,860 downwards.
CCTTCTCGGCGTTGAGCCGGGTGAGCGGCCGGGCGTCGGAGCCGTCGGGCCGCGCGATCCAGAGCTCCGCGGGCGATCTCAGGGTGTCCACGCTGTAGACGATCCGATCCCCTGACAGGCACGGCGCGTCCACGCGGCCGTCCCGGACCACGGTGCGGACCTCTCCGGACGCGACCGAGACGGCGAAGAGCGAGTGCTGGCCCGTGTCGAACGCTGTCGCGTAGATCCACTGCCCGTCGCTGGACCAGCACAGCGAGCCCGGCGATCGGTCCCACCCCTGGGCGAGCACCCGTTCGCTCCCATCGGGCCACGATCGCAGCACGATCCGGTATCGATCCGACTCGTACCCGGGCCTCTCCATCGCCAGGTACGCCAGCGTCTTCCCGTCCGGCGAGAACAGCGGCCCGGTGTCCCAGGCCTCGTTCTTCTCGGTCAGGCAGACCGGCGGCTTGGACCGGTCGATCGGCACCCGGTACAGGTCGAAGTCGGTGGACCAGGCTTCCCTCGCGCCCACGTCCCGGGCCGTGAACACCAGCTCCCGGCCGTCGGGGGTGAACGTGAACTCCCCGGAGTCGCCGAACGGCTTCGACGGGGAGTCGGCGTTCATGCCCTTCATCACGTCGATCGGTTCGCCCGCGCCGGTCGACCGCATCACGAAGAGGTGGGAGCGACGGTGGTCCGACCACTGATCCCACTGGCGGACGAACACCCTGTCGTAGATCCGACCGGTGCTCTTCTTCTTGGCGATCTCGTCCAGACGGTCCTTGGTCTTCTTGGGGGAGTCGAGGTCGGGGAACACGTCGAGGCTGAACGCGATCCACGTGCCGTCGCGAGACACGATCAGGTTGCCCACGTCCAGCGGCAGGTTCGTGATCTGGCGGGCCTCGCCTCCATCGACCGGGATCCGCCACACCTGGGTCGATCCGGACGGACCGTGAACACCACGAGGCTGCCGTCCGGCGACGCCTGTGGCTCCGAGATCCGGTCCATGGCGAGCATGTCCCGGACGGAGAACCGGTGGGACTCGGCTGCCAGGGCCTGACAGCAGACCGTGAGCAAGACGGAGAGAACGACGAGCCTCATGGGGACCTCTTTTCGGGCTGGTCAGAGAAACGATGCACCCGACCGCCGGATCGAGGCGACAGCCCGCACCCGCGATCCGGCGGTCCGATGATACCGCATTCGCGGCGGCGCCGGGAGACTCGAGCGGGGCGGACGAGAGGCATGGTAGAATCGTTCGCCGCTCCCCGGGGACCGATCCGGGGACCGACCAGACCATGAAACGTCCGGATCGCTGGATCGTCCGCCCGGCCCCCTGCCCGGATCCCCGGCTCAGGCTCATCTGCTTTCCGTACGCCGGGGGAGGAGCCACGACGTACCGCTCCTGGGCGGGGGCGCTGCCGCGGCACGTGGAGCTCCTGGCCGTGCAACCGCCGGGGAGGGAGGGGCGGTTCTCCCACCCGCCGTTCACCCGGCTCGAACCGCTGATGGACGCCATGGTACCGGCTCTCGACCCGTGGCTCGACCGACCGTTCGCCCTGTTCGGCCACAGCCTCGGCTGCCTGCTGGCGTTCGAGCTGGCGCGCCGGCTGACGCGGGGCGGTCGCACCGGTCCGGTCCACCTCTTCGTCTCGGCCCGGGGGGCGCCGGCGCTGCCTCCACGCACCCCCCGGGCGACGCCGCTGTCGGATCAGGAGTTCATCGCCGGCCTGCGCCGGTACGAGGGAACGTCGGAGCAGGTCCTGGCCGATCCGGAGCTGCTGGAGCTGCTGTTGCCGGTGCTGCGGGCCGACTTCACCGTCAACGAGACCTACGAGTACCGGCCCGGGGAGGCGCTGGGGTGCCCGATCTCGGCCTGCGGCGGGGCCAGCGACCCCGACGTGACCGTCGCCGATCTGGAGGCGTGGCAGGGGGAGACCCGTGGGCCGTTCCGGGTCCGGACGTTCCCCGGAGGGCACTTCTACCTCTTCTCGAGGCAGCACGACCTGATGACCTCGCTGATGGAAGATCTGGCGCCGAGCCTCGCCTGACCGGCGCCCGATGACGATGGTGAAACGGTCATGAGCAAAGACGAACCATCGCCCCCGGCTGCGGGAGCCGGCCGGCCGCTCCTGAACGACACGATCGCCGGTCTGGCCGCCGCCATCGTCGTTCTGCCCCAGGCCATGGCGTTCGGCGTGGCGCTGCTCTCGCCGTTCGGCTTCGACGCCTCCCGCGGGGCTCTGGCCGGCCTGATCTCCGCCGCCAGCCTGAGCCTCGTGTCGGGTCTCTTCGGCGGGACCATGGGGCTCGTCAGCGCCCCCTGCGGACCGGTCTTCGTTCTTCTGCTCGACACGCTGGGCGTCTTGGCGGCCAGGGGGGTGTCCGGCGCGTCCCTGCTGCTGGCCTTGACGGCGATCCTGGTGCTGGCAGGGTCGATCCTGGTGGCGATCGGGCTCTCCGGAGGGGGCCGCCTCATCAAGTACATCCCCTGGCCGGTGATGGCCGGCTTCATGACCGGGGCGGCCGTCCTGATGATCAGGTCCCAGATCAAGCCGCTGACCGGTGGGATCGCCTTGTCGCGGCTCCTCCACGACTGGGGCTGGCTGCCGCTGGCCGTGGCCGCGCTCACCTACGCCATCATGGAGTGGGTTCCGCGTCGCTGGCCGGCGGTGCCGCCGACCGTGGCCGGCCTGTTCGGCGGAACCCTCGTCTTCCATTGTGCGATCGCGCTCGGGCCCGGCAAGGCGCCGGAGTCCTGGATCATCGGGACGCTGCCGGGGTTCGGGGCGGTCGACCTGTCGTTCTCCGTGGGCGGGCTTGCGGCGCTGCCGATGTCGACCCTCCTGTCGACGGCTCTGGCGCTGGCGATTCTCGCCGCCCTGGACACGCTGATGAACTCGGTGATCGCCGACGCCGAGACCGGGGTCCGTCACGACGCGCGGCGGGAGCTGATCGGCCAGGGGATCGGCCACATCGTGGCGGGTCTGCTCGGCGGCACCGGCGGGTCGGGCACCACCGCGGCCACGGTGGTGTGCGTGAAGACCGGCGGACGGCGGTGGGCCGCAGTGGTGACCGGGGCGACCTGCGTGCTCCTGGTGCTGTTCTTCGGAGGGGTGGGACGCTGGCTCGCCATCAGCGTCCTGGCGGCGATCATCATCCGCGCCGCCATTCACATGATCGTCTGGGACGCCCTGACCGTCTGGCCACGGTACTCCGTGAACCGGGTCGGCTCCGTGGTGGCGCTGACCGTGGCGGGCGTCACCGTGGTCGAGGACATGATGCTCGGCGTGGCCGTCGGAGTGTGCCTGGCCATCCTCATGTTCATCCGCGCCCAGGTCAAGGCGCCGGTGATCCACCGCCGCTCGACCGGAGATCGATGCCGATCGCTCAGGTCCCGGAAGGTCGAGGAGAACCGGCTCCTGGACAGCCACGGCGATCGCGTGGTCCTCTACGAGCTCCGCGGCAACCTGATGTTCGCCACGGCGGACCGCCTGTTCAGCGAGCTGCTGCCCGACCTGGACAGGCCGGCGTGGGTGATCCTCCAGCTGCGCCGGGTCCAGCTGATCGATCTGACCGGACTGAAGATCCTCCTCCAGATCGCCGGCCGGCTCCACCGGAACGGCGGACACCTGATCTTCTCCGAGGTCCACGACGGCACCGGCGTTCGCCTCGACCTGGCCAGGGCGATGCTGACCGTCGGAGGGCAACACGAGGAGCTCTCCACGCCGACCTTCATGGCGTCCGACGAGGCGCTGGAGTACGCGGAGAACGCCCTCCTGGCCCAGCTGGGGATGCACCCGGTCGGCCAGACCGAGGGCATCGACCTGGCCCACACCGCGGTGGGCCGCGACCTGAGCCCGGACCAGCTGGTGGCGCTGAGAAAGTACCTGGGCACCCGACGGGTCGAGACGGGCGAGGTGGTGTTCTCCCGGGGACAGGCCGGCCAGGAGCTGTACTTCGTCGTCTCCGGAGAGATCGACATCCGGATTCCCACCGACGACCACCGGTACACCCGGGTGGCCACCTACGGCCCGGGGACCATGTTCGGGGAGATCGCGTTCCTGGAGCCGGGTCCCCGGTCGGCCGACGCAGTGGCGGTCCTCCCGGGGGAGCTTTCGGTGCTGGCCAGGTCCGCCTTCCTCGAGCTGTCCACCACGGCCCCCGAGGTGGCCATCGCTCTTCTGATGGCGCTCGCCAGGATGGAAGGTGCCAGCTTGCGCAGGGCGAACGAGGAGCTGACCCATCTGTCCCAGTGGTGAGAGGCCTTCGCCTCGGTCGGCGACCCTCGCCGGGAGTCGAGCCGGATCGTCCACGCCGCGGTGTCACGCCGCTCGGCCTGATCCGTGGGACCCTCTTCTCGGGGAGGGCGCTGGGCCTGGACGCGGACTCCGGCGCCGGGGCCCGCCCCGGCAGACTCCCGGGTCCGCTATTTCACCAGTTCACCGATGAAGCCGGAGGCACCCTTCCGGGACCCGGAGTGGCACTCCGCGCAGCTCTCCTCGGCCGGCTTCCTGGTGCAGCCAAGGCAGCGCTCTGCCGAGGCTCTGGTGCTCTCGATCTCGTCCCGGAATCGCCGGAGGACCGCCATCCGGGTCTCCACCTCTCCGAGAGCGGCGCGCAGCAGAGGGAGCAGCTTGCCCATGGCCTCGTGGCCGGTTCTGGACGTCGTGTAGCATCGGACGATCCGGGCGATCTCCTCCAGCGGCATGCCGGCGGCCCGGAACCTGTCGATGAGTTCGATCCTCTGGACCATCCCGGGACCGTAGAGCCTGAACCCGCCGGCCGTGTGGCCGACGGGCGAGAGAAGCTCGAGCTCCTCGTAGTACCGGATCGTGCGGGCCGTCTTCCCGGTGAGCTTCGCCAGGCCACCGATCTTCATCATGTCGCGGGCGGTCATCGGTAGATCCCCATCATGAACCGCACGTCCTCGTCGGCCATGTCCTCCGCTGTCCAGGGCGGATCCCAGACCAGCTGGACGTCCACGGCATCGAGCCCGGTCACCGTGCGCACCTTGGCGCGGACGGCCGCGACGATCTGGGGGCCGTCCGGGCACCCGGGCATGGTGAGCGTCATCCTGATCACGCACCTTCCGGCATCGATGGCGACGGAGTAGATGAGCCCGAGGGCGACGATGTCGAAACCCAGCTCAGGGTCCTTGATCTCCCGGAGCGACTCCTTCAGCTCCGTCTGGGTCACCAGCGGCACGGACCGCGGCGATACGGCCTGGTTCACGGCATCTCCTCCTTTGCAGATCATCGAGCGCCTCCACCAGAGTGGTCCAGGCGAGCAGGGCGCACTTGATCCTCACCGGGAAGCTCCGCACGCCCTCCAGAGCTTCGAGCTCCTCCAGTTCGACGGGCAGGGCGCTCGACGGAAGGCCGCCGCTCATCAACCTCTTGAAGGTCTCGATGAGCTCCTTGGCCCGTTCGACGGTCCTCCCCTTCACCGCCTCGGTCATCATGCTGGCCGAGGCCAGACTGATGCTGCAACCACGTCCCTGGGTCCGGATGTCGGCGATCGTGCCTCCGTGGTGCCGCAGCGTGAGGTCGATCTCGTCCCCGCACAGCGGATTCACCGCGTGGGCAGCCGCGTCCGCGGGGTCCAGCTTCCCCCTGTTGCACGGACACCTGTAGTGGTGGAGGATCAGTTCGCGGTACAGGCCGTCGACCGCTGGTTCGGGGAACATTCCGCACGCCTCCCTGGAGCCCGCGACCGGCCGCCGCGGTCGCCGCTACCGCCCCTGGCCTGCGACCTCGATCGACCCGGGGGCCAGGCCCGAAGAGAGATCGGTCCGGCAGGCTCCCCGCCTCTGCTTTCCGAAGATCCGCTCGACCTGCCCGAACGCGGACAGCAGGCGGTCGATATCCTCCTGGCCGTTGTAGACGTAGACGCTGGCCCTGACCGTGGCCGCCACGCCGAGCTTGCGCATCAGGGGCATGCAGCAGTGATGCCCGGCGCGCACGGCGATACCCTCGCCGTCGAGAATCGTCGCCACATCATGCGGGTGGATCGCACCGAAGTTGAACGACACCACCCCGGCCCGGATCTCAGGATCCAGCGGTCCGTACAGCTCGAACCGACCGTCGTCCAGCAGGCGCCCGAGGGCGTATCCGGCGACCGTCTTCTCGTGCTCCCGCACGGCGGCCATCCCGATCGTGCCGAGGTACCGGAGCGCCTCCCCGAAGGCGACGACCTCGGCGTAGCTCGACGTGCCCGCCTCGAACCTCCAGGGCACCTCGCCGAACGACGATCCGCCGCGCCAGACCTCCCGGATCATCCCGCCGCCGAACACGATCGGCTCCATGGCCTCCAGGAGCTCCCGGCGGGCCCACAACACCCCGACGCCGGTGGGCCCGAGCATCTTGTGGGACGAGAAGGCGAGGAAGTCGCATCCGAGCTCGGTCACGTTCACCGGCATCTGGGGAACCATCTGGGCGCCGTCCACCAGCACCAGCGCCCCGACGGCGTGCGCCATGCCGACCAGCCTTCTCACGGGGACGATGGTCCCGAGCACGTTGGAGGCTCCGGTCACGGCCACCAGCTTCGTCCGCGAGGTCATCGCGCCGAGATCCAGGGTGCCGTCCGGACGGAGCTCGAGGTGAGAGAGTCGCGCCCCGGTGATTCTCGCGACCTCCTGCCACGGTACGAGGTTCGAATGATGCTCGATCTCCGACACGATCAGCTCGTCCCCCTGCTTCAGAGTGGCCAGCGCCCAGGAGCGCGCCACGAGGTTGATCGCCTCCGTGGCGTTCCTGGTGAAGACGATCTCCCGCGGGTCCCCGGCCCCGACGAAGCGGGCCACCCGCTCCCTGGTCTCCTCGTAGAGAGCCGTGGCCCTCTCGGAGAGCTCGTAGGCGCCGCGGTGCACGTTGGCGTTCCCGCACTCGTACGCCCGGGTCAGGGCCTCGATGACCGCTCGCGGCTTCTGGGTCGTCGCCGCGCTGTCCAGATAGACGAGCGACCGGCCGCGCATCGTCGTGCCGAGCAAGGGGAAATCGGCCTTGGCGGCTAGCATGGGCCCTCCCCGGCGACCCGCACGAACACCTCGCCGTCCACGACTCTCACCGGAAACGTCCGCACCGGGACCACCGCGGGCATGGAGAGCACCTCCCCGGTCCTGATGTTGAACTTCGCCCCGTGCCGGGGACATTCGATGATCTCTCCGTCGACGCTCCCTTCGGAGAGGGTCCCCTCGTCGTGGGTGCATCGATCCTCGATCGCGTAGAACTGGCCGGCTATCCGGAACACGGCCACGCGCTCGTCGCCGACGAACGTCGAGAGCGCCTGTCCGTCCACCAGATCACCGGCCCTGGCGACACAGACGAAATCAGCCATGTCGATCCCTCCCCTCCAGCACCCGCATCAGGGAACCCCGGACGAAGTCGGGCACCCATCCCAGCTCTCCGCCGCCGGGCGCCCTGGTGAGCGCATCGGCGAAGAACCCCTCCACGATCAGGTTCTCTGCCTCGCCGGCCGTGAGGCCCCGGGACATCAGATAGAACAGCTGCTCCTCGTCCAGCGGCCCGGTGGCGCTCGCGTGGCCGCACCGGACGTCGTCGGTCTCGATCTCGAGTCGCGGGATCGAGTCGGCCCGGGCCTCCTTCGACAGCAGCAGGTTGCGACTCGCCTCGTAGGCATCGGTCTTCGAGGCCCCCTTCTTCACCTGGATGGTGCCGACGAAGACCGATCTGGCCCTGCCCCTGAGCGCCGTCCGGTAGAGCACGTCGCTGGTCGTCGAGGGAGCGGCGTGGACGATCGTGGCCTGGATGTCGTGGTGCTGCGACCGGGCGCCCGCCGTGAGCCCGAACAGCCCCAGCCTCGCCCCTTCGCCCACGAGACTGGCCTCGACGAACTGCTTGGTGAGCTGCCCCCCGGCGTTCGCCACCACCAGCGTGACGTCGGAGCCGGCCTTCAGGGTCGCCTGGATCGTGTCGAAGTTGCCGACCCCCTCCCCCAGAACCTGCACCCGGACGTAGGTGAGCTTCGCGCCGGGCCCCACGCGAAGCTCCGCCAGCCCGGAGCAGAGACCGGACCGGCAGCTGTCGTCCTCCTCCACCTCCACGACCACGGCCTCGCTCCGCTCCTCGAGCACCACGAGCGTCCGCGGGAAGAACGCCTCCCCTCCGCGACGGACGATCGACGCCAGCCTCGTCGCTCCGGGCGCCACGTGAACGAGAGCCTCCGCCTCCGCGAACGCCTCGTTCAGAGCGGTGAACTTCGTCTCCCTGGACGGCCTGGGGCCCGCCTGCTCGCAAGACTCCGGCGCGTGGCCAAAGAGCGCGGCGCCGTCCATGGTCGTCTGCCCTCCGCCGAGGCGGGCGATCCCCCTGTAGTCGAGCCTCGCGAGGTCGGTCCGCCTCCACTCCTCGTCGGCTCGGGAGGGCCACGGCGAGCTCTCGAACCGCTCCCAGGCCAGGCGACGCCTCGTCTTGAGCCAGTCTGGCTCGTCCCGGAACCGTGCTTCCAGCGCCTCGCGGGAGAAGGCCGAACCGAGTGGAATCGGCATGTGCGTCGTGCCAGGCATCGTCACCCCACGCTCCCCTCCATCTCCAGCTGGATCAACCGGTTCAGCTCCACCGCGTACTCGAGCGGAAGCTCCTTGACGAACGCCTCGAAGAACCCGTTGACGATCAGGGCCATGGCATCCTGCTCCGTGAGCCCCCGGGACATCAGGTAGAACAGCTGCTCCTCCCCGATCTTGGAGACCGTGGCCTCGTGGCCGATGGTGGCGTCCTGCTCGTCGACCTCCATGGTGGGGTAGGTGTCGGAACGCGACCTCTCGTCGAGCAGCAGCGCGTCGCAGCGCACGTTCACCTTGGAGCCGATCGCCCCCTTGTGGATCTTCACGAGCCCCCGGTAGCTCGCTCTTCCGCCCCCCCTGGAAACGGACTTGGAGGTGATGGTCGAGGTGGTGCGCGGGGCGGCGTGGAAGACCTTTCCCCCGGCGTCCTGGTGCTGGCCCTTTCCGGCGTAGGCGCAGGAGAGGATCTCGCCGCGGGCCCCGCGGCCCACGAGATAGATCGCCGGGTACTTCATGGTGAGCTTCGAGCCGAGGTTGCCGTCCACCCATTCGACGATGGCGTCCTCGTGCGCCACGGCTCTCTTGGTGACCAGGTTGTACACGTTGTTCGCCCAGTTCTGGATCGTCGTGTAGCGGATGTGAGCTCCTTTCAGGGCGATGAGCTCCACCACCGCCGAGTGGAGCGAATCGGTCGACCAGATCGGGGCGGTACAGCCTTCGATGTAGTGGACCTTCGAGCCCTCGTCGGCGATGATCAGCGTCCGCTCGAACTGCCCCATCCTCTCGGCGTTGATGCGGAAGTACGCCTGGAGCGGAACCTCGACCCGCTGCCCCGGAGGAACATAGATGAAGGACCCGCCGGACCATACCGCCGAGTTCAGAGCCGCGAACTTGTTGTCGGTCGGCGGGACCACCGACGCGAAGAACCGCTTCACCAGATCGGGGTGCTCCCGCAGCCCGGAGTCCATGTCCGTGAAGATGACCCCCCTCTTCTGGAGGTCCTCCCGGATGGAGTGGTAGACCACCTCCGACTCGTACTGGGCAGACACCCCGGCGAGGATCGTCCGTTCGGCCTCGGGGATGCCGAGGCGGTCGAACGTCCTCTTGATCTCCGCCGGCACGTCGTCCCACGTCCTGCCCTGCCGCTCCACCGGCTTGATGTAGTAGTAGATGTCGTCGAACCGGATCCCCTGGAGCAGCTCCGTGTTTCCCCAGGTCGGCATCGGCTTGGCCATGAAGGTGTCCAGAGCCTTGCGACGGAACTGCCGCATCCAGGAGGGCTCTCCCTTCATCTCCGAGATCTCGTCCACCACCTGAGCGGAGAGCCCCGGTCTGGCCTTGAAGACGTACCGCTCGGGCTCCCTGAATCCGTACTGCTCCTCGTAGCTCGCCCTGAATTCCAGCGCTGGACCGTCCACTGTCGCTCACCTCCTCCCGCCCCTCAGGCCTCCGCGGCCAGTTGCTCGTACCCGACCGACTCCAGATCGAGCGCCAGGTCCGGACCGCCGCGGCGAACCACGCACCCGTCCACGAGGACGTGAACCCGGTGCGGTTTCACGAACCCGAGAAGTCTCTGATAGTGGGTCACGAGAAGAACGCCCACGGAGCTGCCGGCGTACCGGTTGACGGCTCCCGCGACGGTCTTGAGCGCGTCGATGTCCAGCCCGGAGTCCGTCTCGTCGAGAAGCGCCATGGTGGGTCCGAGCATCAGCATCTGGAGAACCTCGAGCCTCTTCCTCTCGCCCCCGGAGAACCCATCGTTGACGCTTCGACCCAGGAACGAGTCGCCGATGCCGAGCTGCGCCATCTTCTCCTTGAGCGCTGTCCGGAACTCCTTGATGCTGATCTTCTGCGGCTGGCCATCCACGCGACGCGTGCCCATGGCGGCCAGCAGGAAGTTGGCCACGCTCACTCCCGGCACGGCCACCGGGTTCTGGAAGCCGAGGAAGAGGCCCCTGCGGGCTCTCTCATCGCACTTCATCCCGGTCACGTCCGTGCCCAGGAACACGATGCGTCCCCCGGTCACCTCGCAGCGAGGGTGGCCGAGCACAGCCTGGACCAGCGTCGACTTGCCCGCTCCGTTCGGGCCCATCACCGCGTGTATCTCCCCGGCGTGGACCTCGAGGTTCACCCCCCTCAGGATCGGCTTGCCCTCGACCTGCACATGGAGATCGTCGATCGTCAGAATCGTCTCGCCCATGATCTCGACTCCAGACAGCTGTCCTCACGTTGTTCAAGGTCGTGTCCCGGATCTGCCGCGCGCTCAGGTCCTCGAGTCGGATCCAGCGCTACCGGAACGGCACCGGGTGGCAGACGGCGCCTCGGAAGGGGGTCAGGCGACCATCGGCAGGCAGACGTGTCGCGGCTCGGCGGTGGTCTTCTCGCAGTACGCACAGATGTAGGTCTCCTGGTCCTTGACCGGCGCGGACAGATGGACGCGCTTGCTGCTGAGCCTGCCGCAGGTGGTGCAGGAGAATACCGACTTGCTCTTGGTCTTGCTCTTGGTCTCGATCCCCGCGGTCTTCTCTTTCGTCACCGGTTTCTTCGTCATGGCGACCTCCCTTCCTTCCGTACCATCCGTTCGTGCCGTCCGTTCGTACCGTCCTCGATCGTCAGGATCGCCTCTTCCGTGACCCGGACCTTAAACTTGACTTTCACGTTCACGTTAGATTATAGCTCGGGATCCCGGCCGTCGCACCCTGGACGAAAATGACCCAATCGCGCGCCGGAGGTCGCCGCCTCGTCGATGGTGTGCCGGGCGGTCTTCGGCGCCTCCTCGGCCGGCGAGAGGCCGATCGACCCGGAACGCCGCGTCGATCGGAGCCGGACGCCCCGGGGAGTCGCGACCCCGCCGGAACCCGATGCCCGATGATCGGATGCGCCGTTGTCCCTTGCAGGCGCGGCCGGCCCGTGGTTCCATGGATCGATGGGGCCAAGCCAGTGGAACGCGGCCGGGGCAAACGTGGCGGCAGCTCTGCGGGGTTCTGCGCCGGCGAGGCGGCGGGGAAGCGTGCTCCTCGTGGTCCTCGTGGCGCTGTTCGCCCTCACGGTCATCGTCTGCGGTCTGCAGTACATGGCCATGGGAACGCTGCGGCAAACCCGGGTCGCGCTGCAGGCCGACGACTCCTTCTACCGCGCCGAGGGCGTGGTCGGCCTTCTCACCTCGCGCTGGAAGAAGGAGATCCGCTACCGCCAGGGCGGGCCGCTCACCTCGCCGCCCAGCGGCGTCGAGGCCGGCCAGTGGGACGGTCGGACCTACGTGCTGGGATGGGAGCGGGAGGAGCTTCCGACCCGCGTCCCGGAGTCCCGCGCGACAGCGTGGATCCGGTTCCCCGACGGCCGCCCGATCCGGACCTACCGGTACGACCTGAGGCTGCGTTTTCCACGCCTGCTGGACCCACGGGCGGTCGAGATCACCGGCCTGTCCCTGGACTCCGTCGACCCCGCGGTGGAGTCCCAGCGGAAGCAGGCGTTCGTGCGGCCCGGCGAGGCCGTCGACTCCGTGGCCGCGCGGGAGGCCAGGGTCGAGGCTCACAGCACGGTGGTGGAGCAGCTCGCTGGTCCAGGCTGCCCAGCAGGAGACCAATCTCGCGACCAGGCGGGCCTCGCTGTTCGAGGCCGCCACGGAGCTGGAGCGGGCGCTGGGCCAGCCCGGCGGCAGCTGCGGCAAGCTCAAGGTGGCCTGGCTGCTGGCCAACGTGATCATGATGCAGCGGGAGAATCCCAGGAGCCGCGAGGCGCTGCTGAACTCCAGGAATCGTGCCCGCAGCAGGCTCCGGAGCGTCACGGACGCTGACCGGCGGGCCAGGATCCACGAGCGGACCGACATCCGCGCCGGAGAGCTTCCCGCTCTGCTGGATCTCCTGTGGAGCGGCCGGGTGGCCTCGTCGATCCGGCTGGGCGAGAGGTCGTACGTGCTGATCTCGGTCCTGTGCACCGGTGGATCGCCGCTGATGCACCTGGAGTCGGCGGAGCCGCTCAACCCGCTGGCGTGGGAGCCGGACGGCGGGACCATCCTCGTGGCCGCAGGCGTTCCCGATACCCCCAGCATCCAGGTGTGGCGCGTGGCCGCCGACGGCAGCACCGTGAAGGACATCCCCGGGTTCCGGCCGCCGCCGGGCTACGATCCCTCCACGGGAGCCGCCCACGTCTATCGCTGGAGGGCCGTACCACGGATCGACATGAACCCTGGGACGGGCGCGTGGTGCGCTCTGGTCCTCCAGGACTTCTCGAAGGTGGAGACCCCCGGCGTCCCCTTGGACCAGCTCGGCGTCACGCTCTGGGGGTTGTGGCGAGTCCACCCCGACTTCCCGCCGAACTACGTGCACAACATCTTCTGCTCCCTCATTCACACGATCGCCAGCCCGCTGGCCTTCTCACCGTCCGGCGACCTCGCCGTCGTGGCCTGGACCGCCTCGGGCACCACGCTGAGCCTCCCACCGGACACGATCGGCTTCAACCTCCCGGTGATCGAGACGGAGCCGTTCTCCGCCTTCATGGGTCACGGCCTCGCCGAGGAGACCTCGAGCGCTCTGATCGCCCCGCGGGGCACGGTGATCGGAGGCCTGAGCTGGGCCAAGCTCAGGTCCGAGTGGATCGCGTTCGCCCTGTTCAAGCCGGGAGGAAAGGCAGAGGTGGTGTTCCAGAAACCGGTGCGGTCGGGGAAGCCTCCCCGGGAGGTCGTGCCGCTGCCCCGGTCGCCGCTGGACCTCGCAGCGCTCGATCTGGGCTCGTTGACCACGGCCTCCCGGGCGGGTTCTCTCGTGGGCGGTACCACTCCGGGCTATCTGATCTCCCTCAAGGACTCGCTCCACCTCGTCGGCGAGCCGCCGGGCCACGCCACCGGCACGGCGCTGCCCCGGAACCTCCTGGGCGAGCTGGGGGACGTCCGCGAGGTGGTGCCCCTGCCCACCGAGGACAGGGTGTTCTTCCTGGCCCGGGTGCGAGGCGCCTCCGAGACCAGGCTGCTCTCCTTCCCCGTGGATGCGTACGCCGTTTCGGATGTGCCGATCGTGCCGACGGACGGATGAGTCATGGATGAACGAGGACGAGCCAGGAACTCTCGTCGCCGCCCCCGGACCCGGTGGGTCGGCCTCTCCCTGCTGGAGCTCTTGATCGCCGTGGCGATCGTCATCGTCGCCCTGGCCAGCATCTTCGACACGCTGCGTCAGAACAGGAGCACCTACCTGCGGCTGGACGCCCTGGTGGTGGGGCGACTGCTGGCCGAGTCGATCATGGACCAGGCGGTCCATCGCTTCCAGATCGAGGACGAGCGTTTCTTCGACCTGTCCTCGACCCCGGTTCAGATCGCGGCCGCAGCCAGGCGCGGAGACTGGAAGAGGCCGTTTCTGGCGCTGGCCCGGAGCAAGACCCCCGTGCTGACCCCCCCGGGCCGAAGCAACCCCTACTTCGATCCGACGACCGGCCCTGTCCTTCCCTCGGACCCGGGAGAGTTGCGGTTCTTCCAGGGTTTTGCCTACGAGGTCACCGTCTCCTTCGACAGGAGCAAGGACGAGGAGGGTCCGACCACGTCCATCGACTCGGACGGGGATTCGCGGGGCGAGACCGACATGGCCAGGATCGTCGTGGAGGTGTTCTATCGGAGCGCGGATGGACCCCCGATCGAACGATCCGTGTGTCGGCTCTCCACATTCGTGGTGGTCCGGGACAAGGCGCCCGGGGTGCAACCGCTCTCCGAGCACTGACGAGGCGAGATCTCGATGAGCAGGCCCGGCGGCTGCTCTACCCGGCGCCCGGAGGGAAGGTCCAGTCGGGCCTGTCGTTGATCACGGGGAAGGCCGATTCGGTGCTGATCTCGCTGGATTCGGGCACCGCGGCGGGAAGGGGGACCGGAGGGGCGGGGGGGCTTCGCAGGGTCGTGCTGGACACGGGCGCGTCGGAGACACTGATCGACGGCGTGGCGGACTTCGAGTGCCGGGTTCCCCCGGTCCCGGGCGGTCGGGATCCGGACCTGGTGCACCTGACGCTCACCCTCGCCATCGCCGGCGGGGAGCCGGTGACCCTCGTGACCAGCGCGAAGCTCAGGCCGCTGGACGTGCGTTGCCCGATCAACCGATGATGTGTGCCGGATCCGCCTGGCCGGCCGGGGACGTCGAAAGGAGACGCCACGGTGTTCACGATCCACCTCGTCAACATGCCGTTCGCCACGGTGCAGATGCCGTCACTGGCGCTCGCGCAGCTCGAGTCGGTCCTGGTCGACCGTTTCGGGAACCGTGTCGCGGTCGACGTGATCTACCTGAACCACGATTTCGCCGACTACATCGGCCTGGCCCACTACCAGTACGCCTCGCTCTCCGTGGAGAGCCAGACCTCCGGAATCGGTGACTGGTTCTTCCGGCAGGTCGCCTTTCCCGAGCTCGCCGACAACTCCGAGGAGTACTTCCTGAGGTACTTCCCCCGCCGCGACCCTCATTCGCAGGCGTTCAAGCAGCTCGTCCGCGAGAAGCGTCAGGGGCTCGGCGCTTGCCTGGACGAGATGATCACCCGGTACGACCTCGACCGGGCCGACCTGGTCGGCTTCACCTCGTTCTTCGCCCAGAACGTGGCCAGCCTGGCCATGGCTCGAAAGCTGAAGAGCCGGAACCCGGCGCTGATCACCGCTCTGGGGGGATCGAACTGCGAAGCCCCCATGGGCCTGGAGATCGTCCGGAACGTGGAGTTCATCGATTTCGTCTTCTCGGGTCCGTCCCTGAAGTCGTTTCCGGAGTTCGTGGCCCACTGCCTGGACGGCAGGATCGAGACGGTGCACACGATCCGCGGGGTGTACTCGAAGAAGAACTGCGAGACGCCCCGGCCGCCCGGCGAGGAGCTGGGCGAGGACCTCGAGCTCGACGCCAGATCGGAGCTCGACCACGGGATGTTCCTGGATGCCGTGCAGAAGCGGTTTCCACCGGAAGCGATCACCCCGATCCTGCTGTTCGAGACCTCGCGGGGATGCTGGTGGGGTGAGCGTGTCCAGTGCACGTTCTGCGGGTTGAACGGCTCCAAGATGACGCACCGCACCATGAGCCCCGAGCGGGCGCTGTCGCTGTTCCGGTCGCTCTTCCGGCACGCCGACAGGTGCTCCTACTTCCAGAGCGTCGACAATCTGATCCCCAGGAGCTTCTTCTCGGAGGTGCTGCCCCGCCTCGAGACCCCTCGGGGCGCCAACATCTTCTACGAGGTGAGGCCAGACATGTCCGACACCGAGGTCCAGGCGCTCTCGCGGGCGGGGATCCGGCTCGTCAACCCCGGGATCGAGGCGCTGGCCACCTCGAGCCTCCGGTTGATGCGGAAGGGGACCAACGCCTTCCAGAGCGTGACGTTTCTGAAACGATGCAGGATGTACGACGTCTACCCGGCCTGGAACCTGCTGGTCGGGTTCCCCGGCGAGACCGAGGAGGTCTTCGAGAAGTACGTGCACGACATGCCGCTCTTGACGCACCTTCCCCCGCCGACCGGCGTGCAGCTGCTGCGGTTCGACCGGTACAGCGTCTACTTCAACCAGCAGGAGGAGTACGGCTTGAAGCTGCTCCCCTACGATTTCTACCGGCTGACCTACCCGTTCCAGGAGGAGACGCTGGCGAACATCGCCTACTACTTCGTCGACAGCAACCCCAGGTCGGGGTACTTCACGGCGTTGACGAAGTGGATCAACCGCCTCAGGGCGGCCTTCGAACCGTGGAGACTGCGCTGGCAGGGCCCGGACTCGACGGTTCCCCCAAAGCTGTTCTTCGAGGAGGGAGACCGGTCCACCGTGGTCCACGATTCCCGGTCGGGGCGAGTCGTGGAGCGGTCGGTCGGCCCGATGGGAAGACGGGTGCTCGAGCTGCTGGAGGAACCGCGGAGGGCCTGCGATCTCGCGCAGGCGCTCGGCTCCTCGAGCGAGGCCGACGTCGAGGCGGAGCTCTCACGCCTCGACGGCCTGGGTCTGATCTTCCGGGAAGGCGAGCGATTCCTGAGCCTCGTCCTGCCCCACGACCCGCCCCCCATGTCCCTCATCGAGGGCTGCTCCGCCGCCAGGAAGGCCACCAGCGACACCTGCAGGGCACGGACGCCTCTGGTCGCCACCGTCCACAGCGATTCGAGATCCCGGGCGTGAGACGGGGGCGCGGGTCCCTCGGACTCGGTGGATGCCACGTCTATCGGTGTCTGTGATCTCTGTTCTGCTCCTTCTTCGGCCTCCAGTCCGTGATGCCGAGGTACTTCGACCCGGGGATCTTCGCCACGTTATCGGCTATTCCGGCGGCAACCTTGCCGACAGTGCCGCCGATGGCCGGTCCGCCGTACTGGGACCTGATGGTCGGAGACGAGCCACCGCGCTTTCGTCCGGAGGGGGTCACAGTCACGCCGCCGTGCGGGTTGTCCGCGCCGACCGCGCGGTGGTCGCGGACGTTGGCGCGATGATCGCGCACCTTCGGTGCCCCCGACGTGGCAGGGAGCGTCACGCCCTGTCTCACGTGCGACCTCACGACTGGCTGCTGCTCGACGCGCGTTGCCCGACGATTCCGTTCTGCCTCTGAAGGCACGGCCGTGATCGAGATCAAACCGGCCGTCAGGGTGCTGAAGACGAGAAGTCTCGACGGCTGCATCTTTCTCCCCTTTCCCTGGACAGGGTCAACTCGGCGCGGGACGATCTCGCACCGTTCCGCCGTTGAACGTACGAGAGATGGGTATCGGCCCTGCGGCGTCAGGGATGCCCACGGACAGGGCTACCCGGGCGGACCGGCGGGTGTCGATCGGCAGAGCCGTGGCTGGTTGTCGAACCCGGTACTCTCATGGGGAGGATCCATCAGCGAGCGCGCCGGATACGCCGCACCGCGTTCGAGCTCGGGATCGGGCACGACGAGGGACTCCAGGTGATCGCCAGGGTCGAGGCGGCCCACGCGGGCAAGGTCATCGAGAACGGCGTCGGGATCGCCTGACCTCCCCCGGAACGGGCCCGTACGACGGCGCTGTGGCGGGGCTCACTTCCTCGTCACCCTGAGCGACACCCTCCCGCGCGGGATGTTGACCGACAGCTCGATGTGCTTCCAGCTCACGCTGAAAGTCCCGTCGGAGTCGATCCCGGCATGGAAGCTGTGGTGGAGAGTTCCCAGCCACGTGTGGACCGATGCCGAGAAGGAGCCGCCCACGCTCACGCCCCCCCTGAACGAGAAGGTGAACGACGCGTCGAGGCTCAAGGGGCCCAGCCTGCAATCCCAGTCGGCCCTGATGTGGCCGGAGCTGCTGATCGAGAGGTCGCCGTGCAGGATGCTGTGGCCGGCGAGCTTCAGGTCGCCGTGGATCACCAGCGGCCGGTGTGCGTTGGTGTCGACCGAGACGCACGCGAACACCCCGGTCCCGCGCGACCCGACGTCCAGGTTGCCCAGGAACGAAGCGCCGTGGGCGGAGACGTTCCCCTGCACGGCACAGTCGGCGATCACGAGGTCCATCCCGCCGGAGAGGGTCAGGCCGTCCTGAGAGTCGAGGACGAACGCGCCGTTTCTCACCGTGTGCCCCAGGATGGCGAGGTTCACGCCACCCTCGAAGTGGAAGTCGCCGTTGAACTTGATCTCGCCGGACACGTGGATCGTGAAGTCGATGAGCGGGGGCGTCAGCGCGAGGTCCAGCGTCGCCTTGAAGCCGCCGGGGAGCGTGACCCCGGTCGGGAAGAGGAAGTCGCTCTGGATGAGGCCGTTCTTGTAGTCGAACAGGAGCTTGCGCGCTCCACCGTTGTAGTCGACGGTGCCGCCGAGCCCGCCGGTCGCACCCCGGACCAGCGTGACGGCCGACGGATCGGCGCGTTTCAGCCTGGCGGTCATTCCCGTGGCGAAGTCGCCGGTGACCCTGAACCTCCCCCCGGAGGGGACCGTCCCCTGGAACTGGCCCGGCGCCATCTCGGTGTAGCTTGCGGCCACGGTCGACGGGCTCTGCACGGTCAGCGTGCGGAACAGGACGTTCGTCCCCAGGGCGGCGTGCAGATCGAGCACGTTCGTCACCATCGTGGAGCCGCCGGTCGAGGCCGTCGAGGAGCTCATCCCCGGCGTGGAGTTCACCAGGAACGTGGCGGACCTGGACGGGTAGGGGGACGGGTCGCCATAGGGACCGCCGGTCTCGAGCTGGGTCATCACGCCGACGTTGCCCGTTCCGATGGCGATGAGCTCGGCCCCGTCAGCCCGGCGGCTGAACACCAGGCTCCGCGGACGGGCCACGGCCTGGACCTGGCCGGCGGAAAGGCCGACGGAGAGCGACCGCACGATCATGGGATCGCCCAGGGCGGAGAGCCCCATCCCCTCGAGCTGCCCGATGTCCGAGAGCTTCATGCTGCCCGTCTGCTTCTGGCAGTCGGCCAGCTTCTGAGCCATCTCCGGGCTGCCGTCGAAGATGATCAGGTCTTTCACGGGCTGCGCGTCGGAGGCGTCGCCACCGCCCCGGACCACCACGGAGAACGGCTTGGCGAGCAGCACGGTCTGGTTCAGCTCGAACTGCGAGAGGTCGGTGGCACCCGAAAGATTCGCGGTCTTCGAGTCACCCGCGGATCCGGCGGGCGGCGTGAGGTAGTACGCCAGATCCTCGAGCGAAAGCCCCAGCGTCGCGTCGGTCTGGTCGAACGTGATGTTCACCTGCCGGCCAGCCGTCGTGATCTGGCTGATCATCGGCTGGACCACGGGGTCGTTGAAGAGCTGTGACCAGATGGTCAGTCCGAGCATGTACGGCGAGGAGTCGAGACCGAAGATCGCCTGGTGGAACAGCTCCATCTGGTGGATCGCGAGGCGGAGATCGCTCAGGATCGACCCCGGGTACACGGCGGTGAACTCCTTGCCCGGGGCGTCGAACTTCACCGTCCCGTAGTCGGTGAACAGGGCGTGGATCGCCCCCGCGTCATCGAGCTGATACGTCACGACCCAGCCCACGATCTTCGGGACGCCGAAGCCCGAAGGCGGCGTGTCGGTGCTCACGTCTCTCAGAAGGGCGCGAGAGACCTCGCCCAGGTCGGTGGGAGACGGCAGCGGGGTGGAAGGTCGGGGCTGCGGACCCGGGTCAGGGGGCTCCGGCCCCGGCCGGGGTGGCATCGGGCCGGGCCGGGGCGGCTCCGAGCCCGGCTGGGCCGGCTGGGGGCCACAGGTGTCGTCGAGAGAGCCGGGATGGGCTCTCTTGCATCTCTGCCACTGGCTCGACCGATCCGAGCGCTGCTGCCAGTCGTCGTGAGCCTGGCTGGCTGCCGACCAGCTGGTGGACGCCGCGTTCGCCTCCTGCCACGCGTCGCGGGCGGACCTCGCCGCCCGCCACCGGGCGAGCGCCGCCTCGTAGGCGGCCTGGTCTGGGGTCTCGGGCCCGACGAGGCTCGCGTTGACCACCGAGGTGAGCCGGGTCCCCTCCCTGACGATGGTGGAGACGAACCGCAGCGTGCCCAGGGGGCAGGGGGCGGTGGTCACGCCCAGGAGCCCCGCGGAGCCGGCGAAGAGCTGGATCCCCGCACCGGACTTCACCACGAGATCGGCGGACGAGCCGAAGAGCGAGAGCCGGACTCGACCGTCGGTACTGATGAGCTCCTGGTCGGAATCGACGAGCCCCCCGTGTTCGCCGATCATCTTCTCGAGGTGCATCGAGAGCGCATGGTCCATCTGGAAGAGCCGGCTGGACGGCGAGGCGTGGTCCATCAGGTCAAGCGTCGCGGTGACGTACTGCCGCAGCGAGATCCACCGGTCGTCGATCGTCCCGGCAAACGACGTCCCCGCGTCAGAGGTGAACGCGAAGCTCGTGCTCACCGGTGCCTGCCGCATGCTGACGATCGACCGGATCGTGGCGATCTTGCCGGAGAGCTCGACCCAGTCGGTGGCGGTGCACAGATCGGCAAATGCCGGGATCCCGGCGGCGCTCCCGGAGGCGAGCACGTCCTGCGGGGGTTGCACCGAGTAGCTGCCGCTCATCGAGGCCGACCCGGCGAAGCTGTACTCCACGCTCCCGGTCCGCTTGCCGGGCGGGATGATCTCGGCGATCTTCCTCGGGTCGCCAAACAGCTCGCCCACGGCCTGGCAGAACTGGAAGGCCTTCACGAGCCCGTCGGCGAGGTCGCTGTTCGGGATCAGATCGGTCAGGTAGTGGAGCCCCGGCACGAGCGACAGCACCAGGACCTTCTCCGGGTCTGGCTCCATCGAGAAGAGCGTGCCGACCGGCAGGTTGGGAAACGCCGACTTCAAGCGCGTGGGCAGGCCCAGCGCCACGTCTCCGATCCCGGGCCCTCTGAAGATGTTCCGGATCGCATCGCCATCGCTCCCCTTCAAGAACTGGTAGAGCGGATCCCAGTTCGAGTCCCGGAACCCCTTGATGATGTCCCCGACGAACCTCGTGGCGACCGTCGCGTCCGGGATCTGCGGCGCCGGCAGCGACAGGCCGGCCGCGGCCTGGAACCCGAGGATCGTCATCCCCAGCTGGATCTCGTCGAAGAACGGGAACCCGAAGGGGGGCAGCGAGCTGGGCAGGATGTAGAGGAACTTGCCCAGGTTGGCCTTCAGGTTGAACAAGAGGTCCACGCCCACCTGGACGAACATCGTGGCGCCGGCCCCCATGAAGCCGGGAAAGACCTGCTTGTACGAGAGGTTCGCCAGGTCGAGCTTGAACACCAGCGCGTCGACCGCCAGCGGTGGCACGCTCGTGATCTCGAACGAGACCGCCTCGCCCCGGAGCGACCCGGTGATGGTCAGGAGGAAGTTCGACGGGCTGGTGAGTGCGAGCTGGATGCTGGCCGCGAGCGACGGACCGGTGGACAGGGCGAGGTTCTTGACCCCGAGCGTCCCCTGGGCGAACCCGATGTTGAACGGGATGCTCGATAGATCGTTGGTGAGCTTGGCCGCGAAGAGGATCCTCTTGTCCTGCGTCAGTCCGATCGTGCAGTCCACCACGACCGGGGTGTCGCCGGACTGGCCCAGCACCGTGTTGATCGGTCGCAGAAACTTGAGCTGGGCAGCGCCCTGCGCCGAGAACACCCCCTTGGTCCGGCCGATCACGAACCGGCTGATGTCGAGCTCGATCGGCAGTCCTCCCAGTCCCAGATCGAGCTTCGAATCCACCGTGAGGGAGAAGTCGCCGTTGGCCGCGACCGTGATCGTCCCGTGGACCTTCTCGCCGCCGATCCCGGGCCAGTCCTGGGGGAACGCGAGATCCACCGTCACGGAGGTCGAGGTCGTCCGATCGCCGGAGCTGGTCAGGGTCGACGAGAGCGACAGGCCGTCGGCCGTGATCGAGAACCCCTGCAGATCCCCGCCGATCCCGAGGTCGACCCCGTCAAGACCGGTGGCGGCGAGCTTCATGTTCTTCTTGCTGTCGACCGAGAGCGAGACGTCCCCGGAGTACGACTTCCCGTCCACGCTCACGACGCCCTTTCCGGAGAGGGTCACGATCGTCTGCCCGGTCTGGATGGCGAACGCGAGCGTCACCCCGGTGATCGAGACGGAGGCGCCACCACCCAGCGGGATCGTGAACGTCGAGGTGGACGGCGCCGAGAGCGCGAGCGACGTGTCCCCCGACCCGAACGAGGCGTGGAGCGGGACCGACGAGTCGCCGCAGCTCAGCAGGCCCGAGAGGCTGATCCCGAGCGGGCTGGCCTTCTTGAACGCGAGCGTGTCGATCTGGAGCCCCACGGAGTCGGTGATCATCGCCTGGAGCTTGGGCACGCACTGGGCGATGATGGAGAGGCTCTTGCCAGTCCCGGAGAGCTGGCCCTCGAGCTGCCGGGGGAACTGGAGGTAGGGCTTGTAGCCATCCTTGAGGAAGGCCGGCTTCGAGGGGAGCGTGATCGTCGTGGTGCCCAGATACCCGAGCGTCTTCGTGTCGAAGTCCCACGTCAGGCCCAGGCTGTTGATCGTCACGGAGCCGTCGGTCCAGTACTCGATCGAGGGGATCAGCCCCGTGACCTTGATTCCGACCTGGTCCGGTGTGGGCGAT
Source organism: Candidatus Rifleibacteriota bacterium (assembly GCA_016213885.1). GTDB lineage: Bacteria > Muiribacteriota > UBA6191 > JACPRK01 > JACQZM01 > JACQZM01. Next base: position 7,431 of record JACQZM010000205.1, on the reverse strand, counting down.
CCCGCAAGCGACGCGGTGGCCGTCGCCGATTTGCCGTCGAGCCACGAAGGAGCCACGACGCACTGGGCACCGAGGTTCCAGACTGCGTTCTTCCAGCCCTGGGAGTAGTCGACGGTCCCGGCGAGCGAGGCGGTCTTGAGGTCGGGGCAGCGGAACAGCTGCGCGGTCGGTACCGAGAGGAAGAGGCTCAACACGTCCGACTGGAGGTTCCACGTCGCCCCCAGGTCGAGCCCCGCGTCGCCGAGGGCGCGACCGCCGATCCGGGTGATGTCGATCTCCCCGCCCACGACGAGGCGCTTCAAGAACGACTGCTGCGGGTCGGCAGCCGGGTTGACCTGGATCAAGCCGCTCTTCACGATCACGGGGCCGATCGGCAGATTCGAGAGGCTCGCCCCTCCGGCCGTTCCAGATCTGTCGTGCTGAACGGTCACGACGAGAGGAGACCAGGTGGGCCCATCGGAGGTGCGCGCCCCCAGTTCCACCGAGAACATCTTGGTCCCGCTGGTCACGTACAGGCCGTTCACGCTCTCGAGTCGCACCCTGTTCCCCTCGGCGATCCCGTCGAACTCCAGGTCGAAGAACACCTGGGTCTCCCGGCCGAGGGGGTAGCGCGTGAACACCGAGGGCTTCCCGAACAGGCCGAAGCCGTTCATCGCCGCGAGGCGTCGGTTGCCGGAGAGGAAGCCGCCCGAGTCGGGGCTCGCTCCCTTCGACTTCCAGACGGCGCCGAGGTCCAGGAGCACCTCATGCGTGCCGGCGCCCGTGTCGTCCCCGGGGGTGCCGGCGAAGATCGACAGGGAGAACTGCCCTCGCTGCGAGACGTCCTTCTTCGACTGCGTCGCCTCGAGGAGGAGCGAGAGGTCGGTCAGGTCCACGTCGATCGTCGTCAGGTCGGAATCGGATCCGGACCGCCAGAACCTGGCAGCGTCGGTCTTCTGGAACTCGAGCGACACGAGATCCGTGGCGGAGAACTCCGCCCGGTTCGTGACGCGATCCGGCTCGAACTCGTGCGTGTAGATCCACCGACCGGTGGCGGTCCGGTCGGCGCACCAGTCCCACGACTCCGGGAGCTGGAAGCTCCCGTCGACCTCGAACCGCGTCGTCTCGTTGTCGACCGCCGTGCAGGTCACCGTCTTGCTCGGCGACCGGTTGAACGTCGCCGCCATGGTCCACGACTGGGTGGTGTCGGCTTCGGAGCCCGAGGCGAATCTCTGGTAGATGAGCCCTCCCTCGGCGGCGAGCGTGCGACTCCAGTCGTAGAAGGCATGCGCCGCGCACGGAAGTCCCTTCTTCCTCTCGTCCTCGATCCGGGTCTTGGTCTTTGGCGCCTTCGAGGCGCTCAGGTTCCCGAAGAGCGTCACGCGGTTCTGCGGATCGTCCGATCCGGCATCGTTGATCCGCCCCAGCAGAGCCAAGCCGATCTGGACGCCCCCGGAGTCGCACTGCCACCTGGAACCGATCGTCTTGAACAGCGCTCTGATCCCCCTCCAGAGGCCCCCCACCCACTTCGAGGGATGCCTCAGCGTGTCCGAATGGAGCCCGCGGAGGATCGGGTTGAGCGGCCCTTTCCGGAAGCAGTTCCTCAGCGTCTTCAACGTGTCGGTCAGAAGAGCGCCCCAGTCGATGGTCCTCTCGAAGACCAGCTTCGGCCTGAGGTACAGCATGAGACTCTCGATGTAGCCGGCACCGCTCCTTGCGAAGTTCTGGCCGGCGATGGCCAGGATCGGATTGATCGTGACCACGAGACCGCGCGCGTCGAACCCGATGCTCAGCGAGGGTCGGAGCGTGAGCTGGAACGATTCCGTCGGGTCGTGGACCACGAAGAGGCTCTTGTCCGACCAGGCCTGGATGGAGAACCAGTCTTCCACGAGGAGCTCGGCGATGCCGCTGGCCAGGTAGCGGATCGGTCGCGGGTTGGAGGGCTTCACGTACGAGATCGGGATCGGCGGGATCTTGTCCGCGGCCACCGGGAGGCTGGGCCTGCAGACGACCTTCGCTCCCACGACCCCCTGCCCATCGACCGCCCAGACCCCGCGTCCGTCGGTGGTCCTGAGCGTGGCAGGCAACGTGCGTACCCTCCATGAAGCGGTGAACGTCACAGGCAGCGTCTTGTCGATGCTCTGGTCGTACTCGACCCACAGGCTGCGGGTGCGAAAGACGCCGGGCGCGACGAGGACCGCGTCCGACCCGGTGGGAAGCGCCATGGGCGCCGCGCTGGTCGGAGCGCCGGCGCTCCATCGGAGGAACGGCCAGGACTTGCCGACCTGCTGGACCGAGAGCTGGAGGTACGGGCTCACGGGCTGTCCCATCCCGGGCCCGACGAAGAGCGGGTCGACGACCGCTTGCCGGTAGAGGAACGACACCGGACAGGCCGAGAGCGTCACCGGGTCCCCCTGGGGGTGACCGGCGGCGTCGATCTCGAGCCCCCTGACCGCCGGGAGATCCGTGCGGCCGAAGCCCAGGAGCGTGCCGGTCGGATCGACGACGATCCGCATCGGCTTCCCGCTCTGCCAGGAGTCGACGCTCTTCGTCACGCTGGCGCCCCGGGAGTCGGTCCCCTTTCCCCCCACCAGGAGCCCGCCGATGCTGAGGAGCTCGTAGCCGCACAAGGCCCCGGTCTCGTCGAACCGGATGCGCACCGGAACGACCCGTGGGAGGTTGGTCATCGCGAGGAGGCCGTCCGGAAGGGTCATCGTGGCCAGCGCCATCGTAGGAGCCGAGGAGGGGCCGGCGAAGCGATAGCCTCCGATCAGGAAGCCGGGTGGTGGCGTGTCGGGGAACGGGGCGGTGGTCAGACCGGTGGCGCTGATGGCGTTGCCCTGCCAATCGCTGAGGGCGTCGAACGAGGGGCTGTCGGTCCGATCGAGCGGCGCGGGTGCGGCCGGGCCCGCGCCCTCGGGCGAAAGCGCCGAGAGCCCGGCAGCGCGCGGCGATGGCGAGGCGCCGCCACCGGGCGACGGTCCCACGGCGCATCGGAACGTCATGCCGGGGGGGCAGGCCGGGTTCGAGGAGCCGTCCGCCACCCGGGCCCAGCGGCCCGCACCCAGGTCCCCGAACCAGAGCGCACCCCGACCCCTGGCGAAGCGGCCGGAGCGCTCGAGCGCCGACAGGATGTCCTGCAACGGAATCGACGTCGTGGACACGACCCCGCAGAACTCCGGCGCATCACCCGCTGCCAGCTTGTCGAGCAGCCCGACCTGAGCGGGGGTTCCACGCACCGAGACCACGATCGGCCGGCGCGCGGTGATCCTCAGCACGGAGCCAGCGACCCTCTTGTCGCCGGCCAGCTCGCCCGGTCGCTGCGGGAAGAACGCGGTCCACGAGCCGGTCGACCGGCTCCAGGATTCGATCGCTTCCAGCTGCCAGATCTCGCTCCCGAACACCGCTGTCGGCCCGGAAGCCGGCCGGAGCAGCGCGCCGCGCATCGAGCGGAGAAGGCCTTGCGCGACGACAGCTCGTCTCGATCCAGCTCGGCGGCCACTAGTAGCCTCCTTTGCGAGAGTGGTCCAGAAAGCGCACCAGCCTGCGAAGCGTCCAGGATGCGCGGGGCGAGTCGCCGGCCGGTCCGGTGATCGTGAGCTTGCGGATCGTCCGCGATCGTGTGCATTCGAACGAGGCGTTCACCCAGACCTTGCCGTCAGGGAGATCGACGACGGAGGCGCCGCGCAGTGGAAGGCCGATCCCGCGGGAGCCGTCCGATCGCGGGGCCGACGTGATCGACCCGTTCGCGAGCTCCGCGCGTACCTGGCTTGCCGAGCCCAGCGAGGCCTCGAGCTCGAGCGAGAGCCAGTCGCCTGGAGAGAGCTTCAGCTCGTGGTCGAAGAGGACGAGGCCGCCGCGGCGCCGTTCGAGAGGGGGGGCCTCCGGCAGATCGGGCCCCTCGCCGATCTGATCGGCCAGGACCAGCACCCCGTCCCGGAGCGAGACCCGCTGGAACGTCCGGGGCTCCAGAGGATCCGTCGGAACCCACTCGACCTCCCAGGTCGACGGTGGCTCCTCGTCATGCGGGACCGGCGTGGTCAGGCGACTCACCGTGACTCCGCCGTTGGCCGTGAACGCCGTCGTGACGAGCGGCATGCCCTCCCACGGTCGCCACGAGATCCGGCCGGGCACCGTCCGTCCATCGGTGCGGGCGACGACGGCGACGAAGAGGTACTCCTCCCTCGTCCCGGTGCTCAGCTCCGCCCGGGCGACGGCGATCACGCTCGTGGGAAGAGCGGGCCGGCCGTTCACGAGGTTGACCTGGAACGGCCAGGAGGCCGCCGTCGATATCGGAAGGGCATCGGCGCTCGACCCGTCGGGAGACTCGAGCGAGAGACGGGCCGATCGCGCGATGAGGTCGAGCGCCGGGCCGGCCGGCCACTCGGCCGTGTAGTACGTGACGCCTCCGGTCGTGCGGATCGTCGCGGTCGCCGTGAGCGCCGCGAGCGATGATCCCGGCGGTGTGGAGAGCTGCGCCACGAGACTGGCGGGAACGTCCCCGACGATCTGGCCCCAGACCCTGAGCGGGTTCTCCGGCGGGTCTCCGGAGGCGAGCCCGACCAGAGGCAGGACGAGCCAGGGGAGGAGGCATGCGGTGAGCGCACATCCGACCGGTCCGGCAGCGTCACGGCGGCGGGTCATCGGAGCACCTCGTTTCCGGCGGTGGTGACCAGGGTCGCCTGCCCTTCTCCCGCCTGTGCGAGCGACGTCAGCACCAGTCTGAGGAGTGCCACCGGGTCGGCCGGTGAATCGGAGGAGAGACTGCGCCCGATCAGCAGCGTCGCCCACGACTGGCGGGCCACGCGATCCGACTTGAGGAACACCGCCGGCAACACCCGCGTGGCGAACTCCCTCCGGCTCGCGTCCGGGTTCGGGTCGAGCGCGTCGATCGCCTCGAGGTTCAGCCGGACGGCGGATGCCACGGCATCGGCAGCCCGCGTCGGCGTCACCGGCGTGAGCGCGGAGCCCGGCTTGCCGTCGAGCTCGCCGGAGAACGCCAGGCACTGGAACGACTGTCCGACGGTGGGCACCGCGGCGGTGAGGGTGGCTCGCTGGGTATCGAGCTTCTGCTTGATGTACATGTAGAGGAACGTCTCCTTGTCGCCAGACGTCGAGACGGTGCTGTACGCCGAGCTCCTCCACCACTCGTCGGAGTATCCCGACGCGCGGCCATCGGCCTTCACCCTGGCGCTCTTCTCGCCGCTCGCCGCGTACTTCCATCGCATGAACGAAAGCGGCGCGGTCAGCGAGGGAAGGGTCTCCTGCGTGAGGAGGAAGTAGTGGCGGGCGGGATCGAACTCGGGGAGCCTGGTCCAGAGGACCGCCCTGACCCCAGCCGAGACGAGCGCGGAGAGCGTCTTCTGTGGTCTGGTGCCCTCGAGCGCTGCGAGGGGATTGACCAGCGCGCTGGAGGGCGAGACCCCGGTCGTGGCGCTGGCCAGCCAGACGAGGTCGGGCTCGAGCGTCGGATCGGCGATGCCCGGGGCGCCCCGGCCGTCGAGGTCCTCCAGCGTGTCACTCAGCGGGAGGTCGCGCTGGGGTCGGTGGAAGCCAGCGGCCACGAGATCCACAAGCTGGTTCGCCAGCGAGCTCTGGGCCGCCTTGCGGGAGGCCTCTCTCCTGGCAGCGTCCTCCGGTCGGGACCTCCTGAGAAAGGCCTTGAGCCCCAGCCCGCCATCCATCGCCGTGACGAACAGCGCGTTCATCTGGTAGTCCAGGAGCTCGGCGCAACACGGGTAGAAGGAGTCCTTCCTCGTTCCGGTGGGTCGGCTCGAGTGGAGAGCGTGCGCCCCGGCGGGCGCGGTCGCCTGGCTGCGGGCCGCTCCCACGCGCGCGTCGAGGAGCGCCTCACCCACGGCGTCGAGCCGGGGAGGGGGCTTCTCCGTGAGCGGCTTCGATATCGGTTTCATCCGCCGCTCGGCAGTGGAGAGACAGATGTACTCGAAGAGCGGCTCGTTCAGGCGCAGGAGCGTCTGGGTGACCGGCTCGGCCGGGGCCGTGAGGATCTTTCTCCACCTCCAGGCCCTGAGCACCATCTGGATCAACGCCGACCGCAGCTCTCCCCCCAGAAGAAGAGGCAACGCCGTGAGGTGGATCTCCACCCGGTTCGACCCTATCTCTGGCAAGGCGACGCCGCTGGTGTCGACGGTTCCGTCCGGGAGTGCCAGCGGGAGCGGCTCGACCCGGTAGTCCCAGCCGGCGGTCTGGGCGGAGAGGGTGACCGAGAGGGTATCTTTCACGCCCACCGTCCACGCGCCCGAGGGGATCGCGCCCGTCCACACGGTGAACTCGGTGTAGTCGCCCTTGCCGACGCCCTCCAGCGTCATCCTCGCGTCGTCGATCCAGTGGGCCGGAGGTTTCGGCCGCGGCGGCCTGTCCCGGCTCAAGCCCGCGAGCGCCAGCCCTCTCTGGAACGTCGCGTCGGTCCCGTCGAAGACGAACGTCCCGGTCAGCTCCGGGGAAGGAGAGGAGCTGTGAGAGGCGACGAAGGCCAGGCTCGTCCCCAGGCTCGGTGGGCCCAGCGACATCGGGATGTCCGGAAACATGCTCGTCAGGTCGCTCGAGTTCGTCTTGAACACCGCGGCTCCGAGCACCTGGATCGTCTTCTGGAACCCGGGGGTCTCGTAGACGAACGGGGCCGAGGCCTGGATCTTGGCCTTGACCGTGGGGGCGTGGAGCGGGTCGATCTCCATCACGAAGACCCGGCACGGGACCGTACCTCCGATCGGCATCAGCTGACCGAATCCGTGGGAGAAGTCCCACTGCCACCCCGACCTCATCTCGCCCGGCGTCGGCATGAGCGCCTTGATGACGTCCGCGTCGGCCTGCGTCCGGGGTCTGAACTCCCGGACCGCCACCGGGATCGTCATCGCCAGCCCCTTGAACACCGGGGAGGGAGCCATCCGCAGGCCGACGTTGCAGTCGGCGAGCTCGCTGGAGAGGCCGGCGAGATCGGAGGCACCGGAGCGGGTCGTCCACAGCAGAGTCGTGGCCAGCGCGATCAGCGCGGCCGTGCGTGACGTCGAGACCAGGTGAGAGCAGGCAGTCATCGTTGTCGCCTTCCGGAAGAGTGCGAGAGGCTGGCGGCACGAGCCCTGGCCGCTGCCCCGACCGTGACGATCAAGTCGTATCCTGCTCCTGGTGTCCGCCGATTGCAAGGGACACGAAGTCCCTGACGTCACGTGTCACCAGGCATCGTCCTGCATCCGCGGCGAACTTGAGCGGCGCGGCGTCCGAGGCGTGAGCGTTCCCTGCCTCGTGGGTGGCAACCACGTCGATTCGGCGGCGCCGCAGGCTCTCCGCCACGGCGGCCGCAACGTCCTCGTCGACATGGAGCTTCATCCGCGCTTGACCGGCGAGCCGAGTCGGCCCTCGACCGCCTGCCACTTAAAACCGCGGTTCTCGGCGATGGCCTCGTCGATCTCGTCCGGGTACCTGGAGTAGTAGAGG
>JACQZM010000622.1 GCA_016213885.1 Candidatus Rifleibacteriota bacterium | reverse complement strand
TCGAGACCAGGCCGCTACACGCGGCGCCTCTTCGGCATCCGACAGCCGTTGTGGGGAGCGGACGTGACGTCCTTGATGATTCCCACCTTCAGCCGGCTCGACTGGATCGCGCGGATCGCCGCGTCCTTGCCGCCGCCGGGGCCCTTGAAGTACACGTCGACCTGCTGGAGCCCGAACTCGTTCGACTTCTCGATGGCCCGGGTGGCCGCCAGCTGGGCAGCGTACGGCGTGTTCTTGCGGGAACCCTTGAACCCCACGTTGCCCGCGCTGGACCAGGTGAGCACGTTGCCCTTCTGGTCGGTGATCGTGACGATCGTGTTGTTGTAGGTGGACTGGATGAAGATCCGTCCAACCGGAACGGTCTTCTTGACCTTCTTCGTTCCCTTCGACTTCACCATATCGATGACCTTCCTGAGACAGTTTCCATTTCCATGGCGCCTTCCCGGGACGCGCGCCGCGGCTGGCGGCGACAATCTGGCCCCGGGTCAGCACCCTGGCGCCACGTTCGTGCCTAAACGGCCTTCTTGCTCCGACCCACGGTCTTCTTGCGACCCTTGCGCGTCCTGGCGTTCGTGCGGGTGCGCTGACCACGGACCGGAAGGCCCTTCCGGTGGCGCATGCCACGATAGCAGCCGATCTCCATCAGTCTCTTGATGTTGAAGGTGACCTCGCGGCGCAGATCGCCCTCGACCTTGCCGACCGCGTTGACGGCCTTGATGAGCTTCCCCACGTCGGCTTCCGAGAGGTCTTTCACGCGGACGTCCGGGCTGACCTCGGTCGTCGCGATGATCTGCTTCGCCCTCGTCGGGCCGATACCGAAGATGTACCTGAGAGCGATCTCGATCCGCTTGTTCTTCGGGAGATCGATCCCTGCTATTCGTGCCACTGCCTTACTCTCCTTGTTCTAGTCGCCTCGTCTGGCCCCGGTGCCAGTGAACTCGATCTGGCCTCTGCGTGGCCGGCTCCTCGAGCCAGGTTCACGGTCACCAGTCCACCGGCATCGTTCCCAGCACCGTCGCCCGGCGCCCCGGGCCGACCCGGGCGCCGACCCGCCTCCCCGCGGTCTCGACGCGCTGCGTCACGCCTCGGCCCGGGGCCGGCGAGCGCTCTCACCCCTGCCTCTGCTTGTGCTTCTTGTTGATGCACAGGATCCGCACGATGCCGCGGCGCCTGATGATCTTGCACTTCTCACAGATCTTCTTGACCGATGCTCTGACCTTCATCTTCTTCCAACTCCTGGCGGCTCCGGAGGTCCACTGGACCTACAGTCTCGAGAGGACCTCCAGTCCGCGTTCGGTGATGGCCACCGTGTGCTCGAAATGCGCCGACAGCTTCCCGTCCGCGGTGGTCACTGTCCACCGATCGTCGAGCACCTCCGTGTCTGCCACACCCTCGTTGATCATGGGCTCGATCGCCAGAACCATCCCCGGCTCGAGCCTCGGGCCGGTCCCCGGCTCCCCGAAATTGGGCACCGCCGGTTCCTCGTGCATCGCCTTCCCGATGCCGTGTCCGAAGTACTTCCTCACCACCGAGAAGCCGTGCGACTCGGCGTTGCACTGCACCGCCGCCGAGATGTCGTGGAGCCTGAACGGCTGCCGACACCGGAGGATCCCCTCCCACAACGACTGCTCGGTCACCTGCAGGAGCCGTCGCGCCTCCTTGCGGATCTTCCCCACCGGCAGCGTCGTCGCCGCGTCGCCGCAGTAGCCTTCGCAGATGACCCCCAGATCGATGCTGACGATGTCGCCCTGCTTCAGCACCACCCTCTCGGACGGAATGCCATGGACCACCTGTTCGTTCACCGACGTGCAGATCACGCCCGGAAAAGGCAGATCGTCATCGAAGGGCTTGTAGCCCTTGAAGGCCGAGACGGCCCCTCTCCGCCTGATCTCTTTCTCGGCCACCGCGTTCAGATAGCCCGTGGTGACCCCCGGCTTGACCACCTCCGCCAGTTCGAACAGTATCTCCGCGACGATCTTGGAGGCGCGACGCATCCTCTCGATCTCTGCCGGTGTCTTGAGAGGAATCAACTCCGCCTCACCTGATTCAACACCCTCCGTACACCCTGGCGCAGGGCCCCTCCCGCCCCTGACGAGGGCCCATGCTCACGGGGTCTCGCCGCGTCCAGTCCCCCGACCCGAATCCGGACCGGCAGTCTGCGCCTCGTCGAGGATCCCCTTGATGGCCAGCACGATCTTCGGGATCGCCGCCAGGCCATCCACGCTCTTGAGCAGGCCTTGTTTCTTGTAGAACTCCACCAGGGGAGCGGTGCTCTCCCGGTAGACCCGGAGCCGGTTCCGGACGACCGCCTCCGAATCGTCGTTCCTCGTGACCAGGGCGGATCCGCACGCATCGCAGACGCCTGGCTTGCCCGGCGGGTTGTTCACCGGGTGATAGGTCCGCTGATCCTTGGGACAGGTCTGGCGGTTCGCCAGCCTGGCCACGATCACCTCCTCGGGCACCTCCAGGTTCACCACGGCGGTCAACACGATCGACGCCCCCTCCAGGAGCGCCTGGAGCGCATCGGCCTGCGGCAAGGTCCTGGGGTAACCGTCGAGGACGAACCCGTTCGCCTTCGCGGCCTTCACCACGTACTCCCCGACGAGCTGGGTCATCACGTCGTCCGGCACCAGCCGGCCGGCCTCCATGAACGTCTTGGCCTTGAGCCCCACGGGCGAGCCGGCGGCCGTCTCGTTGCGAAGGATGTCGCCGGTGGCGAGGTGCGCCAGACCGAGGTCTCTGGCCAAGACGGCGGCCTGGGTCCCCTTCCCGGCTCCGGGCGGTCCCATCAGCAAGAGGTTGATGCACTTTCGGCCGTTTTTGATAAGAATCCCCCTATCGCATGAACCCCTGGTAATGGCGTGTCACCATGTGGGATTCCATCTGTCGCACCGTGTCGAGTGCCACCCCCACCACGATCAGCAAGCTCGTGCCGCCGAAGTAGATGTTCAGCCTGAACAGGCTCCACATCAACTGGGGCACCAGGGCGATGAGGCCCAGGAAGATGGCGCCTGCCAGGGTGACCCGGTTGAGGATACGATCGATGAACTCCGCGGTCTTCCGGCCGGCGCGAATGCCCGGTATGAACCCCCCGTACTTCTTGAGGTTGTCGGAGATCTCCTTCGGGTTCAGCTGGATCGCCGTGTAGAAGTAGGTGAAGAAGATGATCAGCAGGAACTCCGAGGTCATGTAGGCCCAGCGGCCCGGCTGGAAGATCTCGTACATCCACTTCAGGGTGGACGACAGCGGATCGACCTTGGTGGTCAGATCCCACATCTTCACCACGTAGTCGAGGATCATCGTGGGAAACATCATCACCGACGACGCGAAGATCACCGGTATGACCCCTCCCTGGTTGACCCGCAGCGGGATGTGCGTGGTCGCCCCTCCGTACACCCTGCGGCCCACCACCCGCTTGGCGTGCTGGACCGGTATCTTGCGGACACCGTCCTGCACGACCACGACCGCGGCGATCACCCCCAGCACGATCACCAAGAGCCCGATCAGCTTCAGGAACCCCAGCGGGTTCAGCTTGTCGAGCTCGAACGTGTGATAGACGGTCCCGGTGGCCGACGGCAACCGGGAGACGATGCCCGCCGTGATCAGGATGGAGACGCCATTCCCGATACCCATCGCGGTCATCTGCTCGCCCAGCCACATGATGAACGCCGTGCCCGCGGTCAGGGTCAGCACGGCCATCAGCTTGAACGCCATGCCCGGCTCGATGACGATGTTCATCGGTCCCCTGGAATCGGCGAGCCGTTCCAGCCAGACGCAGATACCGAACGCCTGGAGAGCCCCGATGACCACCGTGCCGTACCGGGTGTACTGGCTGATCTTCCTCCGCCCTTCTTCCCCTTCCTCCTTCGCCAGCCTCTCCAGATCCGGAATGACGTAGATCAGGAGCTGCATGATGATGGAGGAGTTGATGTAGGGCGTGATACCCAGCGCAAACACCGAGAACTTCTCCAACGCGCCACCCGAAAAGATGTTGAAGAAACCGAGGACGGAGTTGGCCGCCGCCTCGATCATAGCCTTCATCTTGTGCGCGTCGATCCCGGGGGTCGGGATTTGACAGCCCAGCCTGAAGACCAGGACCATCAGGAACGTGAACCAGATCCTGTTCCTGAGCTCCCTGATCTTGAAGGCGTTGGAGAATGTTTCGATCACTAGATCACCTCGATCGTGCCGCCAGCCTTCTTGATCTTCTCTTCAGCGGTCTTCGAGAACTTGTGGGCGCTGACCGCCAGCTTCTTCTTCAGCTCGCCCTCGCCGAGGATCTTCACGAGCTTCGCGGACTTCCTCACCAGTCGCTTCTCCTTCAGGAGGTCGATGGTGACCCGGGTGCCGTCCTCGAAGATATCCAGGTCCTCCACGTTGAGCGGGGCGTACACCTTCTGGAAGATGTTCGTGAACCCGCGCTTGGGAACGCGCCGCGAGAGCGGCATCTGGCCGCCCTCGAACCCGACCCTGGGCTTCCCGGTCCCGACCCGGGCGGTCTGTCCCTTGCCGCCCCGTCCGCTCGTCTTGCCATGACCGGTGCTGCGACCGAAGCCCTTTCGCTTTCGCGGCTTTCTGGCTCCGCGAGGGAACTTGATGTCGTCCAGATTCATGATCTCTCTCCTGCACTACCTTGTTGTCGGAAGGCCGATCCACTGCTGCGAAACGCAGGCGGAAAAGGCCGGCAACAACGCCGGGAAGGCGGCTATTATAGCGGCCTTCCGGACTCGAGTAAAGTCCTTTCTCGCGCTACTTCTCCTCGGTTTCGCGCACCGTGATCATGTGGAGCAGCGTCTCGATCTTTCCGCGGATCGCCGGCGTGTCGTCGTGGACCACGGTCTTGTGCTTCTTGTTCAGGCCCAGCGATATCGCCGTGTCTCTCTGCCGGGGTGTCTTGCTGGCCAGCCCCCGGACCAGTGTGATCTCCAACTTTGCCATGACAGTCCTCCAGATTCGGCCTAGCCCTGGCTGCCGACGCCCTCGAACAGCTGCTTGAGCGTAAGCCCCCGGACCTTGGCGATCTCGCCGGGCTTCTTCAACGACAAGAGCCCGTTCATCGCGGCGCGCAACAGGTTGGCGGGGTTCGTGTTGCCCAGCGACTTGGTCAGGATGTCCCTGATCCCCGCCGCCTCCATGACGGCCCGGACGCAACCGCCGGCGATCACTCCGGTCCCGGGCGCCGCTGGCTTCATCACCACGCAGCCCGACCCGTAGTGGCCCCGGACCGTGAAGGGGATCGTGCCCTTCTTCGTGATCGGGATCTCCACCATGTGCTTCTTGGCAGCCTCGAGGCTCTTCCGGACCGCATCGGGCACCAAGTTGGCCTTGCCCAGTCCGACGCCCACGCGCCCCTTGCCATCGCCCACGACGCCGAGCACCGAGAAGCTGAAATATTGCGAGCCAAGCGGTCCTCCTCCTGTCCGACCCATGCCACCTCGGCGGTGCCGGAGCGCCCGCGGCGCGGGCGTCCGATCATCGCCCGCTAGAACTTCAGCCCCTTCGCCCGCGCAGCGTCCGCCAGGGCCTTGACCTTGCCCAGAAAGGCGAACCCGCCACGGTCGTAGACCACCTGCGTGATGCTCTTCTCGAGGGCCAGGGCAGCGATCGCTTCCCCGACCACCTTGGCGCATTCCAGCCCCTTGAGGCTGGCGCACCGCTCCCGCAAAGGGGGGCTCAGCGTGGAGACGCCCCCGATGGTCTTGTCGTCCTCGTCGTTCACCAGCTGCGCGTACATGTGCTTGGAGCTTCTGAAAACCACCAGCCGGGGACGCTCGGCGGTTCCCTTGACCTTGCGACGCACCCTCACATGCCGGCGGACCCTCGCCTCTTCCATCTTGTTCGTGTGACCCATATCTTCAAGCTCTCCTCGAACGCGGTCCTGGAGCCTAAGCGCTGACCTTCTTGCCAGTCTTGGTCTTCACGAGCTCGCCGCGGTACCGGCTCCCCTTGCCCTTGTAGGGCTCCGGGGGCCGGATCCTGCGGACGACAGCTGCAAACTCCCCGACCTTCTGCTTGTCTATGCCGTTGATGACGATGTTGTCCTGTTTCTTGCCGACCTCGAGG
>JACQZM010000621.1 GCA_016213885.1 Candidatus Rifleibacteriota bacterium | reverse complement strand
GGTGTCGGTGATCATTACCCCAGGATAACCCGCAGCCCAGAAGGAAGCGTGATCACTTCGGAGGAGATGCCGGACATCCTGGGCTCGGCTCGTCGCCTCCAAGGTTGCCACGGGAACGTTGCTCTTCTCGCCTGCCACGGCGATGGCGTCGAGGAGCCTCCGTGCTCCAGGATCTCCGATCGCGGCAACGAAGTCCCCGCGATGTTGCCGGGACGAGCTCCATCGGGCCACCGCGGGGAAGAGCTCGAGCAGACGGTCCGGGAACCTCTGTGAGCCGGGCTCGATCCGCCGGAAACCGATCATCTCGAGACTGACGGCGCACTGGATCTTCGTCCCAGCCCGGCGAGCAGCTCCGGCCATGTGCTCGCTGCCTCCGTGAAGCGACTCCTCGAGGTCCCAGGCGACTAGCTCCACCGTGTCCCGGAAGCTGTGCCTGGAGAGCAGACGGGCCGCTTCCAGTATGCCCGCGATGCCGCTGGCGTTGTCGTCGGCTCCAGGCGTATCGCGGGCGGTATCGTAGTGGGCTCCGAGGATCCAGATTCTCTCGGGGTTTACTCGACCAAGGCGTCGGGCAACGATGTTGGACCCGGTGACTCCAGAGATCGAGAACGGTCTGACTTCAACGTCCCAGCCGGCCTTCTTGAAGGTGGCGCAGATGAGCTCTCGTGTCATCTTCAAGCGGCTGGTCGACGTGCTCCTGTGCCTCTCTCCAACGATGGAGGACACCGCCGACTTCAACCGCTCCGGCGAGAAGTTCAACACCGGGGAACCCGCCTCCACCAGCGGAGTCAGGGGACCGAGTAACGAGACGGCCAACGAGAGAACGAGCGCCGAGAGAGCTTTCGGTCCTGAGGTCATGGGAGTCTTCGTCCGTTCCGAGCGCCAACCCAGCCGTTGGGTCTCGTAATGGTAGCTCTGCCGACGCCTCTGGCACAACGGGCAGGCTGGCAGGCTGCTTTCGGAGGTGCTTCTTGGTCGGTCCTGCTGGTATCCTCGTCCCAACGCTCCCGGGCCTAGACCACCCGGGGGTTCGGGCGAAAGCCTGAGAGCCCCTCGTCGCCACCATCAGCAGGGCGGTCGGGGGGTTCGTGCTTTTCTGGAAGGTATCCGCCATCCCTGGCGGCCGGGCCGTGCCACCGAACCATGGACACCTCCTCGGCGAACTTCACCTTCCTGGGCCAGAATCACCAGGTCCTCGCCGACCTGGGGACCTTCGCCGAGAAGTGGTTCGCCGAGGACTCCAACACCGGCCACCTGATAGCGGTTCCCACTAGAATCACCGGCGGGTCCAAGAGGATCGTGGCAGGCCCGCGGATCGGCTACTCGCCGGGGCTCGTCGTCCCATCCGACCGCACCGCTTCAAGGCGGAGCAGGAGATGATGTCGTGAGCACCACGATCGTTCGGGGATCCGGCGGGGCCGAGGCTACGCTGCTGCCCGGCACCCAGGTTGAAGCGCGGGGACTCCGGTGGGAGGTCGTGTTCTTCCAGCCCGCCGGAGAGCAGGATCTGTACCGGCTCAGGTGCCTCGAGGGGGAACTCCGGGGGAAAGAGATCGACCTGCTCGCCCCCTTCGAGAGGATCGAGCCAGTAGCCACCGACGTCGATCCCCGAAGGCCTGCCCGGCTTCTCCACTGGAGGATCTACCACCAGGCCTTCCTGCTCGACCAGGCACTGGGTCCTCTGGCCTTCTCCGCAGCCCAGCCCGGGCGGCTCCGGATCCATCGCTACCAGCTCGTTCCCCTCAAGCGGGTCCTCCAGATGAGCCGGCCGCGGTTGATGCTGGCCGACGGCGTGGGCCTGGGAAAGACCGTCGAGGCCGGGCTCATCCTTGCGGAGCTGATCGCCCGCCGCCTCGCCCATCGGATCCTCATCGTCTCCCCGGCAGGCCCTCTGCTCGACCAGTGGCAACAGGAACTGAGGGAGAGGTTCGGGCTGAGATTCACGGTCCTCGACTCGGACAAGCTGCAGGAGATCCGACATCAGACCGAGCTGGGGACGAACCCCTTCGCCCAGGAAGCCCTCGGGCTCACTTCCATCGACTTCGCCAAGCAGGAGAGGATCCTCCAGGACCTGGAACGGACCTCCTACGATGTCGTGGTGGTCGATGAGGCCCACCACTGCATGAGTCTGGGCAGCATCGGGGACCGGGAGGACTCCCAGAGAAGACGGCTGGCGGAGACGCTGGCTCGTCGCACGGACTGCCTCCTCTTGCTCACCGCCACTCCCCACGACGGAGACGACGCACACTTCGCGTCCCTGATGGCCTTGCTCGATCCCAGCCTGGTGGACGGCCGGGGCGGACTCCGGGGCGAGATGTACCGTCGCCACCTTGTCCGGCGCTTGACCCGGCACGTGAAGGACTCTCAGACCGGGGAGGAACTGTTCAAGAAGCGCCAAGTCCATCCGATTCCGGTGACGCTGGCCGGACCGGAGCACGCTGCGTACCGGAGGTTCGTGGAGGCCCTGCTCGTCCTGGTAGCGCCACGCCTGCGGAGGGCCCTCAGAACGCGAGAGTACGGGGAGGTGCTGGCCTTCATCTCCTTGCTCAAGCGCTCTGTGTCTTCGGTCCGGGCCTGCTTGAACACCCTTGCGGTCATCAGCGGGCACCTCGACATTCTGGAGACCCGGGGCCGCGAGGACCAGGAGGCCCGGAAGCAGCGCCGCAGGAGCCTCGAGAACGTACGAAAGCGGCTGGAGCGGTTCGGAGTCCTCTCGGTCCATGAGGAAGAGGAGCAGCACCTGCTCGAGGCCGAGGACATGGCTTGCGACCTCAGCGAGCATGGCGCCGGGGAGCTCGTCGAAAAGCTACACGAGACAGCGCGGGGTCTCCGCAGGGACGCACGCCGGATCAAGAAGCTCAGCGAGACCCGGCAGGCCATGGAGGACCTCGCCAGCTTGGGTCAGGAGGCGCTGCCGTCGGATCCGAAGCTCCAGGCCATCCTGCGAGAGATCAAGGCCATCCGCGAGAAGGAGCCTCGAGCGAACATCCTCATCTACTCGGAGTTCGCAGATAGCCAGGAAGCCCTGGTGGAGCTGCTTGCAGAGGGACAGACCCGTGGGGCCTTCACGGGCCACGTGATCAAGATCTCTGGCGAAGATGACGACAAGGCCAGGAGCCTGGCGGCCGCCCGGTTCGTGCGGGAGGATGATCTGATCCTGGTGAGCACGGACTCCACCGCCGAGGGTCTGAATCTCCATACCCGGTGCCACCACTTGATTCATCTGGAGCTGCCCTACAACCCCAACCGTCTCGAGCAGCGTAACGGCCGCATCGATCGGATGGGGCAGACCAAGGATCCCCAGGTTCGCTACCTGTACCTGCCGGGCACCTTCGAGGAGAGACTGCTCCTGAGGCTCATCGGGAAGTATGAGCGACAGAGGAAGCGTCTGACCTTCGTGCCCAACACCCTGGGCGTCGTTGCGCGGGAGACTGGAGCTCAGGCGGTGAAGCTCCTGGAAGGGCTGTCCAAGGAGCAGGGTCTCTTGTTTCAACCCGAGAAGGAGACGTTCCGATTCGGTGAGGACGATGAGGACACGGGAAGCGCGGCTTACAAGGAGCTCCTGGAGGAGATCGACGGCACCTTCCGGGTCCTCGAGAAGACGGCAAAGACCCATGCCTGGCTGGGCGAGACCGGCGAGGGCGCCGACGAGAAGGCAGCCACCGAGGCCTCCAAGGCCCTTGAAACGGGACGTTCTCTGACGACGGCAGACGTCCTCCGGTTCGTTGTGGATGCCGTACGCGCCGACTCCGCGGATCCCCGGGCGGTCACCCCGCTTGCTCCGGGGACCTGGCTCCTGAGCCTCGGGAGCCATTGGACCCATGGCCTCGAGGACATGCCGGGTTACGACTGCGAGACCCGGACCCTCAGGCTCAACGACGACCCGGAGGTGACCGATCACGAGGGCCGTCCTGTCGGGTATCTGGGACGGGCTCACCCCCTGGTGCGCCGCGCCCTGGACCGCGTGCGAAACCTCAGGTTCGGAACTGGCGACGACCTGGTGGATCGAAGAGTGAGCGCCGCCTGGAATGACAGGCAGGTGCCCGAGCTGCTTCTCACCTTTCTCGGACGCCTCGAGAGCGGTGCTGGCCGGGAGCTGGAACGGGTTGTGGCCGTTCGTCTGGAACAGGGCGGGCAGGCGCTTGTCATGGAGAACCCCGCCCAGTGGGCGGGCCTGATGGCCCAGGAGGACCCGCCCCCCCTCAAGGGACTGTGGGATAGACACTTCGCCACTTGGGGATCGGAGCTCTTCGAGATGGCTTTGACCGAGGCCCGGGGTGTCTTTGCTCTGATGGCCGCGGATTTCGTGGATGCGAGGAGGAGTCTCCTGGAACAGGAGCGGACTGGCCTCCTGTCGTGGTTCGAGGAGCGGGTGGTGGAACTGTGCGGGGAGGTCGCCCAGAAGGGGCTCTACGACTCCCTCTCGCCCCAAGAAGCCCTGGGCTGGCAGCTCCTGACAGACCCCTGGGCGAGACTGTCGGCCTTCGCCACGGACGCGAAGACCACGCCGACCCGCCGGAGTGAAGCCAAAGTGCTTCTGGAGCTCTTCCAGAGGCGTCGAGACGACCTCGACCGGAGAGGACGCCTGGGGGAGCCCCAGGTAACGCCCCTGGGCCGGTTGATGCTCATTCCACGACCGGGAGCGTGAAGAGGGGCGACATGGACTTTAACCTCGAGGACTGTTTGTTTCTGGGCCCGGCGCTCCCGGAGCCGTTCGTGAAGTTCCATCTCCCCGCGCATCTGGCCAAGGCCAAGCTCCTGCCGGACCTGAAGGGTCCCAAGGGCAAGGAGATGCAAAAGCGCTGGGAGGCTCACCGCCGGAAGCTGAAGGAGCTGGGCGACGAGGGGGGCTCCATCCGCGTCAAGAACCACGTTCTCGAGCCGCTGGTCGCGGACCTGGGCTACGAGACCCTGGAGAAGGCCGAGGAGGTCACGACCAGGGAGGGCGAGGAGAGCGGCGGCTGGCTGTTCGAGAAGGAAGGCGCGCGGCTGAGAGCGTGGAGCGTCGACGTTGGAACGGATCTCGATGCTCCGTCGCGGAGGGGCAGGGCCTACCGGTTCAGCCCGACGCGGATAGCCGTCCGCGTGCTCCAGACTCTGCAGGAGCGGGTCGGCCTCCTGACCGATGGTACGGAGCTCAGGATCCTCATCTGCGATCCGGCGCGGCCCGACAGCTACATCTCCATCGCCCTGGATCGGGCACGGGGTTGGCGCTCGAGACGCGAGGTCCCGGACTCGTTCAGGCTGCTGGTGGCGCTGACCTCGCCCAGAGGAGTCGCCCAGGTTCCCCGCCTCACCGACGAGGCCCGGCTCAACCAGAGCCAGGTGACCAAGGAGCTCAGGTCCCAGGCCCGTGCCGCCGTGGAGGGGTTCCTGCAGGAGGTCCTCGACGATCCCCGCAACCGTGAGGCGCTGGCGGCGCATAGTGACACCGGCGCTCTCGCCCGGGAGCTCTGGCGAGAGGGGCTCATCCTCGTCTACAGGCTCCTTTTCGTCTTGAAGCTCGAGTCCTCCCCGGACCTGGCCAGGGCC
>JACQZM010000620.1 GCA_016213885.1 Candidatus Rifleibacteriota bacterium | reverse complement strand
CGGCCTGGCCTCGACCGCTGGTGGGGACGAAACGCACCCTCGCTCGGACGGCCACCCGCTCTTCGCGGCGACGCTGCCGAACCGGTTCGTCGCCATCGTTCCGGAGGATGAGGTCGCCGAGCTCGCCACGAAGATCACGGAGGACGTCCGCGACTGGATCCGGAAGAAGTGCGTGCAAGCGTGGAACTTGCTCGTCGAGGAGGCCGGGCTGACGTGCGGGGGAGCCGGCGAGACCCAGATCGAGGAACAGCTCCGCGGCTTTCCGGAGGTCACCTGGGCCAGCGCCACCTGGGACCTTTCCGCGGAGGGCGCGCTCGGGCGACCCGCCGCGGAGCTCGAGCAGAGTCTCCGGCACTTTTCGCCCCAGTCGGCGGGCCCGGAGCACCGACCGGGGTTCTTCGCGACCGCGACGTGGAGCACACTCGAACACGACGTCGAGGTCCAGGGGCAGCAATTCTTCGCGCCGAATCCCGGCATATTGTATCCCGGGGTCTACGACCTCCTGGACCGCGCCGCATCGGCAGCCAAGACGCTGCGAGTGTTCGATGGCCTGCCGCAGAAGGGGGGGCGCTGCACCCTCTGCGGCGAGCGCGAGTGGCTCACGGCCGATCGTGCGATGCTCTCCACGCCCCGCGGCCAGGACACCAGATCGGTCTGGGCACTGGTTTCGGAACGTCGTCCGGACCTCAGTCGGAGGTGCGAGCGTCTGTGCGCCCCATGTACGCTCAAGCGCCTGTGGCCCACTCTGTTCGTCGAAGAGGTGAGTGGCGAGACGGAGATCGGGCTCAAGCGCTACGTGATCTCCACGCACACGATGGCGCTCGCGCCCACGCTGGACAGCCTGGTCAACGCCATGAAGGAACCTCAGACCAGGGAGAGGCTCAGGAAGATCATCCCCGACAAGGCCACGCCGGTGGCGCTCCCCGCGCGCATCGTCCACGACCTCCGGGATGACCCGGAGATGCTCACGCTCGTCCGTCGCATCCCGGGTCATCTGGACGACCTCGCTGACCGTCAGAGATCGCCCGATCGAGACGACGCCGAACTGGCGAGGAGCGAGCACGACAGGGTCGTCCTTGCGATCAAGAGTTTTCCGGTGCTCGGACGTTGCCCCGAGGCGTACTACTCGCTGATGCTGATGGATGGCGACCGGATGGGAAGGTGGGTCTCGGGTACCGACGAGAAGCTGCTCACCCCGGTCGAGGACCACTGGCACCGGACCGTGCGGGAGGCGGTCGAGAAGCTCGCACCGGGCAACGAGCAACTCGGCGAGTTCATGCGAGCCAGAGTCGCAGGTTCGCCGGCGCGCCACGCGGCGATCTCGGCCGCGCTCAACGGCTTCTCGTCGCACCTCGCCCGGTACGTAGTGGAAGAGGTGTTCAAGGGGAAGATGCTCTACTGCGGCGGCGACGACCTGATGGCGATGCTGTCGGTCGACGACCTGGTCGGAGCCATGTTCCTGACCCGCTGCCTCTACTCGGGAGTCGCCCCCTTCGATGGTCTGGACCGCTTCTGGAGCCTGCTCAACCGGCCTCCGGAGGATGACGCGCGCAAGTTGCAGATCGACGGTGATCATGTTCTGCTCCGTGGACGTCTCTTCCGGCTGATGGGGGCCAGGGCCACGGCCTCGATCGGAGCGGTCATCGCGCACCACCAGGCGCCTCTGGGCCGCGTGCTCCGAGAGCTGCGCGCGGCTGAGCGCAGAGCCAAGGGCGAGGGGGGGCGCAACGCGCTGTCGATCTGCGTGATCAAGCGGTCGGGCGGTGCCCTCTTCTTCACCTCGCCGTGGTATCCGGACCGCCCGGCCGACACCGAGGGGCCGTTCGCCGAGACGCCCTGGCCCCGATTCGACACGACCCCGCCAGGCGTGTTGCTGCGGCTCACCCAGGCGCTCGCCTGCGACCTGTCCCGGCGAGCCGCGTACCACATCCTCTCCTGGATCGGCTCCTTGCCGACTCCGGAGCAGCTCGACTCCGACGCACACCGGATGATGCTCGAGGCCACGCTCAGGCAACAGCTCTCGAGACAGCGGAAAAAGGGCGCGAACGAGAGTGAGAACGTCGCACTCTCCGACCGGGTGCGCGCCCTGGCGCGCGACCTGGTGGACCTGGCGGCGACGATGCGGCCCCGGGACCCGGGGCGATACATCGAGGAGATGCTTCCCATCGCGGAGTTCATGGCTCGCGAGGGCCGGTTCGACAAGGAGGGACAGTGATGGCATACCTCGCCATCGAGCCGCTGGATGTGCTGCACCTGCGGGGCAACCGGCTCTTCGCGGATTCCGGCCACGGTGAGTGTGTGATGCCGCCCTGGCCCTCCGTGTTTGCAGGGGCGCTGAGAACCCGCATCCTCGCCGACCTCGGCGTCGACCTCTCCGGTTCAGGCAGATCGTCCGCGCCGGATGCAACGGCCCGGGCCATCGTGGGGACGTCTCGTGATGATTCCTGTCCCCTGGAGCCCGGCACGTTACCGGAGTGGTGCTGCCCGTAGACGCCGGTTGGCTTAGCGACGGCGGCTGGAGCGCCTATCCTAATCTGGGAAAAAACTGATGGCTGTG
>JACQZM010000664.1 GCA_016213885.1 Candidatus Rifleibacteriota bacterium | reverse complement strand
GCGGAGTCGGGCCTGTGATCAGGCTTCGGCATGGCTGCAGAGTCACCGAGGACGTCGCGCTCGGGGGAGAGAAGGAAGAGGAGGGGATCCGGATTGAGGTCGCGCTCGGGGGCGCGACTCGGACCCGGCGAGGCGCCGGGTCTTGCGACTCGGACCCGGAGAGGCGCCGGGTCTTAATTTGGCAAGGGTCGGCCCGCCGTGGTAGACTCCGGAGTCGGACGGGACCGCTCCCGATCCCCCCAACGCCACCGGTGCCGCGCCGTCACCGGCCGCGGGGATCGAGGATCGCCGAGCGGCCGTCCGACACGGAGGGAACATCCATGAAGCCTGTCCATCTCGCTGTGGCCTCTTGCCTCGCGCTGCTGGCCTTCACCGGGAGCGCCGCGACCGCACAGTCCGTGAATCCCCAGGCCAAGGAGCTGTTCACCAAGGCGCTCCAGGCCGTCGACGCCAAGGACTTCAAGGGTGCCGTCGAATCGCTTCGCCAGGCGAACGCCGCCGACCAGACCGTGTGGCAGCTGCCGGACAACGGCAAGCTCGACCAGATCGTGTCGGGCCTCAAGGCCCAGGCGGAGGCCAGCCAGCAGGACGCGGCCCTGGGAAAGAACCTGGCGTGGATATACTTCGTGAAAGGGATGCAGCAGGAGTCGTTGAAAGAGTACAGGAGAGTCGCCGGGCTGGGCGGCAAAGACCCGGAGGTGGAGCAGAACATCAAGACGCTGGAGGCCTGGCAGAGCGGCGGTGGCGGCTCGTCGGGCGGCAGCTCCTCCGGCGGATCCGGCGACTCGGGGTCCGGGGGCTCCTCCGGATCCCAGAGCACCGCCGCCTCTCCCGCGCCCAACACGGGAGGGGAAGAGGCGGGGCAGCTGAAGGAGACGATCAAGAAGAAGGACGAGGAGATCGCCAACCTCCAGAAAGAGAAGGAGGATCTCCAGAAGAAGATCGACGAGCTGGAGAAATCGAACAAGGAGCTGCAGCTCTACAAGACCCAGCTGATTCTGAAGCAGGGTGGGCTCAGGTAGATCGGGGGGAGATCGACGTGAAAGGTATCAGGCTCCTGGCGGTCGTCGTCGGCGTCGCGCTCGGCTGCTCGGCCCGTGCCGGCGATCTGCAGATCAAGGACGAGGCGAGGGCTCTGTGGAAACAGGCCATGGACCATCACAAGTCCAACGACCCGGCCCGAGCCATGGATGCGTTCCTCAAGGCCTACCACGTGGACCCGGCCGTGCTGGCCCTGGAGTCCGGGGGGTTGCTCGACTCGACGATCCAGTATGTGAAGTCGCAGCTGGACGTGAAGAAAGACGACCTCCAGTACACCTTCAAGCTGGCGGAGCTGTACAACCTCCGGGGAGAGCTGCCCAAGGCGATCACCTGCTACCAGCGCGTCACCCAGCTCGCCCCGACGAGCCCGCTGGCCCAGGTCGCCGCCGATGAAGCCAAGAAGCTCCAGGGGTTCCAGAGCGTGCTCAACCCCTCCCCTCCGGCGGCCAGCGCCTCGCCGGACCCTGGCAAGGCCGACTACGAGAAGTACGCCAAGGGCCAGAAGGACCCGAAGGGCCAGAAGATCGAGCAGGCCGAGGCCAAGGTGAAAGAGCTGGAAGAGGCGCTCAAGAGGCAGAAGGAGGAGTACTCCGAGCTCAAGGGTCAGCTCGACAAGCTCCAGGAGGACCACGACAAGCTGCAAGAGCAGTACGCCAAGGCGAAGTACTACGAGACGCTCTACTTCGCCAACCCGGCGAACATGCAGCTCCTGAGGAAGGGCCAGATCAAGTAGAGCCGCCAGAGCCGCACCACCAGGATCGAATCAGGAAAGACCCGCGTGACAGTGCCCCCGAAGGATGGTTCCGCCCCCCGGGCGCCTCTGTCGTATGGAGAGCGCCCCCAGCTCTCGGTGGGCCGGTTCTGCGCCAAGGTGCTGTTCACCATGTTTTTCGCGCGGGCCAGCGTGGTGGGGCGAGAGAACATCCCGAAGGGGGATTCACCCTACATCCTGGCGTTGAACCACAGATCGGTCCTCGACCCGGCGCTGGTCTGGGCGTTCTACCCGGACCCTGTCTACTTTCTGACCAGACAGCAGCTCCACGACCTCCCGATCTTCGGATGGATGTGCCACAGGGTCGGCAACATCCCGGTGCGGCCGGGTCCGTTCGACCTGAGGGCGATCCGCACCGCCGTGAGCTACCTGACCCGGCTGGAGCGCAACGTGGCGGTATTCGTGAAGGGCCTCGCGACCGGGGAGGGCGGGCCGGGCGAGGTCAACCACGGCTGTGCCCTGCTCGCCTCGCGGACCGGTGCCCGGGTCGTTCCGGCCCATGTCCATGGCACAGACGAGGCGCTGCCGCCCCGCTCGATCGTGCCGAGATTCACCAACGAGCTTTCCCTCCACGTCGGGAAGTCGCTCGATCTGAACCTGTCGTCGCGGCCGCGGCGTCAGGAGCTCGAACAGGCCACGGCCAGGGTGCTGGCCGCCATCGCCGGTCTGGATCCGCGGCTTCTGGCCGGACTGCACGGTCATGCCGACGCCCAGAGCCCGAGAGGAGACGGATAGAACCATGTCGATGAAAGACCTCAACAAGCTGTTCAAACAGGCCAAGAAGATGCAGGACGAGATGATGGAGCAGCAGAGCAAGCTCCAGACCGAGACCTACGAGGCGTCCTCCGGAGGCGGCATGGTCGTCGTGCAGGTCACCGGGAAGATGGAGCTCACCTCGGTGAAGATCGCCAAGGAGTGCATCGATCCGGACGACCCTGACATGCTCGCGGACCTCGTGAAGGCTGCCGTCAACGAGGCTCTGCGGAAGGCGCAAGCGGCCGCCGAGGAGACTCTCTCGTCGCTCACCTCCGGGTTCAAGCTCCCCGGAATGTGACGCACCAGGCGGCCCACCGTGTCCGAGCTGCCCCGTTCCCTGACCCGACTGGTCCGCGAGTTCCGCCGCTTCCCCGGCATAGGTCCCCGGACCGCCCAGCGTCTGGCGTTCCACGTCGTCACCCGCCCGAGGTCCCAGAGCGAGGGGCTGGCCGCGGCTCTCACGGACGCGCTGGCCACGCTCACGGTCTGCTCCACGTGCTTTTGCGTCTCCCAGGGCGACCTCTGTCCGGTGTGCTCCGACCCGGACCGGGACGCCTCGACGCTGTGCGTCGTCGAGGAGGCGCAAGAGGTGTTCCTGCTGGAGAAGGCCGGCGTGTTCAACGGCAGGTACCACGTGCTGGGCGGGGCGATCTCTCCGCTGGAGGGCATCGGTCCCGATGACCTGAACGTTCGCCAGCTCGTCTCGCGGGTGGAGGGCCGATCGGCCGCGGAGGTGATCCTGGCGATGGACCCGGACCCGGAGGGCGAGACCACGGCGACGTACCTGGCCGATCTCCTGAGGCCGCACCGGGTGAAGCTGTGCCGGATCGCCCTGGGGCTCCCGTCCGGTTCACGGCTGCAGTACTCCGACCCCGCGACGCTGGTCGCGGCCTTCGCCGGTCGCCGGGAGATGTAGCCCGGCGGCCCCCGGCTCCTCGACCCGTCTCACGGAGCCCGGCTCAGGATCAGCCTCCGGCCCGTCCCCGGAGTCGGGGAAGAAGAGGGCGAGAGCCGGTCGAAGTCGCGCACGGCCCGCGAACCGGAGCCGGCGAGGCGCCGGATCCGCCATTGCAGCCTTGCTTTGCACGAGCCTGGCATGATAGAGTGCCCGGGCTTTTCGACCGGAGGAATCGGACGTTGGAATTCACCTCATCCAAGGCGGATCTGCTGGCTTCCGTGCTGGTGGTCTCGCGGGCAGTGCCCGCCTCCACCGTGGAGCCCATGCTCCTCAACGTGCTGCTCGATCTCGACAACGGCCAGCTGACCCTTCGCACCACCGACGGTCGCATCTCGCTCAGGCACCGGCAGCCGGTGGAAGAGAAGGTCCCCGGCCGACTCGCCGTCCTGGGACACCTGCTGCTGGAGATCCTGCAGGGGATCCAGAGCTCCCGCTCCGACCAGGTCACGTTCGCGAGCACCCCCGAAAACAGGGTCGTCCTCTCGTCGGCCGACGCGGTGTACAACATCGCGGGCTTCCCCGCGGAGAACTTCCCGATGCTCCCGGAGATCGAGGCGCTGACCAGGACGGCGCTTCCGGGTGGCCTTCTCAAGGAGATGGTCCGGAAGACCACCGTGGTCTCGTCCGGCGGAGGCGGCGGCCCCCACACCTACGAAGAGGTGCTGATGGAGAGCCGGAGCGGGGAGCTGTCGTTCGTCGCCACCGACTCCGTGCGGCTGGCCATCTTGACGAACAAGCTGGAGAAGGCGCTGCCCGACTTCCACAGTCTGGTCCCGAGCCACGCGCTCGTCGAGCTGGGCCGACTGTTGAAGCCGGATCAAGAGGTCGAGATCACCCTCGCAGAGGACCAGGCCGCCTTCGTCTTCGGCGCCACCGAGATGCGGACCAGATTGTCCGACAAGACGTTCCCGAACTTCCGGGCCATCTTGCCGAAGGTCCAGTCGCGGAACCTGGTGCTGCGGACCCGGGAGTTCCAGGACAACCTGAGGGGGGTCATCCCGCTGGCCAAGGACACCAAGCACAAGGTGTTCCTGGACTTCCAGCGAGAGAGGGTGATCATCACCTCGACCTCGCCGGAGCACGGCGAGGCCAGACGCGAGGTGGAGGCCAGTCTCACCGGCGAGCCCATCCGGCTCGCTTTCAACGGGAAGTACCTCCTGGATTTCCTCTCCGTGGTCGACACGGAGAGCTTCAAGTGGGGGGTCTCGTCCGCCTCGTATCCGGCCACCCTGACGCCCGATTCGGAAGGGTCGGGCTACACGTATGTCTTGATGCCCATCACCCAGAAGGAGACCTAGCGCTACACGCCTAGAACCGCCTCAACGCTTACCGCCTCGCGGCGAGGACCCGGCAGGGACCCGCCTCTTGCGCAAGGGGGTTTGTTTCGTGGCCTCTAAGGAAAAGAAGAAGACCGCAACAAGAGAAACGACCGCGCCGGCCGAGCCCGATCTTGTGGGTCAGCTCAGGAGCCCCAACCTGGAGATCAGGAAGAAGGCCGTTGCGGAGCTCGCTCGGACCAAGCGCGAGAAGAGGAGCATCGACCTTCTCGTCCAGGCGCTGTCCGACGACAACGAAGGCATCGTGATGCTGGCGATGAAGGCGCTCGCCGACGGCGAGGACGCCTCCATCGGCACCCTCATCGCTGCCCTCAAGAACCCGTCGTGGACGGTGAGGAAGAACTCGGCCAAGGTGCTGGTCCGCATGGGGGACAGGGCTCTCAAGGAGATCGTCGCGGCCATGCGGTCCGACGACGAAGACGTCCAGTTCTGGGCCGGCGAAGTCCTCTCCGAGTTCGGGGAGAAGGCGCTGGACAGCTTCCTGGAGCTGCTCAAGCGGAGCAGCCAGTCCAGCAAGATCTGCGCGATCAATGCCCTGGGCAAGACCGGGTCGTCCAGAGCGGTGGAACCGCTGGTCGACCAGCTCGGAAACGAGTCGTGGTCGGTCCGGAAGGCCGCGGCCGAGGCGCTCTGGGAGATCGGCGAGCCCGCCGTGGACCCGCTGGTGCGTTGCCTCGACTCGGACAACCCGGACGTGCAGTACTGGGCGATCCAGGTGCTGGGCGAGATCGGCGACACCAGGGCGGTCACCCCGCTGATCAAGAAGCTCAAGGACGACACCCAGCCGGAGGAGAAGCGCATCTCCTGCATCAAGGCGCTGGGCGAGATAGAGGATCCGGCGGCGATCCAGGCGTTGATAGAGCAGCTGGGAAACGCCAGCTGGTTCGTCCGCCGTGCTGCCGGGGAGGCGCTCTGGCAGATCGGCCCGGCCGCGGTCGGCGACCTCATCCGGGCGCTCACCAGCCCCAACGTGGACGTCCGCTACTGGGCCTCCAAGGTGCTGGGCGAGATGCAGGCCAAGGAGGCGGTGGAGCCGCTGATCAAGCTTCTCGAGGACAGGGACTGGACGATCCGCTCCGGCGCCGCCTACTCGCTCGGCGAGATCGGCGACGAGCGGGCCGCGGAGTCGCTGCTCAAGTATCTGGAGGACCCGAACGAGATCGTCCGGAAGAACGTGGTCATCGCCCTGGGCCAGATCGGAGACGCCAAGGCGATCAAGTCCAGCGAACAGGCGCTGGAGGACGAATCGGAGTGGGTACGCCGGTACGCGGCAGAGACCCTCGAGAAGATCAAGGACAAGAAGGTCGACATGGAGTACGCCCGCAAGGTGCACTGCCGCAAGTGCAAGGGCACCGTGGAGGCCGGTTGGAAGTTCTGCCCGCTCTGCGGCGAGACGGTCAAGGGCGGTTGAGCGAGGCCGTGAGGCTTCCGGATCTACGGCATGCGAGCATTATGGGCCCTCTGGCTTGGTTTGGCCATCCTGGCGCCGGATGTCTTCGGCTCCGGTGATTCGCAGCTCCAGGCTGTCCTGGCCGTCCGCGTCCGCGACGGCGTCAGGGAGGTGCCGGCGAAGCTCCTGGCCGAGGTCACGAGCCACCTGCAGCGGGCCGTCAAAGACCTGACGGTCGTGACCACCACCCCCACGCGGGGCGCCCCTCGCTTCGTGATGGTGGTCTCATTCCCCGCGGAAGAGCGCCTCAAGTTCGAGAAGATGGTGGTGGAGCTACCGACCGCCGCCTTCTCGAACGCCGTGAACGTCGAGAGCTGGAACATCAACTACCGGCCGGATTCGGCGGGCGCCACCGACGAGACCACCCAGGTCCCGTTCGTCAACTTCAAGCTCGACCTCGACAGCCGGGGCACCATCGTCGCGGCCCGGCTCAAGGACGTCTCGTTGAAGGACATCCTCGGGTACCTGGCCCGGACCGCCAGGATCCAGTACGTCTGTCCGCTCGAACTGGCCGAGAGGACGCTGTCGGCGGAGCTGAGAAACCTCACCGTCGACGAGTTCTTCCGGGCCCTCAGATTGGCGCTGTCCATAGACATCGACAAGCAGGGGGCCGTGTACGTCGTGTCTCAGGGGCACAGGGCCAGGCCCAAGAAGCCGGCAAGCGAGGAGTGACATGGACCTGTCGATGCGCAACGCGATCCGTGACGTGCCTGACTTCCCGAAGAAGGGGATCATCTTCAAGGACATCACCCCTCTGCTCAAGCACCCGGGCCACCTGACCCGGATCATCGACGCGATGTACCAGCGCTACCGGAGCAAGGAGATCGCCTACGTGGCCGCCATCGAGGCGCGGGGATACCTGCTGGCGGCGCCGCTGGCCTATCGGCTGGGGGCGGGGCTGATCCCGATCCGGAAGCCGGGCAAGCTCCCCTGCGAGACGCTGAAGGTCACCTACCAGCTCGAGTACGGCACCGACTCCCTCGAGATGCACAAGGACGCCATCGAGCCCGGGAAGAGGGTGCTCGTTCTCGATGACGTGCTCGCCACCGGCGGCACGGCGGAGGCAGCTGTCAAGCTGGTCCGCTCGGCCGGCGGCAACGTGGTCGAGGTGGCGTTCCTCATCGAACTGGCCTTTCTGTCGGGACGGCAGCGTCTGGGCGAGGTCCCGATTCACGCGATGCTGACGCTGTGAGACGGCGGGAGCTGTGAGGCGGTGAAATCACCTCCCCGTGTGCCGGGCCGCATCCAGCGGGCCCTGTCCGATCCGAGCTGGGAGAACCGCTATCTGGCGCTCAAGCAGCTGCCGCGCCTCCTGGCACGACTGTCTCGCGACGGGGCTCTGGACTGGGTGAGGAGATCGAGCAGGGACTCCAGGCTGGCGATCCGATGCCTGGCCGCCACCGTCCTCGGCGAGATCGCCCGGAAGTGGCCCGAGGAAGCCGTCCTGGACGTGCTGGTGCCTCTGACGCGGGACGACGACCCGTGGGTCAGGTTGAGGGCTGTCCAGGCGCTGGCCTGCCTGCCTGCCCCGCTCGCCGCCGAGCCGGTACGGCAGGTTCTCATCCGGGAGAAAGACCTCAGGGTCAGGGCCACGACGGTGAAGACGCTGGGCTCGTTCGCGGATCCGGCTCACCTGCCTCTGCTGATCAGCTTCTTGGCCGACCCGGACGCGCGCGTGCGGGCCAACACCGTGGAGGGGCTCGGGCACTTCGACGCCGCGATGGTGGCGGAGCTCCTCCTGCCGTGCCTCGACGACCCGTCGCCCCGGGTGATGGTGAACGCGGCGCGGGAGCTGTACCGCTTCAACCGGGAACGCGCCCTGCGCACGTTCCAGTCGCTCGCCGAGTCGGACAGGCCCGGGGCCAGAGCCTCCGTGGCCCATGCCGTGGGGGCCCTGCAGGAGCCGGCGCTGCTGGATCTCTTGATCAAGCTGGTCACGGACCCGGTGGAGCAGGTCCGCCGCAACGCCGTGGGAAGCCTGGCGAGGCTGGGCAGCCGGGCGGAGCCCAGGGCTCTGGCGCTCCTTTCGGATCCGAGGCGGGAGGTCCGCGTGGCCGCCTGCCAGGTGCTCGGCCGGGTCGGCGGGCCAGAGAGCTACACCCAGCTCCTGGAGCTTCTGAGCGACGTGGATGGTGACGTGCGAGGGGCCTGCGAACGCGCGCTCTCTCTCCTGGAGCTGCGATTTGCCGGAGAGGAGGTCGATGAATAGGAGGTAGAAGGACAAAAACTATTCCTTTCCCGAGACTATTGTCTGGATCGGCCGGAGGAGGAGGTGTCTTCCGTTCCGGGTTTTCTCTGTTTTCGGGCATTGAATAAGACCGCCGGAACGATCGTTCTGGCTCTGGCCCTCGCGCTCGGTCCGTGGGCAGGGTCTCTCTTTGCCCAGAACACGGAGGGTCTGGACCAGGACAAGGAGCTCAGGCTGACCGGTCAGTACTTCGAGTTCGATCACGAGAAGGGGAGCGCCGTGATCAAGGACGGAGCCTACATCGAGCACCTCGGGCTGAAGATGTGGGCCGACAACGTCCACGGCGACATGAGAAAGAGCCTCTTCTTCGCCGAGGGGAACGTCGTCTTCTGGAGAGGCGACGAGAAGTACTCCGCCCAGGCGCTGTCGTACAACACCAAGACCCATCGGGGCACGGCCACGGACCTGAAGACCCAGCGAGGTCCCGCGATCATCAAGGCGAAGAAGCTGGAGATCCTGAACCAGGAATACGGGGACGTGATGGAGGTGGTCGAGCCGGCGCGCGGACTGGAAG